>CAKPXR010000001.1 GCA_934202215.1 uncultured Veillonella sp.
ATGTTAATCCTTGGTGCTGTAGGTGGTGTATTAATCATTCCTGGCCTTGTACCACATTTCTTCTGCGGTGCAACAGCGGGTATCTATGGTAATGCTACAGGTGGCCGCCGTGGTGCAGCCGTAGGTGCATTCCTCAATGGCTTGGCTATTACATTCTTACCTGCATTGGCATTACCAGTTCTCGGTCAATTAGGCTTCCAAAATACAACATTTGGTGATGCGGACTTTGCTGTTATTGGTCTCGTACTAGGTCACGCATTTGAATGGATTGGCATGGCTGGTATTTATGGTATTGTTGCTATTGCTGCACTAGTATTAATTATTCCTAACTTTATTAGAACTAAAGGCAAAGTTATTAATTACGTAGAAGAGGAATAATTAAAAACAAAAACTGAAAACTCTACATAATAACCCCAGATCATAGTCTGGGGTTTACTTTTTATACTACGAAATGTATTCTGTAATTATACAATTTATAAAACGCTTGATCTATAAAGGTTATATTACATAGAACGGATTTACTATGATCGGATAAGAGAAACTATAGTCATAGTTACCGTTATTGCATTGGTTATAGTAGATCGGTAAAGGGGTAGGAGGTTAGTATGACTACATTTCCTAGAAAATATATAGATATTGTAGGCATCGGTGCCAGTACACTTGATTGTTTTATCGTTGTGGACCATTATCCAACGGGGCGCGAGGTACAGCAGGTTGTTTCTTCTACTACAGATGGTGGCGGTCCTGTGGCTACGGCGTTAGCTGTAGCTGGAAAGTATGGTGCTCATACGTCTATGATCGATAGTATTGGCGATGATATGGTAGGTCGTCATATTTTAGATGACTTTCAAAAATACAATGTAAATACAGATGCTATCCAAGTTGAACGTGGCGCAAAAAGTGGTGTCGCTACAATCCTTGTAAAACATAGCACAGGGGAACGGGCCGTATTTTTTGAGAGGTCTACTGCATCTGAGCCAGACCTATTAGAAACACACAAACAGTTAATTACAGATTCTTTTATTTTGCATATTAATGGGCGCCATCGGAATCTCATGCGTTCTGCTATGGATGTAGCACAAGATCATGGCACGCTCATATCTCTCGATGGTGGTGCACAGCGCTACGACGAAGAGATGAAACCAATAACCGAGAAGAGCCATATCGTTATTGTGGCCCGCGATTATGCTGAAAAGTATACAGGCACAACTGATTTAGAAGCGGCTTGTCGCATCATTCATGACCAAGGCGCACTCATCGCAGGCGTTACCGACGGTGCTAATGGCAGCTATTTCGTATGGCCTGATGGGACAGCGTATCGATGTAAACCATTCCCTCAAGAATCTGTGGTGGACACTACAGGGGCAGGGGATAGTTTCCACGGTGCTTTTTTAGCACGATTGGCTAAGTGCATCCATAAAATAATGGATACGGCAGAAACGAATATGAATGGTCAAGAAGCATTGATGCACTGTGCTTATAAGGAGTTAGAGGAAGCCGCTATCTTTGCTTCTGCTGTAGCTTCATTAAATACACAAGGTATTGGTGGCAGGACACCATTACCTAGCTTAGAATCTGTATTAAGCCTAACCGGATTGGAGTGTTAATATGTGGCATGATATTTCACATAATCATGTACAACGCTATATGCAACAAAATCCCTATCGTCTATTGGCACTTAGTTTTTTAGGGGTTATGGTATTAGGAACCCTATTACTTATGTTGCCCATAGCCAGTGCGCAAGGTCAGTATACAACTCTTGTGGATGCCGCTTTTACGGCAGTGTCTTGCGTATCTGTGACAGGGTTAGCGACGGTAGATACGTATTACCACTGGTCTCTGTTTGGTAAAATCGTGATGGTTATACTCATTCAATTAGGTGGTCTAGGTATTGTATCGTTTACTACAATCATTGCCTTATTGCTAGGAAAACGAGTAGGTCTTAAGAGTAGGGTGCTTTTGTCGGAAGACGTCGGTCAAGATGGGATGACAGGGCTTTTACATATTACGAAAAAATTAACCATCTATACCTTTGTTATTGAAATTATTGGAGGCATAATCTATACTATCCAGCTATACCCATATATTGGTAATGCAGCATTGTATACGGGGATTATGCAATCCATTTCCACGTTTTGTAATGCAGGTTTCGTATTTTTTGATAATAATTTACCTTATGAGATGGTAGGCGATATACTATTTAATATCAATACGATGGCCCTTATCATTATAGGTGGCTTTGGTTATTTAGCAGCTTTTGATATATGGTCACATCGCAAGGTTTTTCGTTTTGTAGATCTTAAACTACATACAAAAATTATGCTTGTCGGTACTGCATTTCTCATTGCGTTAGGGGCTATTATTTTCCTTGGCGTAGAATGGTCTAATCCACAAACATTTGGACCTTTACCAATTTGGAATAAAATTTTAGCTTCGTTCTTCCAAGCTGTAACCCCACGTACGGCAGGCATTGCGACAGTTGATTATAATGCATTACATCCAATTACCTTATTTGTTACTATTATGCTCATGTTTATCGGGGCGGGGCCTAACTCCACAGGTGGTGGCGTCAAGATTAGTACCGTAATGGTAGCCATCCTCGCATCGCGCACGTTGTTTAATAACCGACCAGATACAGAGGTTTTTGAACGGCGTATCTCTTTAGTAACTGTGTTGAAAGCAAATGGGATTATCTTTTTATCCATTCTTCTCGTGTTGCTAGCTACATGTTACCTAGCATGGGATGAGCCTTATGATTTTATTCGTTTACTCTTTGAGGTAACATCTGCTTTTGGTACAGTAGGTCTTACCACAGGGATTACACCTGATTTATCTGAAAGTAGTAAATGGGTATTGATGCTCGTCATGTTTACAGGCCGTGTAGGTGTTATGACTGTCATCGGTACATGGGCGCTTCGAACAGCACCAACCAAGCCGATTGGTTACGCAGAAGAGAACGTATTATTATAATTAAGTAAAATGATTAGCTTATCAGGAGATAGAGCATGAAATATAAAACAATTGCCGTTATTGGTCTTGGCCAATTTGGTACAACCATTGCAAAGATGTTAGCATCTATGCATCATGAAGTATTAGGTGTAGATATTAATCCAGAAATCGTACAAAAGGTTGCTCCTTATGTGACGCATGCTATCGTAGCAGATACTACAGATGAAGAGGCTATTAAAGCGTTGGCTTTGAGCCAATTTGACATCGTTATTGTTGCTATTGGTGATAATATTCAAGCCAATCTTATGACCTCTATGTTGTTGAAAGAAATGAATATGCCTCATGTGGTTTCTAAAGCTGAAAATGCCCTTCAAGGTAAGATGCTTAAGAAGATGGGCGTAGATATGGTTATCTATCCGGAATATGATGTAGCACAACGTTTAGTACAATCTTTAACACGAGACCATGTAATGGATTATTTACAGTTGTCTAAAAATATTAGCCTCATCGAGGTAGATATGCCAACTTTTATGGTTGGCACATGCTTAAAGGATTCTAATTTACGTGAGGCCTATAATCTTAATGCAGTTGGTATAAGACGAGGGGACGAGTTAGAGGTACCACCAAATCCTACTACTGTACTTTCAGCAGCAGATAAATTATTAGTAATTGGGAATAATTCTGATTTAGATGCATTAACAGTGTAGTAAGTATACGAAACAGATATAATTATATCGAAAAAATATGATACAATAGGAATAGAATTCAGTATAGGCCGTACGTATTCGTATGGCCTTTTTAGATAGAAAAGAAGGTTATCATGACAGAGGAACAATATATAACTGCGCTGACCAATAACCCCCATGGGATTCGGAATATTCCTAACCCTACAGAAGCAATGCAGTTAACATGTGTCATCCAAAATGGTATGTTGTTACAATATATTAAAAATCCGACACCAAAAGTTATTGAAACGGCGCTTTCACAAGCACCTCGAGCGATTCAGTTCGTAGAACATCCTTCAGAGGAATTGTTAAATACTCTGGTAGAAAAGGATTGGGCCGTTTTAGAATATATCAACAATCCATCTGATGCGGTTGTTCGATGCGCCTTAGCTCAGTCTGGATGGGCTATTCGCTATATTTCAAATCCATCTGAAGCCTTGCAGTTAGAGGCTGTACGGGCCAATTATGATGCGTTGCAGTACATCAAGGAACCTAGTGAGGCTGTTCAGTTACAAGCCGTACAGGAAAGCTACTTGGCGTTGCGCTATATTAATGAGCCAAGCGTAACCATATTAGAAGCGGCAGTAAAGCAAGACCCACAAGCTATGCGTCAAATTACGAATCTTACGAAGGACGTAGCATTGCATTTATTCAAGGTAAGTGCGTCTATACTGGGATACATACCTAATACATTAGGAATTACTGTCGATGAGATTAAGGCTATTATTGTGGAGGCTATCACAAGTGAGACTGTAGATGTCGATTATATTCGTGAATTAATCAATAATAAGGCTATTGGTGGGCGTCAATCTAAGTGGTCTATTGATTTGTTGTCCCTTATTGATGCCTATGGTACACGGACTGTAAAAAAAGTAGCAGTTGGTGAATATTTGAAATATTAGAATGGAGATACAATGAACTTTATAGATACAATGGCAAGTGTAGAATTAGTGCTTGCTGCTAATCAAGTGCCTTTGCTCGTTGGTGAAACGGGGATTGGTAAAACATCTCTTGCGGCACGAGTAGCTACTGTGCACGACTGGGAATTGGTAACCATCGATGGAAATCTTTTAAAAGAAGGTGAAATTGGTGGTTTGCCAACTGTAGAATCTGTAACACATACAGATGGTCGTGGTAATACACACTCTGTAAAGACTACAGTGTATGCTGTGCATCATACGTTGGAACATGTGGCACAAGCCGTGGATAAAGGTCGTCAAGTATTACTGTTTATCGATGAAATTAACCGTGCAGAACATGCAGTACAACAGGAGTTAATGAATCTCATCTTGAATCGTGAAATCAATGGTTTTTCTTTGAGTGATCAAGTGCGTATCATTGCTGCGATGAACCCTGAGGATTCTTTTGATTATCAAACAATCGATATGGACCCAGCACAACAAAATCGTTTTGTATGGCTCTATATGAATGCTGATTATATGCAATGGATTGACTGGGCTATTGGTGCTGGTATTGAAGAAAAGGTTATCGAATTTATTTCTTCTTATCCAGAGTATTTAAATCAACGCCATGAAGATGATATTGATGCTACACCACGTTCCTTTGAACGCGTATCTGGTCTATATACAATTTATAAAAATCAAGAAGGTTCTGCCTACAGTCGCGATGTATTTATGAATGTTATCCGCGGTAACGTAGGTAAACTTATTGCGGAGGCTTTTGTAAACTTTGTTGAGTCTGATCAAGAGCCACTTATTACCTTTGATGATGTATTGGCAGCGGTGCAAAAGCCAGGTGCTATTATGTCTATGGCTGAACAGGTTAAAAGTGAAAGTCCAACTCGTTTATATGTAGCGGCTAAAAATATGTTGCATCGGTTAAATCGAAATAGCAATGCAGAAGAAGTTCATCACTTTATTGAATTTCTCACATTGTATCCAGGTGATCTACGCATAGCTGTTATGAAAGACTTGCGTAATACATACGAACGTGTTTATTCCTATGCCATTGAAGATGAACTATTTGTAGCTACCTTTTTTGAAGCGCAAAAGTAATTCTATTTAATAGGTAACTATAGTTTTACATAAAGATATGTCTAGGAATACGATAATTAATATAGTTTTGGAACGAAAAAGGAGGTGGAATAATGCAACGAAATTTAGATAAGGACGATATCCGCGACGCCTCTGATTTGCGCACACATATAGACGGATGGGAGAAAACAGGGGCCTACGATGAAAAGGCTATCGAGGCTCTTGATCGATGGCATGCAAAGCGTGAGGGTATCCATCGTGAAGCGGAGGCCTTATACACGCATATCTATGCTGCTTACGAAGCCTATGTAGATAGTTATGAAGCACAACATCATAGCATGGAACCAGAACGCATAGCGGCAGATATGATGAATCATAATATGTCAGATAGTCATATAGGTACTATAGGACGTGCCTTAGAGGAGATACAAATTGAAGGCACCGATTTTGCGGTAATGCAACAAGCCGTGATGAAGCCTACTTATGAGCAACGTTTGTGGAATATTTTACATGATGTAAATAGTTTGTTGCTTGAAGAGGACCAATTCTTTGGTTACTTCTATTTGCAAATGGCCCATCGAATTCGCTTTGATATGACCAGTGCTTTTGGTATTAATATAAAGCAAGGTGGCTATGTATTGTATGTAAATCCTTTCATCTTACTACGCCAACCACCAGACGTGATGAAGGATGGTATTAAGCGTGAAATTCTTCATATCATTTCAGCACATTTGATGCGTGTAAAATCACTGAGCCAAAGTTTTAATAAAACGGCTGTTCACATGGCTATGGATATGGTAGTAAATGACTATTTAGAATATGTAGACCGTGATGCAGTAACAGTGGCAAATGTAAATGAACGTTTTGGATTGATGCTCAAACGATTCCGTACTATTGAGTATTATGCTAAAGCTATCGATAAGGCGATGAAGGAAAAACCTGAACTCTTTGTACCGGTAGATAATACTGATACGGCAGTAGCTATGGAGTTTGATCCCCAAACGAGTCATGATATTTGGGATGAATCCGACTCAATCGATACGGATACGATGGATCAAATTACGGAGCGCTATATTAATGAAGCCTCAAAAGGTGATATGGAAGGGTATGTTAAAAGTCTTATTGATACATTCCAAAAGACACGCCGTGCTCTGCCATGGTATTTCTACCTTAAAAAGCTCATGGGCAAGGTTGCTAGTGGGTATAAAAAAACGACGATGCGTCGCAATCGTCGTCAGCCTGAACGCTTGGAATTATCTGGCTCCTTGCGTCAGCATAAGGCAAATGTATGGGTCGCTCTTGATATGAGTGGTAGTATTACGGATGCAGAGTTTATGAACGCCTTGGAGCAAGTACTGCAAATTGTACATGCCTATAATCATCGTATTACTGTTGTAGAATGTGATAACGAAGTACGCCGCACCTATACGATGGAATCTGTAAAAGATGTGAAACCTCGCCTTGATGTGCGCGGTTCTACAGCCTTCTCTCCAGTATTTTCGTTAGCTAATCAGAATCGTGTAGATTTGCTAGTATACTTTACAGATGGTAAAGGAGAGGAACGTTTACGCGAATCTCCGAAAGGCTATAAGGTACTATGGGTTCTTACAGGAGAAAATCCTCAATTATCCATTCATAATCCATATGGCATGGTTAGAGAGTTAGGCTATGTGGGTGTAGATGAAACACAAGATATAGATGAGTTTGTACGCATGTCTAATCGCGGTGGTTTCTCTATGGCGAACCAAGAGATTTAGATTACCTTATGGTGCGTATGGATGTGCCTTGGAGTTAGATTAGGGATTATTTCTAAAAGAATATAAAAAATGACGCAATTCCTTAGAATTGCGTCATTTCTACGTAGTTATTATTTTTTACATTAGCTGTTGAGCTCGATAGAGGAACCAGGATCAATAATAAGAGCTGTTTGGTTGTATTTGCCTTCTACTAAGCTTGTAAATACACCTGGCTCACGGTCGATAACAGGCCATGTTTTATAGTGAATTGGAATGGAGATACGAGCTTTTACATAGGAAGCGGCAAGTGCAGCATCTTCAACACCCATTGTATAATTATCGCCGATAGGAAGTAAAGCGTAGTCTATATCGCTAAAGCGGTTCAATAATTTCATATCACTAAAGAGCGCTGTATCGCCTGCAAAGTATACGATATCACCGTAAAAGTCGACGATACAACCTGCTGCATGGCCACCAGGAACACCAGCACCATGGAAGGCAGGTACTATGCGAACAGAACCGAATTCAAAGTCGAATTTACCGCCTAAATGCATTGCGTGAGTGCGACATCCTGCAGCGGCTGCTTTTCCGGCTACCTCAGCCGTAGAGATAACGAGAGCATCGTTTGCTTTAGCGATGAAATCTGTATCGCCGTAATGGTCATCGTGTCCGTGGCTGACAAAGATATATTGGCATTTAATATCTTCTTTTTTTGCAACATCCCAAGTATTACCAGTCAAGAATGGGTCGAAAATCATGGATACATCACCACGTGTGAGCATAAAGCAAGCATGGCCGAAATAAGTTAGTTTTGTTTTCATAGGAACACTTCCTTCCTTATACATATAAATCTTAATTCTATTGTATAATATAATAAATGAAAATAAAACTATTGATGATAATTTATGCAGAATTAGTAAGGATATAGTATGGATTTAACACATTTTGATCAAGAGGGGAATGCGTGGATGGTAGATGTATCTGATAAGGATATTACATCTCGTACGGCCATTGCAGAAGGGTTTATAGCTATTAATGACGCCATTTATGAGCGCATTACAGCAGGCACTATGAAGAAGGGTGATGTTCTCAGTGTAGCTCAGTTAGCTGCTATTATGGGAGCTAAACAAACGAGTAATCTAATACCACTTTGCCATCCTTTGGCACTGACAAAGGTTGAGGTACATTGCACCTTAGTAGATGGTGAAAGCCTTGCTTGCACCGATGAAAATCATAACAAGGCTATTAAGGTCCGGGCCACCGTTAAAACGACGGGGAAAACTGGCGTTGAAATGGAAGCTCTTACGGCAGTTCAAATAGGGTTACTCACTGTATACGATATGTGTAAGGCCATCGATAAAGGCATGATCATAGGCCCTACGTATCTCGTTGAAAAAGAAGGCGGTAAAAGTGGACATTTTGTGCGTTCCTTTGTAGAATAATATAGATGTAAAGAATAGGGGAACAAAAATGGAAATAGTACTTTATGAGCCAGAAATTCCTGGCAATACAGGAAATATAGCGCGCTTATGCGCCGCGAATCACATGACCCTACATCTTATCAAACCACTGGGCTTTTCTATCGACGATAAGCACGTAAAACGAGCTGGCCTAGACTATTGGCACTTGGTAGATGTACAGGTACATGAAAGTATTCAAGAATTGTATGAGAAATATCCTGATCGCAGATATTTCTACGCTACTACAAAGGCTAAGCATACCCACTCTGAGGTAAAGTATGAAATTGGGGATATGCTCGTATTTGGTCCTGAATCAAGAGGCTTGCCTGAAAGCTTATTAGAAGGTGTTGAAGAAACATGTATTCGCATACCAATGGTGGATGAAGCGCGTTCTTTAAACTTATCTAATGCGGTAGCTATCATCGCTTATGAAGCGATGCGTCAACTTGATTATCCAGATCTTAAAGCCGAAGGTAATTGGATTCAACCTAAATAAAATACTTTCACCATAAAGTGATATAGTAAATATATGTGTTAGAGAACCTACCTAATCTATATGAACGGTGGTGTCTTAACAGGTGTTGTTAGAGGAGGATATTATGAACTACGATAAAGCTCATGATTTAGCTCACGCTATGCGTGAATCCGAAGAGTACAAAGAATTAATGGCTGCTCAAGAAGCTTTGAAAGCTGATGCCGTAGCAGCGGCTTTGGTACGCACATTTATGGCACAACAAATGCAATGGGAATACGCAAAGTTGTCTGGTGCACCAGAGGCTGATGAATTACAAAAGAAACAAGAGGAAATGATGCCTCAAATTCAAGAAAATGCTGCAGCGGCTGCTTATTTACAAGCACAAATGCGTTGGAGCCAAATCTCTAATGATATTTATAAAATCATTAGCGAACCAATCACTGAGGGGATGAAAGTGTTAGATCATGGCGAACAACAACCACAACATTGAGGCGCTAAAAACGGCCTTATTAAAAGAATTACCAAGTACACGTGTACGAGAGCAAGAACATTTATGTCATCATACGACATTTAAAATTGGTGGGCCTGCAGATTTATTTATTGAACCTACAACGATGGCTGAGTTGAGTTTTACGCTTCGCACCATTCATGAATTGAGAGTGCCTGTAACCGTTATTGGTTGTGGCTCTAATATTTTGGTGAAAGATGGGGGCATTCGCGGTGCTGTCGTATCGGTTCGACATATGACTCAAATCATGGACTGTAATGATAATGTATTATGCATTGGTTCTGGGTATATGTTAAAAGATGCATCTGAATTTGCCTGGGAAAACGGTCTATCTGGCCTTGAGTTTGCCATCGGTATTCCAGGAACATTGGGCGGTGCTGTATTTATGAATGCTGGTGCTTATGATGGGGAAATGAGTCATGTAGTCACATCAGTACTAGCTGTAGATTTTCAAGGTAATATCAAGGAGTACGATGCATCTCATCTAGATTTTGCTTATCGTCATAGTGTATTCCACGATAACCATGAGGTTATTGGTGAAGTCGTTATGACACTCAAACATGGCGATAAAGCTGCTATTAAAGCACGTATGGATGAGCTTACAGAAAAACGCGAATCAAAGCAGCCTTTAGAATTTGCCAGTGCAGGTTCTACATTTAAACGTCCACCAGGATACTTTGCAGGTACATTAATTGAACAAACAGGCCTAAAGGGCTTATCCGTAGGTGATGCGCAAGTATCCCATAAACATGCTGGCTTTGTCATCAATACAGGCAGTGCTAGTGCGAAGGATGTACTCGACTTGATTAGTGAAGTGCAACGTCGTGTGTATGATCAACACGGTGTACATCTTGAACCAGAAGTACGTATGATTGGTGAAGATTAATTAAATAATAATGAAAGATTTCTTATGCCTTTTGTTCTAATTCAAAATCTTGATAGACTTAATTCAAGCTGTTGGAAGAGAGAGGTATAAGGAATCTTTTTTATAGTGTATTTTGACTTTTATCTATAGACTGCGTTATAATTAACTGTTGCCAATTTTGGGAATATACTAATATAGAGACTTTCATACGTCCTATGTGATATAAAATATACTGAAAGAATTAAAGGGAGGATCTTATGATTCGCGAAAATCTTCGTAATGTAGCGATTATCGCCCACGTTGACCATGGTAAAACTACTTTGGTGGACGCATTATTAAAACAAAGCCATGTGTTCCGTGAAAATGAAAAAGTAGCAGAACGCGTAATGGACTCCAACGACTTGGAACGTGAACGCGGTATTACTATTTTGTCTAAAAATACTGCTGTAATGCATGATGGCATCAAAATTAATATCGTTGATACTCCAGGCCATGCTGACTTTGGCGGCGAAGTAGAACGTGTACTTAACATGGTTGATGGCGTATTGCTTCTCGTAGATGCTTACGAAGGTCCAATGCCTCAAACTAAATACGTTTTGCGTAAAGCCTTAGAACAAAAATTGAAACCAATCGTAGTTATCAACAAAATTGACCGTCCTGACCAACGTGTTAAAGAGGTTGAAGATGAAGTTCTTGAATTGTTTATGGAACTTGAAGCTGATGATGATCAACTTGATTTCCCTGTAGTATACGCATCTGCTCGTGCTGGTGTGGCTAAAACTAACTGGGATGATGAAGCAGTAAATATGGAACCATTGTTTGAAACATTGATTAAAGAAATTCCTGCACCACAAGGTGATTTGGAAGGTCCGCTTCAATTCATGGTTACTACACTTGATTATGATAACTTCATCGGTAAAATCGCAGTAGGCCGTATCGTTCGCGGTAAAATGAAACCTAACCAACAAGTGGCTATCATGACTGGTGAAAGCACTCGTAAAGCGAAAATCGGTCGTGTATATACATACAATGGATTGAACCGCGTTGAAACTGACGAAGCACAAATGGGTGATATTATTGCATTCGCTGGTATCGACGATATCAACATCGGCGAAACAGTAGCAGATGCTGAAAATCCTGAAGCATTGCCATCTATCTCCATCGACGAACCAACATTGTCCATGGTATTCTCCGTAAATAACTCTCCATTTGCAGGTCGTGAAGGTGAATTCGTTACATCCCGTCACTTGCGTGATCGTTTGTTCCGCGAAGTAGAAACTAACGTTTCTATGAAAGTTGAAGAAACTGATTCTGCAGATGCGTTCAAAGTATCTGGCCGTGGCGAATTGCACTTGGCTGTATTGATCGAAACTATGCGTCGTGAAGGTTATGAATTACAAGTAGGTAAACCTCGCGTAATTTTCAAAACCATTAATGACAAATTGTGTGAACCATTAGAAGCATTAACTATCGATGTACCTCAAGAATTCATGGGTACTGTAATGGAAAACCTTGGTCAACGTAAAGCTGAATTGACTAACATGGTTGAGTTGGCTGGTTACCTTCGTATGGAATTCGTAATTCCAGCACGTGGTTTGATTGGTTTCCGTGCACAATTCTTAACAGCTACAAAAGGTAATGGTATCATGAATCATGTATTCCATGGCTATGCACCATACAAAGGTGAAATTCCTTCCCGTACACGTGGTGCATTAGTAGCATTTGAAAATGGCGAAACCACACCATATGGTTTGAACTCCGTTCAAGACCGTGGTACATTGTTCGTTGGTCCTAACCAAGATGTGTACGCAGGCCAAGTTATCGGTGAAAATACTCGTGAACTTGATATGGATGTTAACCCATGTAAGAAAAAACACGTTACTAACATGCGTTCTAGCTCCTCTGATGAAGCGGTTCGCTTGACTCCACCTCGTATCTTCTCCTTGGAACAAGCTCTTGAGTGGATCAATGATGACGAACTTGTTGAAGTAACACCTGAAAGCATTCGTATGCGTAAAACAATCCTTGATCGTAACGCACGTGCGAAAGCAGCTAAAAACAAAAAATAATATCTATATAGATAGTGAACGACGCTCTGTTAGGGGCGTCGTTTTTTGTAATTAAAAAAGATATTCCTATTTATTATATACATATGAAAAATAAATGATAATTTTATCAATTATGAAAAATTAGCATAAAAAGTTTTGTATATACTTAGTTTGCATATTAACTTGCTTATAGGGGTATTGGTATGTACAAAATATCCATCTAGATGTAAAATAATAACAAGTTTGTTGAAACTAGTTATTGATTATGGAGGTTCTTATGAATAAGAAAATTCTAGCTTCTTTATTTGCTGTAGGTTTAGCTGCAGGGGGTGTGTGCTCTTCCGTTGATGCTCATGGTGTATTCTTCGCTAATCGTACAGATGAAAAAGTACTTGTATTAGGTGAGGGTCCTGTAGATAATGCTTATAGTGCAGATATGGTAAAAAATATTACTGGATATGATGTACAGGGTAAACAAATTCCAGTACAAGTTGTTAAGCATGAAAAAAATGTAGCTATTGTTCCACCAGCAAATCTTGGTGTAACTGTAACTAATTTTGATTATGGCTACTGGACTAAGACTAAAGATGGTAAAACAATTCATAAACCAATCACAGAAGTTCCTGGTGCGGTTAAGAGTACACATGCTATCAAATATGATGTTCATTACTGGAATGCACAAGCAAAACCATTTGTAGATAAGAATGCATTTATTCAAATTGTACCTTCTGTTAATCCATTGACGTTAAGAAAAGGTGATACATATGAAATCCAAGTATTTAAAGATGGTAAACCATATGCGAATGCACCTCTTATCAAGGATTTAGTAAATGATTTAACTGGTGAAGCTAAAGCCGATGAAAATGGTAAAGCTACCGTAGCTGTTACAGCTGATGGCTTAAATGTAGTAGGTGTTGAAGTTGCATTCCCTACACAAAATAAAGGGGAACAAAATAAATACTTTAGCGCATTGTCCTTCCTTATTTCTCCTGAAGAATAATAATTAGTAATTTTAGTACTTACCGAGTGTGTGAGTTAATAAAAGACCTCCTTAGTTGGACTAAGGGGGTCTTTTTGTGTTTTTAAGTGCTATAAATTTTATGTGATTTAGTGAGAGTATTATAAGCATCGTATAAGAAGGAGAGAATCATGAAGATTAGACGTCATGTATCAGCTGTGATGGCTGCATTAGTATTAACAGGTATATCTTATTCTGCAATGGCTACAGAGATTACCGTAACAAGCGATAAAGCAGAGGAATTGCTGGGCTTAACAATGGGGACACCAGTACAAACGCAACCTGAAGTTAAGCATATTGAAGATAATTTAATTGTTAATGTACATGGTAAAAGCTTAACGGAGGCCGGTAAAAGCAAGAATGTAACAGGTATCTACAATGGCTTTGGCTCACAACTAACAGTAGATAAAGATCTTATTGTACGTTTAAAAAATGATGCACCAGCATCTAAAAGAGAGCTTGGTCATTACTATATGAGCGCTGTTTATGCTGGGTACGGCGGCAAAGTACCTAGACTTAGCAAGGATAATCCTAATAGAGACTTTGGAGATACAAATATACATGTGAAAGGTAATGTAGATATTGATGCTATTGGGGTAGGCTTACAAGCTAATCAACGGGGCCACATCATCGTTGATGGCGGTGGTCGCATCATAACACATCCGTTAGAAACCTCTGATACCTATTCTGTAGTAGCGGAAGAAGGCGATGTGTACGTAAATGCTGGTTCCGATGGTAAACACCCAGGCTCTAAAGAATTAGTTGCCGTTGGCAATGTAGGTTTAATCGACAAGGATTATGGACGTGATCCAAACCATAATGAAGAACCAACAAATGTAGGTTTAGCTTTCACAACACCAAACTCCAGTCTCACCGGTGCTGTATTAAATGAATATGCAGAAAGCAATAAAAATCCTCATAATTCTGGTGCTGATATTTACCTACAAAATGGTGCTACTTGGAATAATGAATGGATTGGTATGGAGCGTCCTACACCTAAAAAAGAACGTCCATCGGGAGATAATGCGGCGTATCTATATAAGGGCAGTAAGGTTCGCAATCTTGTAGGTGGTGTTAATCCAACTGCAGCAGGGAATATTCATCCTATCGATGCTCGTCCTATTACGATTCAAAATTATAGCGGTTATGTGAATGCTATTTATAAATCTGGTGTACCAGCAAGTGAAGCAGGAAAAGGGCAAATCGTCGTTGAACATGCAGCAGATAATAGTCATATTACCGTTCAAGGCGACCATTCCGGTAATACAATTGATGATGCAAGTTATAAAAAGGAAATACAAGCATTAACTAATAAATTACAATATACTGGTAATGATAAGAAGCTTAGCACAACCGTTCAAATTAATGAAGGTATTACGAGCCCTGGTGCTGTTGCAGAACTTGGTGCAGATCACTTTGATGCTCAAGGGCATCTCATTGTAGACGATACAGCAAAGATTACTCGGGATAGTGAGTCATCCTTGGTGAGTGGTACAAAATCGGCTCTTACATCCACAGTAATGGCTTGGCGCAACAATACAAACGATTTAGACCGTCGTTTAGGTGATCTTCGTCTAGCTAATACAGATAAAGGGATATGGGCTAAATACATCGGCGGTAAATCTAAAATTACAGATGGCGCAGATGCGCATATGACCTATAATGGGGTACAAGTCGGTTACGACCATAAAGTATCTAATGGTTGGATTTTTGGTGGTGCTATTGATTACAGTACATCTAGTAATTCTTACGCTAACGGCAGTGGTGATGGCAAACTTGGTGGTATCGCCGTATATGGGACAAAACAACATGATGATGGACGTTATTTAGATATTATTGCTCGTGGTAACAGATTATCTAATGACTATAACCTATACTCCGTTAGTGGCCAACGATTGAATGGTAATTATCATACTTACGGTACATCCTTGAGTGCTGAGTATGGCAAACGGATTAAAAAGCAAAATGGCTTCTACATCGACCCTAGTGTAGAATTTATTGTAGGCCGTTTAAAAGGCGTATCCTATGATGCGGCTATTGCTGGCGGTGGCTCTATGCATGTAAAATCTGACGCTGTTAACTCTGCTGTAGGTAGAATTGGTATTGGCATTGGGAAAGAAACAGAAAAATCCAATATCTTTGCAAAACTCGCACTAGCTCATGAATTCTCTGGTAAATTAAATACTACATACTCTGCGCCAGGGAATCCAACAGTACAAACAACTGTAGATTTAAAGGATACTTGGCTCGATGCTGAAATCGGCGGCTCTTGGAGTATTCGTCCTAGTACATATCTATATGGTACATTCACTAAAAACTTTGGTGCTACTATAGATAATACATGGCGTATCGATGCAGGGGTTAGACATAACTTCTAATTAAATATTGCACTAATAGTCCTTATAGCGTATGCTGTAAGGACTATTAGTATTTAAGGAGTGTATTATGATTAAAATTTTATTCATTTGTCACGGTAATATTTGTCGTTCAACGATGGCAGAGTTTTATATGAAGCATATTGTTAAACAGGCTGGATTAAGTGACTCTATTTATATAGAATCCGCCGCTACATCTCGCGAGGAGATAGGAAATGATACTCATTATGGGACCAAAGCGAAGCTCGATGAAATGGGTATCCCTTATACACGTCGTAAGGCTCGCCAAGTGACATTAGATGATTACCATAATTTTGACTACCTTATTATCATGGATGAAAATAACGCAAGTAATTTAAAATGTATCATAGGAGATGATGTGGACTCTAAGGTGTATAAGGCCATGTCCTTTGTTGGTGAAAGCCGAGATGTAAAAGACCCTTGGTATACAGGAAACTTTGACGAAACCTATGATGATGTCAGTCGTAGCTGTGATGCTCTACTAGCACTGCTTAAAGAGAAACTTTAAGTAATATAAATAAAATGATGAGCCCTCAATGGTAGGTAAAATTTTAATCTACATTGAGGGCTTTTTTCATACACCTACTATCTATATATACTTTATACTATCGAACCATAGCGTAATATGGTATAATTTTTAGGTATTCATGCGCCTATAGCTCAGGGGATAGAGCGCCGGTCTCCGGAACCGGGTGCGCAGGTTCGAATCCTGCTAGGCGCACCATTAAAAAGGCTTCTCGAAATTTCGAGAAGCCTTTTTAAGTTTCAATTTAATTTTAAAACTGAAAGAAAAAGGATAATATTGAAATAATATATGAATGTGATTTGGGTAACACATTTTATTTTGAGAATAATGTACAATAAGCATGTCCTTATGAAAATCTGAACATCCTAGCTGGAACACTAGGCATATAGGACATGATGAATAATATATATTATCTAATAATGATTAATAAAGTACTAAATTGTATCAATGCATAGTGTTGATGTAGTGATACAGAGGAGATAGAATGACAAATACAATACAAGAACTCACAGTCAACGAAACTTGGCGTGATGAGCAAGATTCGTGGAATAACCGTTCCAATTACTTTGTAGAAATGCATAATAGGGAGGATCGTAAGGCGCAGGTTGCAGAGTTTCTTTCCTTCTTGAATGAAGAAAATCTTTTGCCTCCTCCAGGTGGTCGTACCCTAGATGTAGGTTGTGGTGTTTGTGATTATGCCTTAGGCTTAGCTCGTGAAGGCTATAAGGCAACAGGCATAGATTTGTCTGATGGTATGATTCGAGGCGCTAAACAATTAGCCGAGGCGGAAGGTTTAGATCTTAGCTTGTATATTGCACCGTGGTCTGGTGAAATACGCCGTGAACTAAAATGGGATAAAACCTTTGATTTGGCATATAGTATTTTCTGTCCCATCATGTTTGATGTAGACAATATTCGGGCCATGCATGAAGCAAGTAAGGACAAATGTTTGTGGATTGCTTTCAGCGAACGCAGCGATGAGACAGTCGATATGCTGTCTAAACATTTCTTTGGTCGCGATTCATTCCCGTGGGATGGCAAGATGAAAGAGTGCTTAGATTCTATTCACGAAATAGGGCATAATGTAAAAGTAACTTATAAGACGGTTCCTGAAACAGAGGTTATGAGCCTTGATAAAGCGGTGAATTACTTTACTATGCGACTTCACAATAATACGTGGGGCGATATGGAAGCTATGAAAGCAGAAATTAGAAACCTTATTGAACCACTAGCCATTAACGGAGAAATCCATAATAAAACTGTTGATAAAGTGGCCTGGGTATCTTGGTCTGTAAAATAGGAGAGTACTATGACAGTTGATGAAAAACGTAAGTTAGAACTAAAAACTATGTACCAAATTATTGGCATCTATTGTCATAATAAACACCATACGCCTAAGGGGCGATTATGTGACGATTGCGAGAAGGTTTGGGAATATGCAGAGCACCGCATTGATGCCTGTCCCTATATGGAAAGTAAAACATTTTGTAGCGTGTGTAAAACACACTGTTATGCACCTGATTATCGTGAAAAAATTCGTGAAATCATGCGATATGGTGGACCTAGAATGTTACTAGTATCACCAGTCCAAGTTATTAGACATATGTATCTTGAATGGAAAGACAAAAAAAGAGGCTAGCAATGCTAGCCTCTTTCTTAATAGTATAATCACATTTTTGTGTAATAATTTTATGCAAGTGCCTTGTCCAATACAGCTTTGATTAAAGCTTTTGTTTGGTCATAGCTTTCACCAGGTTGAGCCTCATATTGTTTGTCGAGGTCGAACCACAAGTTTGGATAGTATTCATATGGATGAGTTTTGAAGAGCTCATGAGCGTCTTGATCTTCAACCCAGTTGATATGAATATCTGCATAAGCAGGATTTTCTGCAACAAGTTCATCGATAGCACGGAATGCATTTGCACAATAAGGGCAACCGTTTAAGTGAAAACCTAAGATTTCTTTCATAGTTTTACAGTCCTTTCCAGACAGAATCAATATATATTTTTATAATTTGAGATTTATTACATACTCATGTACCACAATATATGGTACACTACTGAGTATAACACATCTATATAAGATATTCAATTTTTTAGATATATCGAATGAGAATATTGAGAATGCAATATGCATGTTTTACATAGCTAAGGAGGCACCTATGATTTCAGGCGCAGCATATTTGGTAAAAGCCCTTCAAGAGGAACAGGTTGAAGTATTATTCAACTATCCTGGGGCGGCCACCATCGATATTATGGATGAATTATATAAGCAAGACAAGGTAAAAGTGATTTTGCCACGTCATGAGCAAGCATTAGCTCATGCCGCAGATGGTTATGCTCGTAGTACAGGTAAAGTAGGGGTGTGTATGGTAACCTCTGGACCAGGTGCTACAAACCTTGTGACAGGTATTGCGACAGCTTATTCTGACAGTGTTCCTCTCGTATGTATTACTGGTCAAGTTGACTTGGGACTTATGGGGAATGATGCATTCCAAGAGGTCGACACTGTTGGTATTGTTCGCAATATTTGTAAATATGCTATTACTGTTCGTGATCGTAAAGAACTTGGGCGTATTTTAAAAGAAGCTTTTTACATTGCACGTACAGGTCGTCCAGGTCCAGTAGTGGTGGATGTTCCTAAGAATATTCAAAAAGCTATGGGTTCTGATGAGTATCCAACAGAGGTTAATATTCGTGGCTATAAACCAAATACAACAGTTCACGTAGGCCAAGTTAAAAAGGCGTGCTCCATTATTAGCAAGGCTAAACGACCATTATTCTTATTAGGTGGTGGTGTTAGCATTAGTGGTGCTAACGATCTTATGATGGAGTTAGTAGATAAAACAGGCATTCCTGTCGTAACTACATTGATGGGGAAAGGTGCCATCGATAGTCGTCATCCTTTATATCTCGGTAATATTGGTATTCATGGTGGCTATGCTCCGAATGTGGCACTCACTGATTGCGATGTTATGATTTCTATTGGTACGCGCTTTAATGATCGTATTACAGGCAAATTAAGTACTTTTGCGCAAAATTGTAAGATTATTCATATTGATGTAGACGCTGCATCTATCTCTAAAAATATTAAGGTTGATATTCCAATTGTTGCAGATGCAAAATTAGCTATTGAAAAATTATTGGAATATATTGAACCTCATGATCTTGGTGAGTGGCCAGAACAACTACAACAACTGAAAGAGGAACGTCCTGTTACACAAGCTGGTGAAGTAGGTTTAACACCTCAAATTGTTATTGATTATATTAATAACCACTATGCACGTCCTATTGTCGCTACAGATGTAGGACAAAACCAATTATGGACCACACAATTCCTTGAACTTAAAGGACAACATCAAATGTTGACGTCTGGTGGCCTTGGAACGATGGGCTATGGCTTCCCAGCTGCGTTAGGCGCTCAAATCGGCAATCCTGATAAACGGGTGTTTGCTATCTGTGGTGATGGTGGTGTACAAATGAATATCCAAGAATTTGCTACAGCTATGCATTATCGCTTGCCAGTAACGCTCATTATTTTGAATAATGGTTTCCTCGGTAATGTACGTCAATGGCAACAGTTATTCTATGATAAACGATATGCATGTACGAACTTGTTAATGGATGAAAGTGCTATTGTGACGCGTGATATGATTGATAATGATGAGTTTGAGTATGTACCAAACTTTGTACAATTGGCAGAAGCTTATGGTGCTAAAGCTATGCGAATTACTAAGGTAGAGGACATCGAAAAAGGTTTCCAATTGGCAGACACTTTCAAAGAGGGTCCAACTTTACTTGAGTTTATCATTCCTACAGAGCTTAATGTATTGCCGATGGTACCAGCTGGCAAGTCCTTAAGTGATATGTTATTAAAGGATAAAAAATAGGAGGGGCTATGGAATTACATATGGAAAAACGCTGTATTTCAGCGTATGTAGAAAACCAAATCGGCGTATTGGCTAAAATTTCAGGCCTCTTCGCAGGTAAAAACTATAATCTTGATACATTGACTGTAGGGGAAACTGAAGATCCTACTATGTCTCGAATGACAATTGAGCTCACATGCGATGATTTGACGTACGAACAAATTATCAAACAATTAAATCGCAGTGTTGAGGTTATTAAGGTTATCGACTTTACAGATATGCCAATTACGAAAAAAGAATTGCTGTTCATCAAGGTCAATAGCTGTAAAGAGGCGGATAAGCAAGAAATCTTCCGTATTGCCCAAACCTTTGATTTATTGGTTGTGGATTATAATCGTAAATCTGTTCTCGTACAATGTGTAAAAACAGTATCTAAAAATAACGACATGATTGATTTATTTAAAGATATGTTCGTCAACCGCATTGAAGTGGTGCGGGGTGGTAGCGTTGCCATTGAAGCATTATCTACACCTGATAGATAATATTTAATTGCAAATGTTTTAAATCTACTTTGAAGAATAATTGCGTTGAGACTGCTAGTGTTTTAGAGTGTGCAGAACTTGATATGATATAATATTTATATCGACCATTATTAATATAGAGACCTTGGTTGTATGCCAAGGTCTTTTTATATAGGAGGAACTATGAGTTTATTAGATGATATTTTAGCCCATAATAAAGAATATGTAGAAGATCAAAATACAGGGTATGTAGATATTGATACAAATTGTAGTAAGATGCCAAGCCGCGAAATGGCTATTGTGACATGCATGGATACACGCCTTGTCAACTTCTTAGAGGATTCTATGGATATTGGTCGCGGTGAAGCGAAGATTGTTAAGACTGCTGGTAACTGTATTACGGGTCCTTTTGATGGTGTTGTACGTAGCTTACTCGTTTGTATCTATGAGTTAGGCGTTAACGAAATCTTTATCATTGGTCACCATGAATGTGGTATGGCTAAAACTACAGCAAAAGATTTAACAGAAAAAATGTTGGCTCGTGGCATTGCACCTGAAGCAATCCACATGGTGCGAAACGAAATGGAACGCTGGGCAGATGGCTTTACACATCCTGCTGAAAATGTAGAAGAAACAGTAGACGAATTACGCATGAATCCATTGATCCCTAAAGATGTACCTGTTCATGGTCTTATCTTCCATCCTAGAACCGGTGAAATCGAAGTCATCGTTAACGGCTATACACAAATGAAACAATATTACGAAAAATAATTTTAGAAACATATGAACAAAAAGCGATTATTTACTTTTATTATAGCTATTGTATCTGTGGTAGCTATTTCTGTAGTTGGATATACATATCGAGATGCTATACAGAGTCGTATAGCTCGAACTGCAGCTGTCGTAAGTGGACAAGAGATTAAGCCTCTTCTCGATTCTGAAGGCCGTTATATTCGACAAATTGTAGCTCAAGATAATAGCACAAGCCGTACCATTATGTGGCAATCAGATAGCAGTGAAGCTGATGCGGTCATAGAGTATCGTCTAGAGGGGGCAGAAAACATTCAAACTATAGGCGCTACAGATAAAGCTTTTACCGATGATGGCAGTACGACATATATTTATGAGGGCACTTTGACAGGTCTAACACCTAGTACTAAATACGAATACCGCATTGGTTATGGCGATGATCGTCGCAGTGATTGGTACTCATTGGAAACTGCTGGCAGTAGTGTATATGATGTTCTTATCTATCCAGATTCTCAGTCTGGAGATTATTCCGGATGGGAACAGCTTGTTAAAGATTCCGCACATCGCAATCCAAGGACTGCCTTGTATATCAGTATGGGGGACCTTGTAGATAACGGGGAACAAGATTATCAATGGCGTACTTGGTTAAATTCCATCAGACCATTGAGTGCTAATGTGCCGTTAGCAACGACCTTAGGCAATCATGAAATGTATACATTAGATTGGAAAATGCGTGAGCCTCGCGCGTATCTCAATTACTTTGATGTACCACCTAATGGGAACGAAACTTTTAATCGCCGTTATTACTCCTATGATTTTGGCGATGTCCATTACGTTGTATTAGATACGATGTTATATGAAAGTAATCATGAGGACAATCATGATACTCATCATCCTGATCTATACGATGTACAGGTTCAATGGCTACGCCAAGATTTAGCAGCTAATACGAAAAAGTGGACTGTTGTTCTCATGCATCGCGATCCATTCCAATATGCTTTTGACCGCCCTGGCGCAAGTCGTGCAGCAGGCTTTGATGAAGAGGGTGTATTATTTATGCCTATCTTTGATGAGTTTAATGTAGATTTAGTGCTATCTGCTCATTTACACTCCTATCGCAATAGAGGGCATGTGCGCAACTTCGATCGAGATGCTTCGGGTCCATTATATATTCTGACCGGTATAGCCGGAGATGCTCGTCGCCCTAAGTGGAAAGAGCATCCTTTAGATGTATACGTGGCACCAGACCGAGAGAAAAATAACTATATGACGATAACTGTTACACCAAATAAATTGATTGTAAAAGCCTTCTTACCTGATGGCACACAGTTAGATGAATCAGTTATTGAAAAATAAGAATATAAGACTGAACATGATAAAGTAAGACAATATACAATACATAATACTATAAGATACTGCAAGCTAAAGACACCTTCTTTGGAAGGTGTCTTTTTTGTGTGTTTATACATAGTATCTTCTGTAATTTATAGATTAAAAAGGTAAGCATATAAATTATAATTATATCTTTATTAGGCGAATTAGAATCTAGATTGGTTTCATATAAATTACAGTTTATAGGTCTATGATAAAAAATAATTCATAGTATAACAAATAAAAATACAGAAAATATGTATAAAACTTGAATAATATAAGCAATAGTATTATAATACGTACATAGATTATAAAAATACACAAAATATGTATAAAATATGCATAGAGTGTATAAAGGAGATAGAGTAATGAACACATTACAAGATTTGATTAAGAAATATGCCTCCCAATATAAAGAACAAGTTGTAGCATGGCGTCGACATATTCATAGCCATCCAGAATTATCTGGGGATGAAAAAAATACATCTTTATATATTCAAAAGGTTCTTGGTGAATTAGGAATTCCCTTTGTAAATGATGTTTCTGATTATGCCGTTATCGGTAAAATCGAAGGAGCTCAACCTGGACCAGTTATAGCATTGCGTGCCGATATAGATGCATTGCCAATTCATGAGACCACTGGATTGCCATTTGCATCAGAAAATGACGGTGTTATGCATGCTTGTGGTCATGATAGCCACATTGCAATTTTGCTTGGTGCAGCAGCTATTTTACAGTCAATTAAAGATCAATTACATGGCACTGTAAAGCTTGTATTCCAACCTTCTGAAGAGGAAGCATTATTTCCTGGGGCACAAGGTATTGTAGATAGTGGGATTCTCGATGACGTAGATGAAATTTATGGACTTCATGTATGGCCACAACTTCCAGTTGGTACTGTAGGGCTTAAAAAAGGTAATTTGATGGCTGCATCGGATCATTTCTTCGTTCATATTAAAGGTAAATCAACTCATGGCGCTGAGCCTCATAATGGGGTAGATGCCATTGTAGCAGCAGCAAATTGGATTGTTAATGTGGAATCTATGGTGGCTCGCGAAACAAATCCAATGGAAAATCTCGTATGCACCATCGGTGTTATTAATGGTGGCGACAGATACAATGTAGGATGTGGTGACGTATATCTAGAAGGTACTTGCCGTACTTATGAACCAGCGAAACGGGATTATATAGAACGGCGTCTTGGCGAAAGCTTACAAGCCATCGACATGATGTTTAAAACGGAAAGTGCTTTAGATTATAAACGTGGTCATAGTGCTACTATTAATGATTCAGATGCCATCGATTATGCTACATCCATTGTAGAAAAATATCTTGGCAAACAAGCGGTGGTACATCCTGAATTCCCATCCATGGCAGCAGAGGACTTCTCCGCATATCTTCATAAATTTAAAGGGGCCTTTCTGTGGTTGGGGACAGGATTTGAAGGCAATCCAGCCTTACATAATGAGGCTTTCACCATTGATGAAAGTATCCTAGAACCGGGTATAACAATGATGGCTGCCATCGCTGCCGAATTTTTGCAAGATAAAAAGTAGTTTGAAATAAGAGGTTATCATGAAAAGTTTACAACATATATCATTTAAAACAATGCTTCAATATACACCTGAAGAAATTAAATATTTCTTAGACTTAGCTGCAAAACTTAAAGCGGATAAAAAAGCGGGCAAAGAAATTAAAACATTAGAAGGTAAAAACTTTGTTCTTATCTTTGAAAAAGATTCTACACGGACACGTTGTGCCTTTGAAGTAGGCGCGGCCGACCAAGGTGCTCATACCACATATCTTGGGCCTACAGGTTCTCAAATGAATAAAAAAGAATCTTTGAAAGATACAGCTCGTGTTCTTGGTTCTATGTATGATGCTATCGAGTTCAGAGGCTTTGACCAAGCGGATGTAGATACGTTAGATGAATACGCTGGAGTACCAATTTGGAATGGTCTAACTGATATGGATCACCCAACACAAACATTAGCTAATTTTTTGACCATTCAAGAGAATATCGATAAACCATTAAATGAAATTTCATTCGCCTATGTAGGTCATGGCCAATCTAATATGTGTAATGCATTGATGAGTGGTGCTGTTAAAATGGGTATGGATTTCAGACTTATCGGTCCTAAAAAATATTGGCCAGCTGGTCCATTCTATGAAGAATGTTTAAAAGTGGCGAAAGAAACGGGTGCTACTATTACATGTACAGATAATGTAGCTGAAGGTGTTAAAGGCCTAGATGTTATCTATACAGGCGTATGGGTAACAATGGGTGATACATATGATATGTGGGAAGAACGTATCAATACCTTTAAACCATTCCAAGTTAATGCGGAAATGATGGCCTTAACTGGCAACCCCAATACCAAATTCTGCCATTGCTTGCCAGCATTCCACAATACGGAAACACAAG
This sequence comes from uncultured Veillonella sp., assembly GCA_934202215.1. Lineage (GTDB taxonomy): Bacteria > Bacillota > Negativicutes > Veillonellales > Veillonellaceae > Veillonella. The sequence goes on from CAKPXR010000001.1 coordinate 25,636, forward strand.
TAGGTAAAGATATCTTTGAACGGTTTGGTATGAATGGCATTGAGGTAACAGAAGAGGTGTTTGAAGGTCCAAACTCTTTAGCATTCCAAGAAGCAGAAAATCGTCTTCATACAATTAAGGCCGTTATGGTTGCAACTTTTAGCGACTATCCATTGAAATAATTTCATCTCCCTAGAAGGTGATGAATTGTATAGTTTGTTTCCTATTTACAATCTTAGAAAGTAATAGCTGAGAATCATATAAAGAGGAGTGAGTCACCGATAGGTGAGAATTGAGGTTTACTATGGCACCCTATAAAGTATTTATTGTCGGTCATGAAGGTACAACAGGTTTAAGAATTCATGAACGGTTATCCGATAGAAAAGATATAGAGCTATTGGCTACAGCTGATGAGGATCGTAAAAATGTAGAGGCTATCAAAGCAGTGGCTAAAGAGGCGGACATCGTATTTCTTTGCTTGCCTGATGCGGCGTCTAAAGAGATTATGGATGCAATCGGTGAACTGCCTTGTAAGGTCATCGATACATCTACAGCATTTAGAACTGCTAATAATTGGGCCTATGGCTTCCCAGAACTGGGAGCTAGCTACAAAACAGCCATTGGTACTGAAAAGCATATTGCTAATCCAGGTTGCCATGCAAGCGGCATGATTGCTTGTATCGCACCTCTTGTGAAAGCAGGCCTTGTGCCAGCAGATTATCCGTTCACCATCACATCCTTAACCGGCTATAGCGGTGGTGGTAAAAAGATGATTGGTCAATATGAAAGTGAGCCAAAGGATTATTTCCTCTATGCGCCACGTCAATATGGCCTTAGTCAACAACATAAGCATTTACCTGAAGTACAACATGTATGTGGCCTCAGCGAAGCACCAATCTTTATGCCTATAGTAGATGACTACTATTCTGGCATGGAGGTTACTGTTGGAATTCATAGTCGTCTATGTAATAAACCAATGAGCATCGATAAGGTCCAACAAGCATTAGAAGACTTTTACAAGGATAGTACAATCATTACGGTTGTACCATTTACTGAAAATAGTAACACTGGCATGCTCAATGCCAATGAATTAAGTAATACCGATAGCATGAAAATATATGTAACTGGTAACGATGAGCGCATCATGGTTCATGCCATTTTCGACAATTTAGGTAAAGGTGCATCTGGTGCTGCTGTCCAATGTATGAACATTGCCTTAGGACTACCAGAGGATACAGGGTTAGCATTAGCTTAGAGAGGAAACGATGAAGAACGTAACAAATGCAATGCGGGCGCATATTTTAACAGCGGCCGTTCCATATATTAAACAATATACAGATCAATACGTTGTCGTTAAATATGGCGGCAATGCCATGACTAATGAAGAATTAAAAAAATCTGTTATGAAGGATTTGCTATTACTTCAGTTAGTAGGGGTGAAAGTAGTCCTTGTTCATGGCGGTGGTCCAGCTATTAATAGTACATTGGACGCTATGCAAATTGAATCCCATTTTGCAAATGGCTTACGTGTAACCGATGAAGGGACAATGGATGTAGTACAAATGGTATTAGCTGGTAAGGTTAATAAAGGTCTCGTAGCAGATTTAACTGACCTTGGTGGTAAAGCCATAGGCCTTTGCGGTGTCGATGGTAACATGATTCAAGTGCATAAGCAGAATGAAGAACTTGGCTATGTCGGAACTATTGATACCATTGATACAAGTATTATTGACGACGTTATTAGTAGAGGGTATATTCCTGTTATCTCCTCTATTGGTATGGGTATTGATGGTAAGACATATAATATTAATGCTGATACAGTGGCAGCGAAAGTGGCTGGTGCTTTAAAGGCAGAAACTATGGTAGCTATGACTAATATTGATGGTGTGCTACGTGATGTACATGATCCGGAATCTTTAATTCCTAAGATTACCGTGGCTGAGGCGGAACAATTGAAAGCGGAAGGTATCATTGCTGGCGGTATGATTCCGAAAGTAGATTGCTGCCTAGAGGCTATCGAAGCAGGGGCGCAAAAGGTATTCATTATTAATGGTGAGATTCCACATGCTATCCTTATCGAACTATTGACCAATGAAGGTCTTGGCACAATGTTTGTAAAGTAATATAGTAGATATAACGATGGTAATCATCTATTACCATCGTTACCTTTCATATAGATAGATGACGGCTAGGCCGTACGTTTGGAGGATGTAATGAGTAATACAATCGATTTTGAACAACAAGATAAAGAATATATAGCCAATACGTATGGCCGGTTTAACGTATGTTTTGAAAAGGGCAAAGGTTCTCTTTTATGGGATGTAGATGGTAAAGAATACATTGACCTTGGCTCTGGTATTGGTGTAACAGCTTTTGGTGTTGATGACGATGCATGGACTGAAGCTGTTACTAAACAGGCTCATGCATTAAATCATATTTCTAATTTATACTATTCTTTACCACAAATTGAATTGGCGAAACAACTTTGCGCTAAAACAGGTATGAAGAAGGTATTCTTCTCTAACTCTGGTGCGGAATCCAATGAATGTGCTATCAAAGCAGCTCGTAAATATAGTCATGATAAATACGGTGAAGGCCGTCATGTCATTGTTACATTGGTTAATAGCTTCCATGGTCGTACCATTACTACTTTGTCTGCTACAGGCCAAGACGTATTCCATCAACATTTCTTCCCATTTACAGAAGGATTTATCCATACGCCAACTAACGATATTGATGCGGCTTTAAAGGTATTGGCAAATCCTGCTGTTTGTGCCATCATGATGGAACCTATTCAAGGTGAAGGTGGTGTTATGCCACTAGATAAAGAATTTGTTCAAGCGGTAACAAAATATGCGCATGAACACGATCAACTAGTGCTCATCGATGAAGTACAAACAGGTAATGGCCGTACTGGCAGTTTATATGCATATCAACAATTTGGCATTGAGCCAGATGTTGTATCTACAGCAAAAGGCTTAGCAGGTGGCCTTCCAATGGGCGCTACTTTGTTCAATGAAAAGATGCAATACGTATTAAATGCAGGTGCTCATGCAACTACATTCGGTGGCAACCCAATTTGTGCAGCTGCAGGTAATACCATTATTAGTCGTATGACTCCAGAATTCCTTGATTCTGTAAAAGCAAAAGGAGTGTATGTAAAAACTACATTAGCTGGTAAACCTGGTATACTTGGTGTAAGCGGTATGGGGCTTATGCTCGGTATTGAAACGACAGTAGATCCAAAAGCAGTCATTGCAAAATGTCTTGAAAAGGGTGTTGTATGCTTGTCTGCAAAAAATAAGGTTCGTCTTTTACCAGCACTCAATATCCCTCAAGAACAATTGGAAAAAGCGATTGCTATTGTAGCAGAAGCTATTGAAGAGTTAGCATCAAAATAATATTTAGAATAACTTTCATAAAAGTCAATTAAAATCATTACGTAATAACATAACTATTGAAATAAAACGATGAATATATAGACTTTAATTCTCATTCGTGTTACTCTAAAAGAAATAGTCTATATTGGAGGCGTAAATATGAATACAGAATCCTTACGTAACGAAGTATTGGTTCCTGCAGTAGCAAAAACATTAGATATTGCTATAAAAGCAAAACCTACAAAAGAAGAGCTTTTCACTACAGCAAAGATTACTGCAACTGTGGCAGTTGCAACCGCTGTTGTATCTTTAGCGGTACAAGCAGTGTTGCGCAACCGATAAGAAATTAAGAAAACGACATGGCGTTGCCTGTCGTTTTCTTTTACATTTACTCTGTTATTCCCCCTTGATTAAGGGCTTTTATAAGGAGGCGATATCATGCATAGTCGCGATTTAATTGAAGAATATAAAGGCTACGTCCAAGATTGGCGTAGATATTTCCATAAACATCCAGAGCTCAGTAATGAAGAATTTGAAACAACAAAGACTTTGGCTAAAGAATTAGAATCTATGGGCGTAGAGGTTCATGTAGATACAGAACGTGGCATTGGTTTGATTGGTATCATCCATGGTGATAAACCCGGCAAGGCTATCGCGTTGCGTGCCGATATCGATGCCTTACCTGTGCATGAATATAATACAGTAGATTATAAATCAGAAACTGAAGGAAAAATGCATGCTTGTGGTCATGATGGTCATATGGCTATTTTACTTGGCGCAGCTAAGATGTTAATGTCTATGAAAGACCGTATCGAAGGCGATGTATACTTAGCATTTCAACCTGCAGAAGAAACAGGAGCTGGAGCACCAGACTTTATTAAATTCGGGAAATGGTTTGATAAAGTTGATGCTATCTTTGGTGGCCATGTATGGATTGACTTACCGGCAGGTCTTATCTCTGTAGAGGAAGGTCCTCGTATGGCTGCAAGTAGCCAAATTACAATTAATGTAAAAGGAAAACAAGGTCATGGTGCACAGCCGCATCAAGCGATTGATGCTATTGTGGTAGCTAGTGCTATCGTTATGAACTTGCAAACCGTAGTGTCTCGTAATGTTAGTGCATTAGATTCTCTTGTACTAACTATTGGGAATATTCACTCAGGCTCTGAATGGAATGTTATCCCTGGTGAAGCTAAAATGGGCGGAACCATCCGCTTCTTTGATCCAGATCAAGAAGAGTACTATGTTGAATCTATACGACGTGTAGTTGAACATACGGCTGAAGCCTATGGCGCAACTGCTACATTAGAATATGTAAAAAAAGTACCGCCTACAATTAATGATCCTGCAGCAAGTGAATTGGCAGAACGCGTTGTTATCGATACATTAGGTAAAGATAAATTATCTAAAATGCGAAAAGTTATGCCAGGCGAAGACTTTGCTTGGTACCTCCAAGATAAGCCGGGCTGCTTTGCCTTTATTGGTATTCAAAACCCAGCAGTAGAGGCTACATACGATCATCATAATAATCGTTTTAATATGGATGATACTGTATTATCTGCCGCATCTGCTGTCTATGCAGAATATGCTATTGCATGGTTGAAAGAACATAAATAATCATATATAAAAGCACCATATTTTATGGAAGATGTACCCCCTTTGCTGGACAATCAGTAAAGGGGGATTTTCATTGTATTTTTATTTATATTTTGCGTATAGTATAGGTATAATATAGGTATAAGCTAGGTTTAATACAAGTGCAATATAAGTGCAATACAAGTGTAGTATATGTATCATATAAATCTCCTGTAAGTCTAATATATTCTCTAGTTGAGAGGTGCTCATGAATATAGTTATATGTGTCATCATAATTGCTATTACAGGCATATTATTGATGAAGCGCTATCAGCCACAGCCAATTTTGATTGGCTTAGGAATTCTTATGATGTTTATCGCTTATATGGCGAACTGGATTGATGCCATATTAGCTGGGGACCAATCTACAGGTGTTCTCATATTCGATGCTATGGATATTGTAAGGATAACAACATCAAATAATATAGTAAATCTAGGCCTTATGATTATGACCTGTGCAGGGTATGCCAAATATATGGAATATATTGGAGCAGGGACGCGATTAGCTCATACCTTTATACGGCCCTTATATCGTCTGAATCGCCCGTACATTGTGCTAGCCCTTATGTTTCTACTTAATATGGGATTGTCTATATGTGTACCGAATCCGTTGAGCCTTGCGCTTCTTATGATGGTTACCATGTATCCTGTGTTACTTCGATTAGGTGTGAGTCCAGTAGGGGCGGCGGCAGTTATTGCAACAGGTCACCTCATGGATGTAGGGCCTGGGGCAGTGTCGACTTTATTGATTGCTAAGGTATTGAACATGCCTGTGCCAAATTATTTTGTGGGTTACCAGTTACGGATTTACTTTTTGGTTTCCATTGTCACAGCCATAGCACACTTTTGGTGGCAGAAACATCGAGATCGTATAGATGGCCCTATGGATGCAGAGGATCTTGAACGTATTCCTGAAGCGCCTATTGGACCTAAGCCATATATGATATTCCCATTGCTACCGCTTTGTTTTATCTTGGGATTTAGTCAATATGGTTTACCAGGTGTGAAGATGAATGTAACTCTGGCTATGATGCTTGCCTTTGGTATTGCCTTGTTTGCTGAGCTAATTCGTCACCGTAATCTGCGTACAGTTCTTAAAAGCACAACTGTATTCTTTGAGGGGATGGGAAATCAGTTTTCTTACGCCGTCACACTTATAATAGGGGGACAAATTTTTGCACAAGGTTTAGTGAGTTTAGGAATCATTGATTCTTTACTTAGTGCTCTTCAAACTTTATCCCTTAATTCGATTGGACTGACCTCTGTTTTGGGCGGCGGCATGTTAGGTCTAAGTATGGTAACAGGTAGCAATGTAGCTCCATTATTTACATTAGTTCCGCTCGTACCTAATATAGTATCTAACCTTAGCCTTGATCCGATTACCACTATGCTAGTCATGCAAAACGGTGCAAGCTTAGGCTTATTCCTTAGTCCTATTAGCCCTGTAATGGTTGGTGTTGCCGGTGTAGCGCATATTAAAGCAGTAGATTTACTTAAACGTACTGCTGTGCCTGTTTTTGTAGCATTACTTACAAGCTGTGTGGGAATATGGATGCTTTTTTAAGTTTAATTTAAATTTACAAAACCCTCTTTACATGTAATGTAAAGAGGGTTATTATATTCCAATAATAAATCATTTGTAATTAAAATGGTTTCCTGCAATGGTGCAAGTTGTAGCGCTTTGCGGATAAAAAGGGCCTTTCTTCGCCGGACGGTTCTAGAAGCCAGAAAGGATGTAATGAACAATCAAGTTTCTATTTCAACAGCAAATATCCGTGGTGCCTTTGGGGGATTCTTTATTCCTGGTATGTATACAGCTTTATGGGCAGGCTTTGTACCATATTTAAAAGCAAAGCTTAGCATCGGTGAAGATGTACTAGGTTCCATGATTTTAGTGCTCGGTGTAGGTTCTTGTTTGTCCATGGCTGTAGCAGGTAAACTTGTAGAGCAATTTGGATGTAAGAAAGTCGTTTTGTTAGCTAGTTTCATTGGCATGTTATCTCTTTCTGTAGTTACTATGTGTTCTACCATTGCAACAACAACAGCCGCTTTATTCTTCTTTGGTATAGGCGTAGGCCTTAGTGGTGCATCTGCCAATTTACAAGCCATTTTAACTGAAAAGGTGAGCAAAAAACACTTAATGGGAGCCTATCATGGTGGGTGGAGCTTAGGTGGCTTTGCCGGTGCTGGTGTTTTGCTTGTTCTTTTAAAAATATTGGCTTTACCTGTTAATGAAAGTATTTGGGGACTTCTTAGCGTATTATTCATTGCCATGGTTGTGGTTAGTCAATTTATGCTAACCTTTGGTAGTGATCCAAATGCAAAGGTTACTAAAAAATCTAAAAGCCCATTATCTTTCCATCCCATTGCCATTATCTTTGGTCTCTTGTCTTTTGTATCTTATTTAGTTGAAGGTGCAGTAGGGGACTGGAGTGCATTATATCTGTTCGAAGATAAAGGCATTGTGATTGAAGAAGCCGTTATGGGCGTTATGCTCTTTAATGGTACTATGTGTATTGGCCGTTTGCTTGGTAATACAATTGGTAAACATTTAACATCTAAACAAGTTGTTATTGGTGGTTATTTGTTAGGCGCTATTGCAATGGGCCTTATTGTATTCTTACCAGGTTATGGCTCCATGTACACATACTTATTACTTGGTATTTCCTTAGCTATGGTAGTACCAAACTTATTCTCTGCTATGGGGGAACAAAATGTTATTCCTATGACACAAGCTGTAGCAACATCTACGATGCTTGGTTATATGGGAATTTTAATGGGACCAGCATTGATTGGTTTCATTGCTCATGGCACAAGTCTTACAGTGGCATTTATCGTATTGACTGCATTACTTGTTGTTAGTGCTGGTATTGGTAAATACGCTTATATGTTAATGGACAAATCAAAGGAAGCAGAAGCTTAAATAATAGCCCCAAAGACAGACTGTCTTTGGGGCTAAATTTTTGAAATATGGTAATATTATTATAAATATGTTGATTCGTTATATATCATCGATGAGATACAAAAAAGCCACAGGAGAAAACCTGTGGCTTTTACATTTTTATGTATTAACGGTCACCGTTGAAGATGGAGTTTTTAACAAGTACATAGTCTACTTTGCGGATTGCTTGTAGAGTAGTACCGCCAGCATAAGAGATAGCAGATTGTAAATCTTGTTCCATTTCAACTAATGTATCAAAGATAGAACCTTTGGAGTCGATGAAGATTTTTTTGCCTTCTACGTTTTTTCGTTCGCCTTTTTGGAATTCAGAAGCGGAACCAAAGTATTCTTTTACCGCTTTACCGTCAACGATTTTTTCTTCCCCTGGAGATTCTTGATGACCTGCAAAGAGGGAACCAATCATAACCATAGTAGCGCCGAAGCGAATGGATTTGGCAATGTCACCATGATCACGGATGCCACCATCAGCGATGATAGGTTTAGTAGCTGCTTTTGCGCACCAACGTACAGCAGCCAATTGCCAACCACCAGTACCAAAACCAGTTTTTAACTTAGTGATACAAACTTTACCAGGACCAATACCAACTTTAGTAGCATCTGCACCAGCATTTTCAAGTTCGCGAACTGCTTCTGGTGTACCTACATTACCAGCGATAACAAAAGTTTCAGGTAAGTTCTTTTTGATGTATTGAATCATATCGATTACTGCGTTGGAATGACCATGAGCAATATCGATTGTGATGTATTCAGGTGTTAAATTTGCCTTTTTGAATTCGTCAACTAAAGCGAATTCTTCTGGTTTTACACCAATGGAAATAGAAGAATATAAATTAAGGTCGTGCATACGTTTTACAAAATCCATACGACGTTCTGGTTGGAAACGATGCATGATATAGAAATAACCTTCACGAGCTAATTTTTCTGCTAATTCTTCGTCGATAATAGTTTGCATATTTGCAGGAACTACTGGCAAGCGGAATATGCGATTACCTAATTTTACATGTGTATCACATTCGCTACGGCTAGTTACGATACATTTATTAGGAATTAATTGCACGTCTTCATAATCAAAGATGTTCGTTGTGTTAATCATAGTTTCTATATCTCCTTCGAGTATTACAAGTTGAACCTGTACCATTATACAAGAGAGTCGTAAAATTTTCAATACGTTCCGAATATTTTGTTTGGACTCAGAAAGGATGTGTAGTACAATACAAGTAGATTATATAAATATTCTATTAGTTATATATACATATGGTAAATAGGAGGTTGAATAACATGAATCAGTCTAGAACTCGCATGCTCGCAGAGGCGGGGGTAGCTATTGCAATTGCACAAGTATTGTCATTTATTACAGTTTTCCATATGCCACAAGGTGGTTCTATCAAGGCAGCAGCTTTAGTTCCACTTATGATCTATGCATACCGTTGGGGAGGAACAAGAGGCATCTTTGCTGGTGTTGTATATGGTATTTTACACTTTATTCTAGGATTTAAATCATCTGTACATTATTTAAGTATTATATTAGATTATCTAGTAGCTTATGGTGCTATTGGTGTATGTGGGTATTTCAAGGATTCTATTTCTGGTCTTATTACAGGCTCGATTGTTGGTATTGCATTGCGCTGGATTGCCACTGTTGTGAGTGGTGCAGTTGTGTTTGCTAGCTATGCTCCACAAGGTCAAAATCCGTGGATTTATTCCATGATTTATAATGCTACTTATATGATACCTGATGGCATCTTAAATATTATTGTTTTGTTATTCATATATAAAGGTGTTAAACGAGGGTTAGGACATCGTGAATAAGTTAGGTTTAATCATTTTAGCTGGTGGCTTGAGTTCTCGTATGGGGCAGCCTAAGGCTTTATTGCCTTGGGTTAATGGTGAAAGCCTTATATCTCATGCGCTGCGTAAAGGATTAGATGCAGATGTAGCAGATGTTCTTATCTCTATTGGTGATGATGAGCAATTACGTGATGCTATTCAGACACACATTATTGATACATTGTCGAATGATGAAAAAGAAAAAGTTTCTATTGTTCGGGATATTGTTAAACGCTGTGGTCCGCTCGGTGGACTGTATAGTGCACTAGCCGTTGGACCAAGTTCTGCATATGCGGTAATGGCTGTAGATATGCCATTTATGTCTATGGATTTATATTATGATTGGCTATATCAAGTGAATCATAACAATTGGACTGCCTTAGTTCCTATGAGCGGTACTGGCAAACTAGAGCCTATGGCAGGTATTTACAAGCCTCATATTGCATCATTACTTCCAACTGTTCTGGCTAGTGAGGATGTGTCCTTGCATCATGCCCTTGATACAATTGGTCATGTTGAAACTATTGATGCTGCAGATTATGGTTGGGAGCTAAGTAATGTAAATCATTATGATGACTATCAATGGGCTCGTGCTTTAGCAGAAAATGAGTTTCGTCGAGTCCCAATTATCAGTGTAGTCGCATCAAAACGTAAAACTGGTAAGACTACGGTCGTGACTCGTCTTGTATCTGAATTACAACAAGCGGGACTTTCTGTTGGTGTTGTAAAGAGTGATAAGCATGGCTTTCAAATGGATCATGAAGGGACCGATACAGACCTTTCTTATAGAGCTGGAGCTGATGCGGTGGCTATTGCTGGACCTAATGAAACAGCGATTCGTATGCGTACAAAAGAACAGTCTAATCTGTACGATTTATCACAGTTTATGCCTGTGGATATAGTTATACTAGAAACAAGGTCTCAAGGTATTGCCCCTATTATAGAGGTAACACAAGAGGGACATACGGAAGAGTTAATCTCGGATCCGATGGACCGAGTAGCTATCGTAGAAATTAGCAAGTTAGATCAAGACGTACCTGAACTGGTACGCCGCATACAGGACATGATGAGGGGTTTACATGATCGTTGTTACTGTTGAGAAGGCGCTCCGACTATGGGATGAGGCCTTACAAACAAAAGTCCATAAAGTAGAAACTATTGATGTGAAGGATGCAAAGGGCTATGTGTTGGCCGAAGATATTGTGGCGCCAACCGATGTGCCGGCCTTTCCAAAATCTGCTATGGATGGGTATGCTATTAGTTATGAAGAAAGCCGTACAGAATACATTGTTGATGGTATTATAGGGGCTGGCGTAGTGTGGGATAAACCTGTTGAAGCAGGTCATGCTGTACGTATTATGACAGGGGCACCGATTCCTACAACCTGTGATACAGTTATCATGCAAGAGCAAGTAGTTGGTTCTGGAGAGCCTGGTACGACCATTACTATACAAGGTAAATACAAATGTGGTGATCATATCATTCCTCAAGGTGAGGAGTGCTTTGCTGGTACCATTGTAATTCCACGTGGTACAGAGGTAACCTCTACAGTACAAACTATTTTGACTGGTCTAGGTCTTACTAAGGTAACTGTAAATGCGATGCCTCGTGTGTTAGTGCTTACATCTGGTCATGAGGTCATTGAACCTGGTGAAAGTTTAACCCCAGGTAAGATATATAATTCTAATCGAGCTATGATTTGTGGCTTATTGGATGATTTAGGCTTTCATAAAATAACACATTATCATGTGAGTGATGCGCCTGAAGATTTAGAATCTGAAATCAATCATGTATTAGCACTCGGAGCTGAGGCGGATATTATTATCAGTTCTGGTGGTGTATCTGTAGGTCTCTTTGATACAATGCCTCTTATTTATGAAAAACTAGGTGCTCAGGCCTTATATACGCGTATTCAAATGCGTCCAGGTGCCGCATCCTATGGTGCAGTAACGCCTAAGGGGCAAATCATATTTGGCTTATCTGGTAATCCAGGTGCTGCATTCAATGGTTGGCATCTAATCGTAGCGCCAACCTTAAAGCGCTATAAAGGTCTTGCTAATTGGACGACGCCAATGGTGGCTTGCGTTATGGATTCAGAAATCTTTAAACGTAACGCTTTTGATCGATATGTACAAGGTAAGGTGATATTCGGCAGCGGTACACCTCGATTTATTGCGAATCGCCATTTTAATAGCAGCAGTATGCTTGGATTATATACGGTGAATGCGTTGGCATGTATCCCTCGGGGTATTCATGAAGTGCGACCAGGTGATACCTTTAATGTCTATCTATTGGGACTATTACCTGCCGTGTAATTACTGACAAGCATGATAGGCGTTTAAAATACTGTTGACCATAGATAAATAAATATATCATAATAAATGCATCTCTTATTGTAAGAGATGCATTTTGTGCGTTGAGAGAGGGCTAATGTATGAATATCGTTGAACAGTATAATTTAACTTTACAAGTTGAAGTTGTAAAAGAACAGAGCGCAGAAACGCTAGCTCGTCTTTGTAAATTAGTAGAGAAAAGTAGCAGTAATGACTGTGAAGATTTGTTAAAAGCTTTTTCTCACATCGTAAATACAAAGCTATATATGGTTACATCTACAAATGACTTAGAAACTCTAAAGTCTGATATGGAAGATCTTGAAGATAATATTAAAGCGTTATTAATACAAGCTTCTCAAGGCGTTCGTACCTCTAAAGACGTTAAAGATACTAGTGACTTACAAGGTATTGAGTCCTATAGTTCTGACGATTTTGATAAGGCTCTAGAACGTACTATTGAGTTATTAACTTTTAACAAATACAGATCTAGTACGCCTCATGCTGTGATTTTAGGTGGTCAAAGCGGAGCGGGGAAAACTACGATTCATCGTGTGAAAATGATGGAATCAAAGGGCGACTATATTGTCATTGATGGCGATACATACCGTGCACAGCATCCACATTTTAGAGAACTTCAAATAAAATATGGTGTGGATAGTGTAGATTATACAAAAGTCTTTGCTGGAAAGATGGTAGAGACTGTCATTGATACATTAAGTTCCTTAAAATATAATTTAATTATTGAAGGTACATTGCGTTCTGCAGCAGTACCAATTAAAACGGCGACATTATTAAAATCTAAAGGCTATACTGTCGATTTTTGTTTGATTGCTACCAAGCCTGAGTTATCATATTTGACAATACAATTGCGATATTTAGAAATGCTCGTAGTAGATCCACTACAGGCTAGAGCGACACCTAAAGAACATCATGATGGAATTGTACAATCCTTGATTGATAATATTAATGAAATTGAACAGAGCGGATTGTTTGAAAGTGTTCAGGTATATAAACGTGATTTAGTACAGGTATATAATTCAAAACACTGCGCTGAATCTGTAGGAACTGTTGTAGACCAAATTCTATTTGGCGATTGGACACTAGATGAGACCGATTTGTTGAATGTAGGTAAAGAACGGGAACTGGAGCTACAAAAGCAATTACGTTAGAGGGTTTTAGAAATTATGGATTATTTCGACTATTCATATAAACATGATTATATAGAATTTAGCAGCACTATATATAAAGTAGGGACCTATCATTATAACTGGCATGGAGAAACAGAGATTTTCATTCTTCTCAAAGGCCGCATTGAAATGAGTTGTAATAACGAAGTTTTTACAATGGAACCTCTTGATGCTGTCATTATCTCTCCACAAGTGGGACATTCTATTCTGGCGTTAGAGGAGGATGTTATTGCACTTGTTGTGCATGTAGGCAATGAGTTTTATCAGCAGTATGATCCGAACTTTGGGACATATCAATTTGTTGTTCGTTCTAATGAAAGTACCCGTCATAATCAATTCTTTACAACCTTGCGTCATCATGCTGCAATGATGATGTTAATAAAAACAAAAGGGGAAAGCCCTGTACATCGAATGTGGGTAGAACATCATTACTTAGCATTGGCCGGTGATGTGTATAGAGAGTTTGATCCTATTAAACGCATTCATGAAAATGCTCGACCTGGCGATATTAAGCCTGCAACCTTTGACAAGATGATCTCCTATATTGATGAACATTACCAACAAAAAATTGAGCTGGAAGAGATTGCAAAAATTGGTGGCTATAATGTAGCCTATACATCGCAGTTCTTCAAACGCCAAATGGGGATTTCCTTTGTAGAGTACGTGTTGCGCTTACGCTTGCGGGATGCGACAACTCGTCTGACAACCACTGATGAGGCTATAGCAAGGATTGCTAGTAGTTGTGGATTTGCAGATATTAAAGCGTTCAATGTGGCCTTTAAGAAACACTTTAACTTAACACCTACAGAATATCGCAAGCAAGTTAAAGCGCTAGGGCGAAAAACCATACTACAAGATGGAAAAGAAATTATGGCTGTTGATAATCAAGCTATTCTTGATTTGTTACATTCTTTCTTGTCCTATGAAGATGACTCTAGATCTAAAGCTGAGTTAGAATTTATGAGTCAAAAACTAGAATCCTTAAAAGCGAAGCTAGCTGATGTAGTTAATGAACTATAATCAATATTTCAGTTGTATGTAATTTTGAAGTATATAGAAATATTAGAATTAGGTGATTTTCTATATATTTTTATTACGAATACATTATTATGAAAGCACTACTATGATAAGTAGTGCTTTTTTTGATGCCTTTCTTGGTAAATTTATAGGTTGAAAATGCGTCGTAATAGTTTGAATAGAGAAAAATCAATCTATTTTTAGTGGTTTTTCTAGAAAAACTACCTTTTAATTTGGATAGTTATATTCTCCAAACTGAGTAGAATATACTTCATCAGGAGTAAAAAATTAGTAAGTTATAATTTTGGAGGATATATGAATCAAGTAATATTTATGGAAAACGTAGGTAAAGTTGCAACTGTTACTGCTGTAGCTATGTATGTATCTTATTTTCCACAAATCATGCATAACCTAGCTCATCCAGGTACTGGTGATTGGATTCAACCACTCGTAGCTGCGATCAACTGTACATTATGGGTAGCCTATGGTTTGTTCAAAGAACATAGAGATATTCCAGTAGCATTAGCAAATGCACCTGGTATCTTCTTTGGCTTGGCAGCAGCTATCACAGCGGTTATGTAATTTAAAGAATAGAAACATAAAACTATAACGTTAATGATATATAACTATAACTTTAATGACATATAAAATTACTGTTGACCGCTGTTAATTATATATATCATAATGAATGCATCCCTTGGATTAATAAGGGGTGCATTTTTTTATGTAAATAATTGAGAGGTATTTGTTTGATTTTATGAGGGGTGTTACGTTGTTATGGATTACTTTCACTATACATACAAACACAATCATATAGATTTTAATAGTGATATATATAAGGTTAGTACATATCACTACAACTGGCACAGTGGCGTAGAAATCTTAATCTTGCTAAAGGGCAGAATCGACATGAGTTGTAATAGTGAGGTTTTTACGATGGAACCTCTTGATACAATTATTATTTCTCCTCAAGTTGGTCATGCTACGTTAGCCTTAGAGGAGGATACAACGGCTCTTGTTATTCATGTAAGTAAGGAGTTTTTCCAATACTTTGATCCTAACTTCGGTATGTATCAATTTGTATTGCGTTCAGATAAAACTAACCGAGATAATGAATTTTTTACGTCCCTACGTCATCGTGCTACACAAATGATGTTGTTAATGGTGAATAGTGAAAGTCCTGATCGTCAATTATGCTTGGAGAATCATTATTTAGCCATGATGAGTGATATATATCGGGAAATTGATGCGGTTAAGACTATCCCTGTACATACAAAGCCTGCTGATATGACTGTAGCTACCTTTGATAAAATGATTGCCTATATTGATGAAAATTATAAGCAGAAGATAGAGTTAGAAGATATTGCTAAAATTGGCGGTTATAATGTGAACTATACATCTCAGTTCTTTAAACGTCAATTGGGTGTTTCATTCTTAGAGTATTTGTTGCGGTTGAGATTACGAGAGGCCACCGTTCGTTTAGCTAACTCTGAAGATGGAGTAGCACATATTGCAAGTAGCTGTGGATTTGCAGATATTAAAGCCTTTAATGTGGCCTTTAAGAAACACTTCCATACAACGCCGTCAGAGTATCGTAAGCAAGCAAAAGAGATGGGACGTAAAACAAAGCTACATGATTGGAAGGAAATTATCTCTACTCAGGAAAAAGATATTATAGATATATTGCAAAACTATTTACCATATCAAGATGACTCTACCAATAAAATCAGATTAGAAGTAGCTAATCAAAAGTTACAGGATATTAGAGAACAACTTGAGATGGTTGTAAAAAAATTACAATCATAATTTTTATTATTATAGTACTTTGTAATTAGTTGTAATTTTATGATTTTGAAAATTAAAATTAGGCGGATATACAATCATTAGGTATAGGTAATTTTGTATATTTAATAAGCATATAAAAATAAATGATGAAAGAGCACTACCTTTTGATAGGTAGTGCTCTTTTTGATATTTCTAAATAGGTGTAATTGTATATTTTAGATGGGTGAAAATATAATTATATGGGTAATTTTGTATGAAATTAGCGTATTTTCACAAGCAAAAATCAACTTATAAATTGGATAGTTATATCCTGAAAAAAGAGTACAATGAAATCATCGAAAGGAGCTAAGGTTCCGAAACAGAAATAATTACGTCTTAAATAATGAAGTCTTTTTGGAGGTTTGCGATGAGTACGAAGGAACAACAAGTACAAGAAATGACTAATAAGATAGCTAATTTCATTTCTTATATGGCAAAGGTATTGCCTGATGATGTACAAGAAAAAATTCATGAATTAGCACAGGATGAAAAAAATCCTATGGCAAAATCTATTTATGAAACAATGCAACATAATATGGATTTAGCGGCTCAGCTTAATCGTCCTTCTTGTCAAGATACAGGGGTCTTACAATTTTGGGTGAAGGTTGGATCTAATTATCCTTTGATTGGAGATTTAGAAGATATTCTAAGGGAAGCAACCTATAAGGCTACACAAGAAGCGCCGTTACGATTGAATTGTGTAGAAACTTTTGATGAGTTTAATACTGGTAAAAATATTGGTCTTACTGCACCTTATATTCATTGGGATATTATTCCTGGTCGTGATGATGTAGAAATTTTCCCATATATGGCTGGTGGTGGCTGCTCTTTGCCAGGTTCAGGTAAAACATTGATGCCAGGCGAAGGTTATGAAGGGGTTGCTAAGTTTGTTCTTGACTTGATGACGAGCTATGGTTTAAATGCGTGTCCTCCATTATTAGTAGGTGTAGGTATTGCTACGACTATTGATACAGCTGCAGGATTATCTAAAAAGGCATTAATGCGTCCAGTATCTTCAAAAGCACCTAATGAAAAAGCGGCTTATATGGAAGAATTATTAGAAGATGGAATTAATAAAATTGGTATTGGACCTCAAGGTATGGGTGGAGATAAAACTGTTTTAGGTGTAAATATTGAACATGGTACACGTCATCCATCTGTTATTTCTTGTGCTGTTAGCGTAGGTTGTTGGAATCATCGTCGTGGCAATCTTGTATTTGATAAAGATGGTAATTGCACGGTTAAATCTCATAAAGGAGTGATATTATAATGGCTAAGAAAATATTAACTACACCGATTCAACAATCTGATTTAGCAGGCATTAAGCTAGGTGATGTGATTTATTTGACTGGGTATATTACAACTAGTCGTGATATGGGGCATCGTCGTGTGGTAGAAGAAGGTAAAACTCTACCGGTAGATGTTAAAGATGGGGCTATTCTTCATGCAGGTCCAATTATTCGTACTATAAGCGATAATGAATTTGAGGTAGTATCTGTAGGTCCTACTACATCTATGCGAATGGAAAAATTCGAATATGACTTTGTTAAAAAGACCGGTGTACGTCTCATTGTAGGTAAAGGCGGTATGGGTCCTGAAACAGCACGAGCATGCAAAGACTTTGGCGCACTACACTGTGTATTCCCTGCAGGCAATGCGGTTCTTGCTGCTACAGAAGTGGAAAAAGTAGAATCTGCTAATTGGCGTGAATTAGGTATGTGTGAGACTTTATGGACTTTTAAGGTTAAAGAATTTGGTCCGCTTATCGTATCTATTGATGCAGACGGCAATAACTATTTTGAAGAAAAGAAAATTGAATATAATAAGAAAAAAGATGAAGTATTAGAAGAGATATATAAACATGTAAATTTCATTAAATAATCTAGTCTAATCGCTGCAAGGTCCTAATGGTTTTACATTAGGGCTTTTCTTATTTACATGTTTGTATTAGAGTTGTTTCTATTATTTATAAGGTAGAATAGTAAAATTTATTTATAAGGAAGATTACTAAAATTGTTAGACATAAGTATTAGACATTAGAGAAACTTTCACATATAATAGAGTAATGTAAGTGTACAAATATACATTCACAGTAGACATATCTCGTAAAACGTATATGTCTATCTAATAGTTGTTATATAGGTTTATGTGGCTATAGTGCCGAGGAGGCTTTATGTTAAGCGATATTGAGATTGCCCAACAGAATAAAATGGAAAAAATTCAGGTTATTGCCGATAAATGTGGTTTAACACCTGATGATATTGAACAATATGGTCATTATAAAGCGAAGATTTCTTTTGATGCCATTCGTCGCTTAGAAGCTAAGCCAGATGGTAAATTGGTGCTTGTTACGGCCATTACACCGACACCAGCGGGGGAGGGTAAGTCTACAACAAGTATTGGTCTTGTACAAGGTCTACAAAAGATTGGTAAAAATGCGATTGCTACCTTGCGTGAACCATCCTTGGGCCCTGTATTTGGTATCAAAGGTGGTGCTGCAGGGGGCGGTTATGCTCAAGTAGTACCAATGGATGATATCAATCTTCACTTCACAGGTGATATGCATGCTATTACGGCAGCCAATAATTTATTGTCTGCTATGATCGATAACCATATCCATCAAGGTAATGAGTTGCAAATTGACTTGCGTCAATTGTCTTGGACTCGTGTTCTAGATATGAATGACCGTGCTCTTCGTAATGTAACGGTTGCTCTTGGTGGCAAAGTATGTGGTTTCCCTCGCGAAGATCACTTCATGATTACCGTTGCTTCTGAAATCATGGCTATTCTTTGCTTAGCAAAAGATTTGGAAGATTTGAAGGAACGCTTTGGTCGTATCGTTATTGGCTGTAACTTAGCCGGTGAGCCGGTATATGTACATCAACTTGGATGCCAAGGTGCGATGGCACTTCTTATGAAAGATGCTATTAAACCAAATCTTGTGCAAACATTAGAACACACTCCAGCTATCGTTCACGGTGGTCCATTTGCGAATATCGCTCATGGGTGTAACTCCATCGTAGCTACAAAATTAGGCCTTAAATTAGGTGATATCGTAGTTACAGAGGCTGGCTTCGGTGCTGACTTGGGTGCTGAAAAGTTCCTCGATATTAAATGCCGCTACGGTGATATTTTCCCTGATACAATCGTAATTGTAGCTACATTGCGTGCTCTTAAAATGCATGGTGGCGTACCTAAACAAGAGCTCAATACAGAAAATGTTGACGCTGTTACAAAAGGTTTCAGCAACTTACAAAAAGCAATTGAAAACATGCGTTACTTTAACGTACCTGTGTTAGTAGCCATTAATAAATTTGCTACAGATACAGATGCAGAAATTGCTGAATTGACTCGTCTCTGTGATGAATTTGGTGTGCCTGTAGAGCTCAATGAATGTTGGGAAAAGGGCGGCGAAGGCGGCATTAATATGGCTAAAAAAGTCGTTGAATTGCTTGAAGGTTCAAAACCTACACCTAAATTTGTATATGATTTAGAAGATAACTTAGAAGATAAGGTTAATAAGATAGTTAAAACAGTTTATGGTGGTGATGGTGTTATCTTTACGGATAAAGCTAAAAAGCAAATTAAACAATTAGCAGATTGGGGTCTCGATCGGTTGCCTGTATGTATGGCAAAAACACAATATTCTTTGTCCGATAATCCTGCGTTGCTCGGTGCACCAAAGGGCTTTACTATCACTGTATCCGATATTCGCGTTGCCAATGGAGCCGGCTTTATCGTATGTCGCACAGGTGATGTAATGGTTATGCCAGGTCTTCCTAAACATCCTGCAGCACTTAATATGGATATTGAAGCTGATGGAACGATTAAAGGTTTATTCTAATTTAAAGTATTTATCATTTAACCGTTACAGTTTTATAGTAATTATAAGGAGATAACAAGACTCATCTTGTTATCTCCTTTACATGAGGTATAGATATGAAATTAGTAGAACAAAAAGTGAGTGACTTTGTAGCCGCTACTGCATCTAAAGAGCCGACACCTGGTGGTGGTGCCATTGCGGCTTTAACAGCTGCAACGGGCGCTGCATTAGCTGAAATGGTGGCAAACTTAACCTTTGGTAAAAAAGGGTATGAAGAGGTTCAATCTGAAATGAAAGACCTTCAAGGTAAAGCAGAAGCCATTCGTAATCGCATGCTTGAGTTGTCTCAAGCTGATGCGGATGTATTTAATATCTTTATGAATGCATTAGGTTTGCCAAAGAATACTGATGAAGAAAAGGCTACACGCAGTGCAGCTATTCAGCAAGCTTATAAAGATGCGGCTATGGTGCCCTTTGAAATCGGTGAGTTAGCATATCAAATTTTTGATTTAGCAGAACTGGCATCTCGTAAGGGCAATCAAAATCTTATCACAGACGGCATCATTGCTGCTATTAATGCCCGTGCTGCAGTAAAGGCTGCATTTCTAAATGTACGTATCAATTTATCTGGTATTAAAGATGAAGCATTTGTAAGTGATATAACTGCAAAAATGAATGCTATCGAAAAAAATCTTGACGGTAAAGAAGCGGCTATTATAGGTTTATATGTATAATTAGTCCCAATAAAAAAATCAAAATAATGGAATGTGTATTGGTATATTGCTTTATATTTGATCTCGAACAATTTTTGGCTGCAAAAATATAATGTTCGGAAAATATGTAAATATGAAGCCTTAGAAAATAAAATTTCTAAGGTTTCTCTTTTTCTATTGTTAAAATCCGAATAATAACGTAAAATATAAGTATAATGTTTGTAGTTTAAAAAACAGGAGATCATTATGTCAGAACAAAACAATACTGTTGACACTATGTTGCCAATACCTAAACTGTTTGCTTATGGTTTACAACATGTGTTGGCAATGTATGCTGGTGCTGTAGCGGTACCAATCATTATTGCGCAAGCTATGAATTTGCCTGTAGAGGATTTAATTCGACTTATCACGGCGGACTTATTTACTTGTGGTATTGCCACACTTATCCAAACTTTAGGTTTTGGTAATATTGGTGGTCGTATACCGATGATTCAAGGTGTAACCTTTGCCTCTGTTGGTCCTATGGCTATGATTGGCGCTCAACATGGTATGACAGCTATTTATGGTGCTATTATTATAGCAGGTATTTTTACATTTTTAGTGGCACCATTTTTTAGTCGTTTGATTCGTTTGTTCCCACCTGTTGTAACAGGTACGATTATTACAATTATCGGTATTAATTTAATGCCTGTCGCTGTAAATTGGATGGGGGGCGGTGTAGGAAACCCTCAATTTGGTAGCCTTATAAACATAGGACTTGGATTTCTTACATTCTTGATTGTTATCTTTACTTATAAATTTGCAAAGGGATTTCTTGGTAATCTTTCAGTTTTAATTGGCCTTATTGGTGGTACTGCCATAGCTTTTGCAATGGGGGTAGCTAATTTTGCTGAGGTTAGTAAAGCTCATTGGATTGCTATGATTGAACCATTCTACTTTGGTATGCCAACATTTGATTGGGCGTCTGTACTTTCCATGGTGGTAGTTATGCTCGTTGTTATGGTTGAAACAACTGGGGATAGTATTGCTATCGGTGAGATCGTAGATAAAAAAATTGGTCGTAAGGAATTGGCATCTATTATACGTGCAGATGGTCTATCTACCGTTATTGGTGGTATTCTTAATAGTTTCCCATATACAGCCTTCGCTCAAAACGTTGGTCTTATTGCTGTGACACGTGTTAAAAGTCGATTTGTAGTTGCTGCATCTGGTGTTATATTGATTTTATTAGGGTTGTTCCCTAAATTGGCTGCAGTTGTAGCAAGTATTCCAAATGCGGTGCTTGGCGGTGCTGGTATTGCTATGTTTGGTATGATTATTGCTAGCGGTATCCGATCTCTTGGAAAAGTCAATTTTGATGGAAATCAAAACTTGATGCTCATTGCCATTAGTATTGGTGTATCTATGATTCCTATTGCGGCGCCAACATTCTATACACATTTTCCTGCATGGGCTCAAATTATTTTAAAATCTGGCATTACCTTTGGTAGTATTATGGCTATTATGCTTAATTTATTGCTCAATGGTGTGAATAAAGGTGATGAATTTAAAGAAATGGGTCGCCGATAAGATTATTATATAAGAACTCTATTCCTTCGAATAGAGTTCTTTTTTAGTGATTAAATTCATAGGAATATTGTATGAATACTATGCTATAATAAATAGATAATTATAGAACTATTTTTGATACTTTCAGAAAAATGAGAATCGCATAGATAATTTCAATTACATGTTGAAACATAGTTATGTATATATGGTATGTTCCCATAAGAATGGAAGGGTTACATGGCAGAAGGAAAAATTATTGCTATCTCCATTAGTGAGAAAAAAGGACAGAAGAAACATAATATTGAGTCCGCTAATCTTATCGTAGATCATGGTATGGAAGGCGATGCACACGCAGGTAACTGGCATCGTCAAATCAGTTTACTTGGTATTGCAAGTATAGATCATATGCGTGCTCAAGGGGCAGATGTAAAGCCTGGTGATTTTGCGGAAAATATTACTGTTGAAGGTATGGTGCTTTACGAATTAGCCGTAGGCACACACTTACAAATTGGTAATGAGGTAATTCTTGAAATTACTCAAATTGGTAAAGAGTGCCATCATGGTTGTGAAATCATGAAACAAGTGGGGTCTTGCATCATGCCTACACAAGGTATCTTTGGTAAAGTCCTTCAAAATGGTACGATTCACGTAGGTGATGAAGTATCTATCATCAAATAACTTAGTCATATAAACGAGGTGTGTTATGAAAGACGCATGGGGCCGTACAATTGAATATGTACGTCTGTCGCTGACAGATGCGTGTAATTTTTGTTGTCCCTATTGTCGACCTGCTGAAATTACACCTCAAAGTCAAACACAATTATTATCAGTTGATGAATGGATGACTATTTTAGGAGCCTTCCATCGTATTGGTGTGAAAGCGGTACGCTTAACTGGTGGAGAGCCATTGCTATATCCATATATTGAAGAACTCTTAACTCGTATCAATGATACTGGTTGGTTTGAAGATATATCTATGACTACGAATGGTAGCTTGCTTGCATCTCGAGCACAACGATTGAAAAAACTTGGTTTGAACCGTGTGAATATTAGTCTAGATTCTCTTGAAAGTGATGCCTTTGCCACTTGTGTAGGCAAAGAGGGGCAGCTAGACTCAGTATTAAATGGTATTCGCAGTGCTATTAGTGCGAACTTTAAATCTGTTAAGATTAACACTGTCTTATCTCGCCATTGGTCCGATGATGAAGTTAAATCTTTATTGCAGTATGTAGAAAAGTGGCCTGTTGTATGGCGTTTTATTGAATATATGCCATTCCAAGGCGATGCATTTCATGGTCCAACCTTTGGTGAATGGAAGGCTCAATTAGAACGTGTTAGTGGAGGGCCGCTTACAGACGTGCATTCCGTTTATGGCTTCGGACCTGCTACATACTTAGCGTTACCAAGTGGAAAGGCTATAGGCTTTATCTTTTCTATGTCTCACAGCTACTGTGATACATGTAATCGCGTTCGCCTTACATCAGATGGGCAAATGCGTTTATGCTTGTTGCGTGATGATGAGGCTGATCTTATATCTCTTGTGCGCAATGGAGCCACAGAGGAAGATTTAGCTTTACATATTGAACGTGCATTGCAGCGAAAGCAAGAACGTCATGATGGCGTAGGTATGGAACAACCAGAACGTCCTATGTGGCGCATTGGAGGATAATATGGGATTTTTTGATTTTCTAAAACCAAGATCAAAGGAACATATTGAAGAATGTTGGCCTGGTGGCAAGATGCTTCAAGTCCATATAGAATACGATACAAAATCTGCTGTCATTACCTACAAGGGACGTTATGGATTGCAATTTAATGTGCCAAAGGCAGATGTGACAGACATTATCGTCAAAGAGGTAAGCCGCACTCATAGTGTTCTTCAAGTATATAGTGGTGTTGACTGTGTAGGCACTACAGATATATTGCCTACAGAGGCCTGTAATATTATGAAAGATTGGTTAGGCCAATATTGATGTATATGTTTTAGAGGAATATAATAAATATTCTTTACATTCCTCTAAAATGGGCATATAATTAGTCATGTCATGGACCACTAGCTCAGTTGGCAGAGCACCTGACTCTTAATCAGGGTGTCCAGGGTTCGAACCCCTGGTGGTCCACCATATCGCATGAGTGCGAACATTCAATGGCCTGTTCCTTAAATTGGGGCAGGTCATTACTATAATTAAATACAATTTCTACCCTATCATCAAATATGGTGGCTTGCTTTATGAAAGTATCGATAATGCTTGCTCTGCCTTGCTTGGTGGTAGGGTTTTCTTTTGCCATTTTGTGTAGAAAGAACTCAATATGTTCCTTTGTTAGCGTGATATGATTTGCCGATAATTCGTGGTTCGCACGGCGTGTCATTTGGTCTTGTAATTCAGCCTCAGCCTTTTCAATTTGATTTTGTAACGTATCAGAAATGTATCCTTTTGCAATAGCAATCATATAATTATCCAATTCTGATTGTAATTGCTTAATACGATCATTGATAGATTGTAACTCTAATTCGCTTGTACTCATCATATCTTTATTAACTTTAACAGCTAACTCCGCTAATTGCTCGATTGTGTTAGGTTGATTAAGTATTTCAAGCGTTCTATTAATTACAATATCCTCAACTAATTCACGCTTTAGATTTGGTGCATCGCATGAATGATGTTTCCTACGATTATTGCATACGTAATAGTAATGCTTTTCGCCGCTCCTAGAAGTTGCCGTAGAGCCTACGTAGTGAGCGTTACACTTTCCGCAGTATAATTTACCGCACAAATTATAAAACTCGCTCCTAGAGGCCTTTATTTTAATTCTACGGCTATTTGTTGATTGCACTTTATCAAATATTTCTTTTGGAATAATAGGTGGAATAGCATTTTCTATCACAATATCATTCCATTCCATAATGCCGATGTATTTCTTATTGCTTAAAATTCGTCTAACCACCGCATACGAGAATTTACCGCCTTTCTTAGATAAATACCCTTTAGAGTTTAGAAACGAGCATATAGAGGGGATAGAGTGCCCTTTTAGGTACATATCGTAGATACGTTCTACTATTTTTGCTTCGTGTTTGTTGATGATGAGTGAATTATCGTCTGTCTTGTTATATCCTAGCGGTGTAGGTGTGCCATTCATTTTGCCTTTTAGTGCGTTGTCAGTCATACCACGTCTAACCTTTTGTGCTAATTCCGCACTATAATACTCTGCCATACCTTCTAATACAGATTCGAGAATAATGCCAGCTGGGTCGCTACTGATATTTTCCTTTGCACTAACCACCTTAACACCATTACGCTTTAACATCGCTTTATATAATGCACTATCTTCACGGCTACGGCTAAATCTGTCTAATTGGTAGACTATAACATACTCAAAATTATGCTTTTTTGCATCGTCAATCATTTGGCGGAACTCTGGGCGGTGGTCTGTACGTGCGGATAACGCTCTATCTGTGTATATGTGAGTGATGATAATACCTTCACGCTCCGCATATGCTTTACATTCTCTTATTTGCCCTTCGATAGATTCATCACGTTGTTTGTCTGATGAATATCTAGCGTATATAACTCCATTTGATAATTCCATAGTTAATCCTCTCTATAAATAAAGCCACCTGTGTAGGTGGCTCTTTTTTATTGCTTTAATACATCACGTTTTCCATATTGGTCCTGTAATTCCTTTGAAAAGTACATTCCATAAGATTTATAGAATATGTAATTACCTATTAGGTAAGCAAGGCTATCCTTTTGTGCGGTTCTTAAATCTGTATTGTAGTATTCATCTTCTACAAAATCAGATGAACCATCACTTGTATATTGCTTTAATGTCTTGGTTTGTATTTCCTGTTTATCGTAATCAAAGAAATATTGTGATTTACGCATCCCCCAAAGGCCTTTAGCAAAATTTTTGTGATATTCCGTTACATTGATAATGTAATAAGGCGGTTCATATCTGATTACGTTAATACTATTTAAATCAATACCGACACTTACTTCCATATTGTGAGATATACCAACTATATTGCGGTCATCATTCGCAAATATAGCAAGTGGAATACACAATACCAATAACAACAACACAACTAACTTTTTCATTTTCTTATCTCCCTTACTTGAAATGATGGTAGAAGTTAATATCATCTGTTAGATTTTCGTCTTTTAGATCATATCGCCTTACCATTTCCTCAACCAAATTTACATGACTATCCAAATAGAAATCATCATTGATGATATGCGATAGCTCATGCCGTATTTCTGCTTTCATTTTATCATGCGGTAGGTTTTTATTCACATATATATTATGCGTGTCTATATCTTCCGTTTCCTCAGATATAGCCTTAACACATGGTAAATTGCAGTAAATTATATTCACTACCAATACAACACACTCCCTAACATTATTTATTTTTTGATTTCAAAAACTCGATGTATTCCACCGCCTTTTGCATATCCTCTTTTGATATGTCTTTCGCAGCCGAGAATAGAAGTCTAGCACCTGGCCGATTACGTAACATTTCAGCGTACTCGGCTGTTTCTTTGTCTATATAGTATCCGTTTGGTGCTTGCATTTGTTGAGTATCATCAATTTCGTTACTTTCCCCTGTTAGATATGAAATTGATACACCAAAATACTCAGATAGTTTTTGTAACTTATCAATTTTAGGTTTAGACCTTCCTTTTCGCCAATCAGCAAGTGATGCCTGTGATATCCCTGTATCTTTTGACACTCTATAAGCCGTTAATTCCTTTTCTTTCATTATCTCGAATATGCGGTCATATGCCATTTTATCCACCTATTTATAGAAATTTAAAAATAAACTTGAGTTTATTTACAATTTTTATTGTGAGTTAATTGAATTACTAGCATATGCGTAGTACTATGTAATCACAGGGTAACGCAAATACATAGCAATGTAAAAGCGTTGCATATACTAAATAAATACTTAGTAATTTGATTGTAGCAAAAAGTGAGGTGATAATCAATGAATTTGCAAAAAATCAAGCAACTTATGAAAGACAAAGATATGACGGCTTACACACTGTCAAAGAAAACTGGTATTTCACAGGCTGCAATAGGTCAATGGTTGAATGGCAAGAATGGAGCAAGCGTATCAAGCTTACAAAAATTAGCTGACTGCTTCGGTATTCCTATTAGTGATTTGATTGAAGATAAGGAGTGATTAAATGAATAATTTACAAGTATTTAACAATGCAATGTTTGGTAATGTACGGATTATTTTACAAGGTAATGATCCGTGGTTTGTAGCAAAAGATGTATGTGAATGTTTAGCAATCTCAAAACATCGTGATGCAATCAGTAGATTGGATATCGATGAAAGGGGGTCGGTTAAAGTGGACACCCTTGGCGGTAAGCAAGAAATGGCAACTGTTAATGAATATGGACTATATAGCTTGGTACTTTCAAGCCGTAAGCCAGAGGCAAAAGAATTTAAACGTTGGATAACACACGAAGTACTTCCTAGCTTACGCAAATATGGAACATATAGCATGGATATCCCTAGAACGTTGCCAGATGCTTTAAAAGCATACGCTAGCGAAATCGAGGCACATAACAAAACTAAAGCGTTATTAGAGGAACAAAAGCCGAAAGTAGTGTTTGCTGATGCGGTTAATGCAAGTCATACGAGCATCTTAGTTGGTGAGTTAGCTAAATTGTTAAGACAAAACGGATATAGCATTGGTCAAAATCGATTGTTTGAACGTTTGAGAAATGACGGCTACTTAATTAAAAGCGGTTCTAGTAAGAATGTACCAACACAAAAATCAATGGATATGAAGTTGTTTGAAATTAAAGAAACAACAATAGTCAATTCTGACGGCACGTTACGGATTACTAAAACTCCAAAGGTAACTGGTAAAGGTCAAATCTACTTCATCAATAGATTTATGAGTGAATTAGCATGATTAACTGGTTTATAGAGGAAATTTACAAGTTTTACGAAAATCCTAAAAACCAAATTGAATTTCAAAAATGGAAAAAAGCTAAAGGGTCAAAAGTAAGGAGTAATTGTAATGAACGTAATGTTGAATTAGAAGAATTGAAAGGATCAGATATCTATGACTAAACTCTTCACAGAAATTGGCATATTTTGCCTTTGGATTTTGGCATTGGGTTTAAGTGCTGGTATTAGCTTATTTGTAATCATAAGCCTTATGAAATTAGCACTATAAGGAGTGTTCAACAGTGATTAAAGTATGTTATGCATTAAGAATTTTCGGTGCAATCCTAGCGGTCGGTGCTATAGGTAGTCTTGAGTTAGACACAATCGACTTTTGGACTTGGTTCTGTCAAACCATGCTAGGTGTTACACTTTGGATTTTAACTGGATATTGGCTCAACGATATCTATGAATTAGAAAAAGAAAAAGAGCCTACCGTGAAAAGTTATTAGAAGAAGTTATCGGTAGACTCTCGGTAGAGTAATAGCTTAAACACTCTACCTGTATTGTACAAAATATAGGAGATTAAAACAATGAAAAACGTAAACAAGACTTTATTAACTGGTTTGGTTGTGGCATCTTTTGCCGGTACGGCAATGGCTGGTGGTGTTAATAACACTGTAAATGGTGGTTTTGGTGCAGAGGCATATGGTAATGACAATACTGTTACAACATCTGCTACAAGTTCTTTTGCTGTAGGTTGGAAAAATACTGTGTCTGGTGGTAATGCACTTGTTCTTGGTTCACAAAATACAGTAAAAGGGGATAACTCTTTTGCTGGTGGTAATAATTCTAAAGCAGAGGGTAGAAACACATTTGCCTTTGGTTCTAATGCAGAAGCATTGACTGCATATACATATGCAATTGGTAGCCAAGCTCGCACCAATGGAACTAACACTGTTGCTGTTGGTAATGGGGCATATGCTAGTAATGATAATGCTATTGCTGTCGGTGCATCCACAGTAGCAGACGGAAAAGATTCTCTTGCGTTTGGTTCTCATGCAGAGGCTCATTCCAACCACGCAGTAGCGATTGGCACTGCGGTTATTACTAACAGTAGTGATAGCGTTGGTATTGGTCATGGTGTTACTACAAATGATAGTAATAGCGTTGCATTAGGCAATGGGGTAGTTAATACAGGTAATAACACTGTTGGAATTGGCAATGGTGTTACTGCTAACACTAACGCTATTGCAATCGGCAATGGGGTTGGTGCAAATAACATCAATACCATTGCTATCGGTAATGGCGTCGAATCTAATAGCACTACATCTATTGCCATTGGCTATGGCTTGACTACAGATGGTGTTGATTCAGTTAACATTGGCAATATTAATAAGGGCGCTACAAAAGATTCAGTATTAGTCGGTGCGTTTAATAATGTAAATCATACAGACCATCTTGATGACCCTACAGGTGATGTTCTTCTAGGTAATAGCAATACACTACAAGACGGCTATCATGGAATTATTGTTGGTAAAGATAATACAATCAATAATTCCAACTATGCGATTGCTATTGGTAATGGGGCATCTGTAGTACAAGATGAATCTGTAGCAATCGGTCATGCGGCAAAAGCTAATACAGTTCAAGGTACTTCTTCTATTGTAGTTAATGGTGAAACACATAACTTTGCTGGCACTACTCCAGTAGGTACTGTATCTGTTGGTGATGCTGGTAAAGAGAGAACGCTTACAAATGTTGCTGCCGGACGAATTTCTGACAATTCTACAGATGCAATCAATGGTAGTCAACTATATGCGGTAGTAGATGAAGTAGAAGCAAACGCTACTAACATTGCTAATAATACAAAAGCTATTAGTAATTTAAACAAAGTTACTGATAATCATGGCAAAGTATTAATTGACCATGAAGGTCGTATCCAAACGCTTGATCAAGATAACAAAGATATCAAATCTGATGTATCTAATACTCAAAATCAAGTGAATATCAATACAAAAGATATTGCAGACTTGAAAGGCAAAGTTGGCAACGTAGCAACAATTAATAATGAATTGAATAACAAAGTAAATAATCTAGGGCAACGTGTTAATAAATTGGGTGCTTCTAGTGCTGCATTAGCTGGTTTACATCCTTTGGATTTCAACAAGGATGATAAAGCATCTTATGCCGTATCTTATGGACACTACCGCAACGCAAATGCCGTAGCCTTGGGTGCGTTCTACCGTCCTAATGAACGAACAATGATTGGTGCTGGTGTAAACCTTGGCGGTGAAACACAACTTACATTAAACGTAGCTTTCAAAACTGGTAAAGGTAGCGACTACCTAGCAGAAGCTAAAGACAAAGATAGCCGTATCTCTAAATTAGAAGCTATGGTGCAAAAACTTATGGCAGAAGTTGAACAACAAAAGTCGGTGAAATAATGGCTAGTATCTACGAATTAAACAAAAACTATCAAGAAGTATCTGCACTACTTGAAACTGCAGAAACAGATGAGGAACTACAAGCTATCCACGATACGTTGGAAATGCTGGACTGTTCCATTGAAGAAAAGGTAGAGAATACTGCTAAATACATTAAGAATGTAGAAAGCGATATTGAGGGTATTAAGGCGGAAATCAACCGCCTAACCGCTCTAAAGAAACAAAAGGAACGTAATACTGAATGGCTTAAAACTAACATTGAATACGCTTTAAAAACTAAAGGTATCGATAAGTTGGAAGTAGGTACGTTCAAGTGTGGTTATCGTAAATCTGAAAGTGTAGAAGTTGATGATCTAACTGCTATTCCTAGTGATTACACTAAAACGGAAGTTAAAGCTGATAAGACTGCCATCAAAAAAGCACTTAAAGCTGGCGAAGAAATCAATGGTGTACATATTCAAACAAACATGAATTTCTATATTAAGTAGGTGATAAAGTGGCAGATATGACATTTCAACAAAAGGTGGTGGCGGTTCAATCAGAGCTCAAAGCACCTAAAGGGCAATATAACTCATTTGGTAAATATAACTACCGCTCATGTGAGGATATCCTTGAGGGTGTTAAGCCGCTACTTAATAAATACGGCTTGTATTTAACGATTAATGATGCGGTTGAGTTAATAGGTGATAGATATTACATCAAAGCCACTGCAACGCTATTTGATGGTGATAATTGCATTAGTACATCGGCATATGCTCGTGAAAGCCTTGATAAGAAGGGGATGGATGCAAGTCAAGTAACAGGTGCTACATCCTCTTATGCAAGAAAATACGCACTAAATGGCTTGTTATGTATCGATGATACCAAAGATGCCGACACCATGGATCATAGCAAGAAACAAGCACCACAACCAACTTGTTATGACTGGCGAACATTAAAAGCTAGAGCCACACAAGGCGGTATCAGTGAAGATGATTTGAAACAGTATTTGAAAGATACGTTGAAAGTAACTGGAACAGATAGCATGACACAAGAGCATTATCAACAAGCATTTAATTGGGTGAATGCCCAAAGGTACGCTAAACGATGAAATGGACAACAACTAACGTAGGACTATTAAGAGGTCCACTAGGTGTAATGGTAGTAATACCAGCGCCACATGACAATGATCTATCAAAGATTACTACTGATAAAGAGTACACAGTAGAGATTAAGAGAAAATCTAAAAGCCGTAGCCTAAACTCAAATAGCTATGCTTGGATTTTATGCCAACGCATAGCAGATGAGTTGAGCAAGACTGGTTATACATCAAAAGAGGATGTGTATCGAAAGGCTATTAAAGATTGCGGACATTTTACCTATATACCTGTTAGAGCCGATGCGGTAGACCGCTATATACAAATATGGCAAGGTCATGGACTTGGCTGGCTTGCAGAAGATATAGGAGAGTGTAAAACACTAGATGGGTATCACAATATCATGTGTTATCACGGCTCATCTGTGTACACGGTAACTGAAATGCAAAGGTTAATTGATTGCCTAGTTGATGAATGTAACCAGCTAGGTATTCGATTAGAACCATCTGAATACATTAGATCACTCATAGAGGGGTGGGGCAATGAACAAAAGAAAGCGTGAAGATGAAAAACTACTAAAACAAAATAGACCTAAAGTGCTTGAACGTGATAACTACTCATGCGTTCTGTGTGGTGGTCATGAGGGTATAGCGATACATCACATTGTATTTCGTTCACAGTTAGGCAAAAGCACGATGGATAACTTAGCTTGCTTGTGTATACATTGTCATATACCAATAGCACATGGCTGCGATGCAAAGCTAGTTAGAAAGCGATTACAAGAAATAGTTAAGGAAAGGAATGATAAATATGATGGATATGATGCTTAAAATGCTACAAGCACTAATTGATGCACGCATTGAATATTGGGAGAAGAAACAAGGCGATAAAACCTTTCATGAAGATATTATCGAAGAGTTAAAGCTATTAAAAAACGTTGTTAACCCAATGATTAAACGTGAGGAATAGCTTATGGCAGAACGTAGGATGATGGCTAAAAGCATCATAAAGTCAGACCAATTTTTAGAGATGCCAATGAGTAGCCAACTGTTGTATTTTCATCTTCTATCTGATGCGGATGACGATGGCTTCATCAATGCACCTAAATCAATCATGCGTGTTATTGGTGCTAAAGAAGATGATATGAGAGTACTACAAGCCAAAGGGTACACCATTCCATTTGATAGCGGCGTGATCGTCATTAAGCATTGGCGAATACATAATAGCTTGCGAAAAGATAGGTATAATCCTAATCCGCAACTAGAAAATGAACGCAAACAGCTAGTTGTAAATGATAAAAAAGAATATGAATTGATACAAACTTGGCAACCAACTGGCAACCACTTGGCAACCAACTGGCAACCAACTGGCAACCACTTGGCAACCAATGGTTACCACAGTATAGGTAAGGATAGTATAGGTAAGGATAGTATAGGTAAGGATAGTGTATATAGTGGCCGTGATAAATCACAACCAACACACACACACTTTAAACCGCCTACAGTAGAAGAGGTTAAAGAGTATTGCATTGAAAGAAATAACAATATTGATGCAGAGTACTTTGTTGACTTTCAAGAGGCTAGGGGTTGGGTTCTATCTAACGGAAAGAAAATGAAAGACTGGAAAGCTACTATACGAACATGGGAGAAAAACAACTTCAATAAACGTACATCAAGTAAAAACAATAAAGATAATGCAATCAACGTTGTTAAAGAGGTGATGGAGGAATACAGAAATGAACAACAAAGAGATGATAGCTCAATCACTATCGATGTTACAGATAGCGTGGTCTACTGATATGACAAAAGAACGTTTCAAGTTGTATTGTACGATGCTTGCTGATGTTAATCCCGTTACATTAACGCAAGCAGTAGAAAATACAATTAATCGGTGTAAATTCTTGCCTAGTATTGCAGAAATCAGAGAGGAATGTTCCGCATTAAGTGCCTTTGTAAATGCACATGAGGAACTTCCGACTGCACAAGATGCATGGGAAAGGGTGTATCAAGTAGCACGATCATATGGCTACGAAAAAGGGTTAGACAAATTAGAGGGTCTAACAAAACAATGTGCCAAAGCAATTTGGAAATCGTTCGACCCTCAAAACGGCGATAACTTCAACGAAACATCATGTAGAGCGCAGTTTGTAAAAAACTATGAAGTGCAAGAAACAAGAGAGCGTGAACGATTGAGATTGTCTAATTCAATCAAGGATAATCACTTGTTGTTAAAGGCAAGGGAGAAAGCAGAAAAGGAACGAGCGTTACTAAACGCAGGTCAAAAGCAAATCGAAATGACTGCTACAGGCAATTTGGTAGAGGTAGCGAAAGAACCAGTCGATGTAGCAAAGTTGATTGATAAAAGCGAAATATCAAAAGAGGGGAAAGCGTTGTTAAAACAAGCAATAGGGGGATAGATGAAACAAAAGCCAAAGGAATTTGAAGTGAGTTGTAACGTGTCATTCAATGTTAGCTTTACAGTACTAGCAACAAGCGAGGAACAAGCAAGGGTTAAGATTGATAACCTACTTGAAATAATGCGTAATGAGGCAACAGTCGATTGCCATATTCACAAAAATTATGATGTGTATGTTGATGAAGTTGAAGCTGAACTGAACCAGCTTAGTTATTGGTAATAGAAAAATTGATTTAAAGGCCCTGTAAGGCGAGTTTCATATCTCAACGTAAAAACCAAAGCAAAGATAGTCAAACACACCTTAACGGCGAAAATTAATAGCTTAAATTAGAAAATAGGAGATAAATATATGAACACAGTACAAATTTTAGGTAACTTAGTACGTGATCCAGAAGTACGTTACACCCAAAGTGGTAAAGCAGTAGCCACTTTCAATGTAGCAGCAAGCAATACATACATTGATAGTAATAACGAAACAAAAGAACAAACTGCCTTTATTAATTGCGTAGCATGGGGAAAGTTAGGAGAAAGCATTGGAAACCTACGAAAAGGTAACAGATGTTTTGTAGAGGGTAGACTTCAAACACGTAGTTATGAAACACAAGATGGTCAAAAGAAATATGTAACTGAAGTAGTGGCTAACTTTGTAGGAACATCACTAACAAATGATGAAACTGCATCCAGTAACTTTGATAGTTTTGAGCAACTTCAAGATGAAAATATTCCGTTCTAAGAGGTGATGATATGAAAGAATTTAAAATTACAGGCTATGTAAAAATTGGGTTTTCAAAAATTGTAGAGTGTGAAAGCCGTGAAGAAGCTAATGAATTAGCTGATCTAATCGAGCGAGCAACGGATGTAGATGGTGATGATATGAATGATTGGATTGATGAAGTGGAAGTGGAAGAGGTAGAGGAAAACTAGAAATAGGAAGTGAGTATTAATATTGAATGCACCATGTAATAACTGCCAATTCAGGGAAGTTGGATGTCATAGTAAATGTTCATCCTACAAAGAATTTAAAAGGCAGATTGAAGAACAAAGGGAGTATTTAAGAGAACGATTAGAACTAAGTGATTATGGGCGGTATATGTCGCAAAAGTTAAAACGATATCTAGGTGTTAATCGATATGGAAAGAGGTAAAGAATATGAATAAAATTATTTCCGCTTTAGTGGTAGTAGCTATGATAGCTGGTGTTGCATGGAGTTTCGCATTTGGTGTTCCGATGTATATGGTGTGGCAGCAACAGAAAGCTGGTGAGGCTGAACTTGCTAGGGCCGAGCAGAACAGACAAGTTGCGGTGCTAGAGGCTAAGGCGAAATTAGATAGTGCGGAAAGCCTAGCACAAGCAGAGGTCAAACGTGCAGAGGGTACTGCAAAAGCCAATCAAATTATCGGTCAATCATTAAAAGGCAACGAGGCATACATTCATTGGTTATGGGTTGATACTTTAAAAGATAGCAAAGACCAAATTATTTACATTCCAACAGAGGCTGGTGTACCAATTACTGAAAGTTTCAGATTAAAAGAAAGCAAATAAAGCGATGATAAAAATATTAAGAGTGGTGAAAGATGAAGATCGAGTTATTTAATGATAATTTTCAGAATTTTAAGCAATATGGAATACCAAAGGCACAATTAGTTATTGCTGACATTCCATATAATCTAGGAAACAATGCTTATGCGAGTAATCCTATGTGGTATGTAGACGGTGATAACAAGAATGGAGAGAGTAAAAAGGCTGGTAAAGCATTCTTCAATTCTGATTACAATTTCAACATTGTAGAATACTTTCATTTCTGTAGTCGGTTGCTAAAAAAAGAACCTAAAGAACGAGGTCAAGCGCCATGCATGATAGTATTTTGTAGCTATCAACAACAACCAATGGTTATTGAGTATGCAAAAAAACATGGGTTTAAAAATTACATTCCTATAACATTCAATAAAAATTATAGTGCGCAAGTCTTAAAGGCAAATATGCGTATTGTAGGCGCTACAGAATATGCATTGATTTTGTATCGTGAAAAACTTCCAAAGTTTAATAACAATAAGAAAATGATATTTGATCACTTTGAATGGAAACGAGATAACAAAAACTTAGTACCTAATATTCATCCAACGCAAAAGCCTGTAAGTGTACTTAAACGATTGATTGAAATCTTTACAGACGAGGGCGATGTAGTAATTGACCCAGTAGCTGGTAGCGGTAGTACGTTAAGGGCTGCTATGGAACTAGGCAGAAGTGCATATGGATTTGAAATTGACAGAAAAATGTATGCAAAAGCTAAAGCGGAAATGTTAAGCGATGTAAAAATACAAACAAATTTAATGGAGTTTGCAAAGTAGGATGGTGATGATCGTTGCCAATTAACAGTAAGGAAAAAGGCAAGCGTGGTGAAAGAATGTGGCGAGATGTATGCCGTGCTAAAGGGTTTGATAAAGTAAGGCGAACAGTCCAATATTGCGGTAATACAGGCGATGCCAGCGACTGCATCGGACTGCCTAACATACATCAAGAAGTCAAATTTGTAGAAAGCCTCAATGTTCGTAAAGCATATGAGCAAGCCGAAAATGATGCAAAAAAGAGTGGCGATATGCCTATAGTGGCTTGGAAGAAAAGCAAACAACCTTGGTTAGTAGTGTTAAGTGCGGATGATTTCTTCCGTATTTATAAGGAAAGTGAATGGAGTGAGGAACATGGCAGTTAATATGAGTGAGTTTGTACCTGACAACAACCTAAACTGGTTAGCGTTAGCAGCTTGTGTGTATGGAAACATAAGTGCTGGCAGAGCGTTATGTTGTTTGGGCTTGAATGGAACTAAACCACAAAAGACATGTACACGTGCAAGTGAGTTGGATAAAAACGAACTATTGCAAATGCATCAAGATGGAATGTCATTAAGGGCAATGGGTTATAAAGTTGGGTCAGATTATAAGACAGTCAAACGTGCATTGATGATGTTAGGGGTGAAATTTTGAGGGAACAAATGAAAGTAAAGTTAGTTAATGAATACGCACAACTACCAACAAGAGGTAGTAAAGATGCAGCTGGGTTAGATTTGTATTGTCCATTTCAAATTAAAATACCAGCAGATAGCCAAAAGAAAATTCCGTTGGGGATAGCGGTAGAGATACCGAAAGACCATGTAGGGGTACTTGCACCAAGAAGTAGTATGAGTAAAACACCTCTACGATGCCCTAATAGCCAAGGTTATATAGATGCAGATTATCGAGGTGAAATTAGTATTGTGTATGAAAACGTATCTTGTAAAGATTACACGATAGATAGAGGTGATCGTATTGCACA
Organism: uncultured Veillonella sp.; assembly: GCA_934202215.1. Taxonomy (GTDB): domain Bacteria; phylum Bacillota; class Negativicutes; order Veillonellales; family Veillonellaceae; genus Veillonella. The sequence continues at coordinate 63,013 of CAKPXR010000001.1, forward strand.
ATTAATCATTGTGCCAGTAGCAATGGTCGATGTAGTAGAAGTAGATAAACTAAGCGAAACGGAACGTGGTGCTGGCGGTTATGGAAGTACTGGGAAATAAGAAAGAGTGATGGGCGGTGAAATATCCGCCCTATCATAAGAGGTGAGTAAAATGGCTAATTGGTGTGAGGGCTGGGTTAAATTCAGAGGAACGCTAGAAAATCTAAAGTGGTTTATTGAAAATGAGTTTGAAAAATCAGAACCATATATTAAAGATGAAGAATTAATACCATGTATGGCAGAGAGGTTAACTTTCTTAAAATCTTTAGTACGTACATATGCTGACGATGATGATGTATCAGAAGCCAATTATGGAGTGTTTAGTGATGCTGACGGAATAGGTATATTTACAATAAAGTTGCATCATGCGTGGTATGTTCAACGGCAAGGCTATGGTGAACTTGCTAAGAAGTATAGATTAGATATACGTGGTAAGTGTTACGAGCAAGGCATGGAGTTTGCAGAAGAGTTTGAGGTAAATAATAAAGGCGAGGTTGTGTTTTATGAGGTTTACGAATTCAGCGATTATTGCTGGGAATGCGAATGCCCAACATTAGGTGGTTGATATGACAAACTATAGCGGTTACGTTGAACACTCCGACTTTTACATAGCACCTCAAAGTTATCAAGATGCATTTGATTTCTTGTGCCAACTGGCAGTAGAGAGTGAAGAGGATGTGTTTTATATAGGTAGAGTTGTAGATTATGGATATGATTTTGAATTAGATGAAGTGGTTAGATATGAATGGGATAAATATAGAGGAGATTGGGTATGATCACAGATAAACAAGGTAGAGAGTGGTTATTTAGAAAGCTATATGATGATGGCTGGCGGTATATTGTTGGTGGTGATGATGGTACATTCGTGTATGTAACAAAGAACAAGCCATTTATTTTGGATGGTATGTATAGGGCTAATGGTGATAAATACAGATGTATTGAAATAATAAGCGGAATATTACCTAGTTTAGAAGCGTGTGATGTAATAAATATTGCAGAAGAATTAGGTATTGTTGATTGGTCAAAAGTAGAGGTTGATACACCCATATTAGTTGATGAAACAGAAAGAGTGCAAGTGAAAAGACATTTTGCGAGATTTGATGGTGAACACGTGTATTACTATGGTAATGGTCGTTCGAGTTGGACTTTTGGTAGTACTGAAAGCATATCACCTAAATATGTCAAACTAGCAGAGGTATAAATACATTGGAGCGTTTAAAGAGTGAGGTGAAGTGTTTGGGTGAACTAGACGAAAAACAACTAATAGAAAAGGCGGTTGAGTATCTACAACCTGTTAAGCTGGTTGAGACACAGATTGAGTCCATCAAGAAAGAAATTAACTTATTGAGATGTAATATGACAACAATAGGTGCAATAGACTATTCAAAAGACAGGGTTAGTGGTGGTGGAACTCTGCAAGGGTTAGATGGTAGTATGTCTAAATTCCTTGATACTGTGGCAGAAAGAAAAAAACGTATCGATGAATTAACAGATTTGAAGTGCGAGGCGATCAGACGAATTGATGCATTAGATGAAAAGCAAGGGGCAATCATATTGAGATATGAATTTATTCTTAACTATTCAACTGATGATGCGTTAAAAATGATTGGTAATTATTCGGAAAGGCAAGCGAAACGATACAAACAAAAAGCCTTGTTGGAGTTGGGGAAAAACTTGTCCCTAAATGTCCCTAAATGTCCTTAATTGTCCATGTACCTATGGTTTGCCATTAGGTATAATATATTTGTAGAAGTTGCCACTAAGCGACTTCTGCTCACGCTCCTTGTCAAAATAGAAACGCAATGATAGCACGCCATTAAGCGTGTTATTGTTGTATGTGGGTGAAATGAAGCGTAAGACGTCAACGTAACAGAGTAACAGGCCACCACAAACTATAGATAAGGAGTAAACACTATATACTTTATTTCTAATTTCAATTCTAAGAAATAGTGTTAAGACAAACAATTTTATATGTAAATTTACCGTTAACTGATGAGGGTGGGTCGAATATTCTCAATCAACGCTTATACATTATTAATATTCATGGATTATGAACCTACCCTAATTGGTTATACTCTGAATACTGGCAACTAACGTACTAACCTCCAATATAAATAAATCATACGTTGTTGTTAAAGAAAAACTAACACATTATAATTCATCGTTCCATGTTAGTTGTTGGTATTGAGTGTATAACCATTGAAAACTGAACATACTGCATATTGTATATTTTTTTCCTTTTCGAAAATTACAATCCAAATCCTTTCAAATGTCATATAGTAGTGTGTTCGGTTTTGAGTGATTAATACACAACAAATGAATAAAATTATCAAGATATGAGGTATATCCACGGCGATATATCTCATTTTTTGTATAAAATTATCAAAAGAGGGAAATATGACACAGGTACATTGCGATAGAAAGCATTGCTTGAACAACGATAAATATGGAATATGCACTGCTAATGTAATCGAGTACAACGGCTTGTGTCAGACGTATATAACGGCTAAACGTTCTAGCAAAACACATTGCGGAATATGTCGTAAGGATAAAGGCAAGTTAAAGCGGAAAGGCGGTGAGGTTATTAAATAATGGAAGTTGTAACGAAAAGCATACATTAATTAACTCCATATGATAAGAATGCACGAAAGAATGATAAAGCCGTTCCGTTAGTAGCTAAATCGATTGAACAGTTTGGGTTTAAAGTGCCGATTGTTATTGATAGAAACAATGTGATTGTGTGTGGACATACTAGGTATAAGGCAGCACATGCATTAGGCATTGAGGAAGTACCTTGTATTGTTGCTGATGATCTAACCGACCAACAAATAAAAGCGTATAGGCTGGCGGATAACAAAGTGGCCGAGGTATCAAAATGGGATAAAGGTATTTTGTCATTAGAAATGAATGAAATATTTGATTTCGATATGTCGGACTTTGGATTTGAAGTTGCTGATCCAGTAGATACAGTTGAAATAGAACTACCACAAAAGGAAAACGAACGTGAGCGGACGGCTAATGCATATAACTTGTATGATTTTGATGAAAACAGATGCACCGGGATATATGACATACCTACACTAGACAAGGTGATACATACTCCAAAAGCGTTGATGGGGTTTAATTACTGCAAAAGTACACCGCCACAAGATGGCGTAGGGGTTCATTTCTTTCTTGATGATTATCAATTTGAACGAGTATGGAATAGTCCAGAAGATTACTGTACCATGCTTGCAGATTATGATTGTGTATTAACGCCTGATTTTAGTTTATATACAAACATGCCAATAGCTATGATGATATGGAACACATACAGAAGTCGCTTAATCGGTCAAATGATGCAGGATTATGGGTGTACTGTTATCCCTACTGTGTCATGGGCTGGTGCTGATAGCTATGATTTCGCATTTGATGGACTACCAACAGGCGGAACAATAGCGGTATCAACTATAGGCGTTAAAAGAAACAAAGATGCATTTGATATATGGGTAAAAGGCATGGACGAATGCATGAAAGTTGTTAAACCGCATAACGTAATCGTATATGGCGGTGATATTGGGTATACATTTGATTGCGATGTAACATATATCAGCAATGCAGTAACTGACAAAATGAAAGGGTGAGTACATGGGCGGTAGAGGTGCATCGTTTGGCGGTGGCACTCATAGCGTGTTTTACAAACGTGATAACGGCAGAGTGTATGAAATAGCTAGTGCATCAGAAAAAAATATGCGTAAGTTTGGATTAAATCCAAAAGAATACATGTGGAGTAAATCGCTTATACGTGAATTAAACGGCAAATGGGAAGGCTCGTTAAATGATAAATCTGTGTTTATGTTTGGTAAACGCATAAGTGCAAAACAAGCTGGTGTTATGGCTAAAAGAGCAGTAAGCCCAGAACAACGTATAAGAAACAACGAATTAAAACAAAGATTGACCGCAAAACGAAATGGAACGGCTTACACGTTTAAACATGATGATAGGGCTCAAGGTAAACGAGGAAGAACTAAATTATCGGTTAGTAAACGTAGTGATAGTTTAGCCATCGCATATGACAATGCAAAGCATGCTAAGAGGGAAATAAATGCAGATATTGGCTTTAACCAACGTTTTACAGGTAAAAAAGCAAGCAACAGACAACTATCTGAATTAAATAAAATTGATAGAAAATTAAAAGGAATTCAACTAGAAGCTAAAAAATACGGAATTAAATTATAAACAGTGATTTAACAGCGAAAGGAAGTGAGCAAAGTTAGACGATTAGACAACTTAAAAGGCATAGACAAAATGTCTAAAGAAGAACGCAGTGAATTTTGCTCACGAGGTGGAATAGCTAGCGGAAAGAAACGGCGAGAGAAACGCACATGGAAGGAAATAACCAATACATTACTTGATACACCATTAAAAGATGGCCAAGTAGACGAGAAAATAAAGAGCCTTGCAAGTGCTAAGGGGTTAAATATAACGGCACAGACGGCCATTGTACTAAAACAGGTAGTAAATGCAATCAATGGGGATAATAAGGCGGCAGAATTCGTATTGAATGTATCTGGAGGACTTACAGAAAATGAAGAGCCAACACAGGATACATTTAAGCGTGTTGATTTAACGGAGGTTATTATTCCACATTACGATGTGGTAAGTGCCGATATTAAACGGCACAGACACACGCATTACTGGTTAACTGGTGGCCGTGGTAGTACTAAATCGTCATTTGTTGGTATTGAAGTGGTTGATATATTGATGAGTAACAAGGATTGCCATGCGGTTGTCTTACGTAAGGTAGGGCAGACATTGAAAAACTCCGTATACGCTCAAATAGAGTGGTGTATTGAGAAATTGGGTGTATCTGATAAGTTTACGTTCAAGAAATCACCACTTGAGATTATCTATAATCCAACAGGGCAACGGATATTATTCCTTGGTGTTGATGATCATCAAAAAGTAAAATCAATTAAATTACCATTTGGGTATGTCGGTATAGTATGGTTTGAAGAACTTGACCAATTTGCCGGCATGAACGAAATACGAAATATAAACCAGTCCTTATTACGTGGTGGTGATAAGTACTGGTGTTTTTATTCGTTTAACCCGCCTAAGAGCCGTGATAATTGGGTGAACGTAGAACAATTAACAGATGATGCAGATAGAATGGTAGTCAAAAGTGATTACACTATGGTTCCTGTGGAGTGGCTAGGGCAACAATTCATCAATGAGGCTGAAAAATTAAAAGAGGCACGGCCTGACCTGTACGCACATGAATATATGGGCGAAGTAACAGGCATAGGCGGCGATGTATTCCATAACGTTGAAGAATTAGACATCACAGATGAAATCATAGATACATTTGATAATGTATTCCACGGCATCGACTTTGGTTTTGCGACTGATCCGTTTGTGTATATGAAAATGAACTATGACGTAAAGCACGATACTATTTATATCTATGATGAAGTATACGGGACTAAATTAACCAATAAGAAAGCCGTTACACTCATTAAGGATAAAGTAGGCGATAGGCCTGTATATTGTGATAGTGCTGAACCTAAATCTATAGCAGAATTCACAGAATTAGGTATAAGAGCCTATCCAGTACGTAAAGGGCCAGATAGCCGTGATTTTAGTATCAAATGGCTATCAGATAGGGCGAAGATTTACATTGATAAAAAGCGTTGCCCTAATGCGTATCGTGAGTTTATGTCTTATGAATTCGCACAGGATAAAGATGGTAATTTTATTTCTAGCTATCCTAAACATAATGACCATACCATTGATGCGGTGCGTTATGGTTTGCGTGAAATTATGGATGGTGCAAGATTTAGCTGGTAAGGGGGTACAATGCTAACAACTAATGAAATGTGGCAAGCAATCATAGAGGGGAATAGTGGCATCTCCGAACGTGAATTCTTGCAAAGTGAAATACGAAAATTTTTAAGTAGTAAAGATAGAAAAGACATGTTAACCGGTAGGCGATACTATGAGGGCAAACATGATGTTCTAAACAAAAAGCGGACTACTATCATCGAAGATGGAACGTTGATGGAGTTGCAAAATCTACCAAACAATAAAATCGTTGATAACAAAATTGATGATTTGGTAGACCAAAAAGTCAATTACATGCTAGGTAAACCGCTTGAAATTAAGACGGAAGATGACCGCATTACTGATATATTTAATCGTAAATTCCAACGTACGTTATTGAATGTATGCAGTGATTCGCAGATAGCTGGTAAAGGGTACTTGTATCCATATATTGATGCGAATGGTGATATTGCTTTTAAAAGGTTGAAACCTGAAAACATTCTTCCATTTTGGAGAGATGATGATCATACACAGTTAGATGCATTTGTGTATATGTACGATATGGAAGTGTATGATCCGCTAGGTACTAATCAGACAGTAACCTTTGTAGAGTTTTATGCAAAGGATAAGGTAAAGTATTATATCTATCAAAATCAAAACTTATACATCAATCAAGAGAAGGATGAACAACGCTATATTAACGCTGGTAACGTGTTCTATGATTGGGGTCAAGTACCTTTAATTTGTTTTAAAGGCAATCATACGGAACAGCCTATTATTAATCGTGTTAAGTGCTTACAAGATGCATTAAATGATATGTATTCGATGTTAGCTGATAACATGATGGAAGATAGTCGAAATACCATTCTGATATTGAAAAACTATGACGGCACGGATTTGGCAGACTTTAGACAAAAGCTAGCACAATATGGAGCCGTTAAGATTAATACTGTAAATGGTGATGGTGGTGTTGAGGCTTTACACATTGAAGTGAATACGGCTAACTATCAATTTATTATCCATGCATTGAAAACGGCAATTATAGAAAATGGCCGTGGATTTGATGCAAAAGATGATAGAATGGCTAACAACCCTAATCAGATGAACATCATGAGTATGTACTCTGATATTGATTTGGATAGTAATCAACTTGAAGTAGAATTCCAAGCATCATTTGAGAAGATGCTAGAGTTTATCGGACAGTACTATAACATTTTAGGTAGTAACGCACTTGATGATGTGGAATTTATATTCAATAAACTCACACCAGTCAATGAAAGTGAAATCATCAATAATTGCCGTAATAGTGTAGGCATCATCTCCAACGAAACAATCGTATCTAATCATCCATGGACTACCGATACTAACGAGGAGTTAGAACGATTAAAGAAGGAACAGGCTGAATTAATTCCTGACTTTGTAATTCCTAATGGTGGTGAGGAACATGGCGAATGATTACTGGCAAAATCGATATGAACGCATCCTAGACGAATCATTTCAAAAGGCAACGCTAACAGATGAGGAAATCAAACAGCAGTATGCACGAGCGTTACGGCGAATAGAAAAGGCTATTAATGATTGGTATCGAAGATTTGCCAATGAAAACGGCATTACATTACAAGAAGCACGAAAGCTATTAGATAAGTACGAAATGAAAGCCTTTAAAATGGACTTGAAAGAGTTTGAAAAAGAGGCGAAACAATTAGGAATGTCTAAGGAACATCAACAAATGCTATCTAATGCATCGATACGTGAGCGGTTAAGCCGTGAGCAAATGCTGTATATCAATATGGTTCATGAAATAGAAGTCATGGCACATAGTCAAAATGTATCTGTTAAAAATATGCTAGATGATGTATATAGATCATCAGTATATAAGAGTGCATATACGGCACAAACGCAACGAGGTACGTACTCAATGATTAATAGCATTGATAGTAAGCGTGTGGATAGCGTTATAAATAGCCAATGGGCTAACGATGGTCAAGATTTCAGCAGTCGCATATGGAATGACAAAGTCAAGCTAGTAGCTAACTTACAGAATGATTTCACGCAAGCGTTGATGATAGGTCAAGGTGCTGATACTATGGCGGATAACCTAAGCAAGCGAATGAAAACATCGTATAGCAACGCTAGACGGCTAGTAGAAACAGAAACCGCACGAGTACATGAACAGGGTTTTCTTGATAGCATGGCAGAACTCGATGTTGATAAGTTGGAGATACTAGCCACGCTAGATAGTCATACATCACCTATTTGTAGGCGAATGGATAGAAAGATTGTTAGGCGTGTGGATGCTAAACCTGGCATCACTGTTCCGCCTTTCCATTGTTATTGCCGTTCTACTACTATCCCCTACATAGAGGGGCTAGAGGGTGAAACACGAACAGGCAGAAATAAAGATGATATGAGTACCGATTATGATGGTGCTATATCATATGAAGAATGGGAAAAACAATATATTAGTTAATAAGCAACTTAACGGCTGATTTTTTAATTGCCGTTTTAGTATTGTTAGGCGTAAAACAACAAGACCGTAATTGTGAGGTGTGGCTCACGAAAATAAAGCGAAATGGGTATTTTTATAAGGGGGTCAATATGACTAAAGACGAATTATTGAAATTAGGTTTGAGTGAAGAGGTAGCTGACAAAGTGGTGGAAGATTACGGCAAAAATTACGTATCAAAAGACCAATTTAATGCGAAAAATGACAAACTCAAATCCGTAGAGGGGGAATTATCAAAAGTACGTGGTGAAATTGATAACCTACAAAAAGCCAATGCTGATAATGACGAATTGAAAAAGCAAATCGATGCATTGAAAGCCGATTCAGACAAAAGAACCGCTGAATATGAGGCGAAAATCAAAGGCATGGAAATTGACAACATCGTTAATAATGCATTGAGTGGTGTCAAAGCTAAGAATAATAAGGCTGTGCGTGCATTGCTAGACTTAACAGATGCAAAGGTAAAAGATGGCGAAATTAAAGGGTTGAAAGAGCAACTTGATGCGGTTGTCAAAGAAAACCCTTTCTTATTTGGCGATAATACAAAACCATCTGGCACACCGGCTGGGAACGAAGGCGGTAAAGGTACACCCCAAGTGATCACTGCAAAAGATTTTATGAAAATGTCTTATGCAGACCGCACGAAACTATATGAAGAAAATCAAGATTTATACAATCAATTATCAAGAGGAGATAACTAATGGCTAACGAAACAAAACTCGCTAACGTAATTAATCCACAAGTCATGCAAGATATGATTTCTGCTGGCTTGCCTAAAGCAATTAAATTCACACAATTCGCAACTGTAAATGACAAATTAAAAGGCATTCCTGGTGATACTGTTACCATTCCAGCATGGGCATATATCGGTGCTGCAGAAGATGTGGCCGAAGGTGTGGAAGTAACAACTGCAGTAATGACTGCATCCACTAAACAAGTAAAAATTAAAACTGCTGGTAAAGCTATCACATTAACTGATGAAGCTGTATTAAGTGGTTTTGGTGACCCAATTGGTCAAGCTACACATCAATTATCCTTGTCTATTGCTGACAAAATCGACAATGATGTGTTGGCAGCATTAGGCACTACAACACTTGCATATACAGATGCTAAAGCAATTTCTTATAAAGGTATCGTAGCTGCAGTAGATAAATTGAATGAAGAAACTGCAACTGAAAAAGTATTGTTTATTGCACCTTCTCAATTAACTGTACTCCGCCAAGATGATGACTTTATTTCTAAAGACAAATACGGTAATGATGTAATGATGAATGGTGAAATCGGCATGATTGCCGGTTGCCGTGTTGTAACTTCTCGTAAAATCGTAGATACTGGCACAACTATTGATAACTTCATCGTATGCTTAACGCCAGAAACAGAAGATGGCACTCCAGCATTACCAGCTGTATCTATTTACACAAAACGTGATGCAAATCTTGAAACAGAACGTCATGCAAAAGCACGTAGTACTGATATTGTAGTATCTGCATATTATGCAGTTGGGTTGACTAACGAATCTAAAGTTGTAAAAGCAACTTTCAAAAAATAGTTGACAGTTGGTAGATGAGGAGAAAAGAATGTTAGAAAAAATTCTAGATCTAATTCTAACCATAACAAAAAAGGATGTTAGTGTTGATGCTAACATCCTTAACTACCTTATTAACGCTGAGACCCAACGAGTATTAAATATTATTAATTGTAAAACGCTACCGGCTGAACTCGAACACGTAATAGTGCATCGGGTAGTCGGAGTGTATTTGCAGACCAATATTGTTGCGTTAGTTGGTGTTGAAAACTTAGACGTGCCTACACAGATTAAAATGGGTGACACTCAAGTAAGTTTTAGCAGCCAAAGTGCAGAGGATAGATTGAAAGAAATGGCTCAAATATTCGCAAATTATGGAGAGGGTGAGTTGACATGCTTCCGACGGCTGAAATGGTAGAGAAGTACACAAAGCAAATCGAGAAACTTTACGATTGTGAGTGTACGATTGAAACCGAAATCGACCAAATGGACGAAGAAACAGGGATAATGGCAAAATCAACAAAAATTGATGGCCCTTATCCTTGCAGATTGTCATATAAAACATCGAATATTGCCAATGTGGCTGAAATACCCAAATTTACGCAGTATACGAGCCTTTTCTGTTCGCCTAGTGTAATCATACCAAAAGGCTCACGAATAGCCGTTACAGGGCGAAATACGAAGCAACTTTTTCGCAGTGCCTCGATTTCGGCACGATATGACACACATCAAGAGGTGCAACTCGAAAATTTAGAGGTGCATTGACATGGGTGTTGAATTTGATATGGACGAATTTGCTGAATTTAATCGTAGTTTGGTTAAACTGAGCCAGTCAGGCAGTCTTCAGAACTTCAACAAGCAAGTTGTGAAAGAAATGGCCAATGTGTATGTTCGTGAAGCTAAATTGAACACACCAGTGGGCAAACGATCGGTTAAATTCATGCAAAACGGCAAAGTACAAACAAAGTACTTTGATAGTGAGCATACCCGCCAATCGTGGAGTGTTGGTAGATATCGACTGAACGAAAGAACTGGACGGATTAGGGTGTTTAATACGTCCTCTTACGCCTCGTTCCTTAATGACGGCCATCGGCAAGAAGTTGGGAGATTTCTTCCGTGGATAGGCCAATCTAAAGGCGGAGTTATGCAAGGCGGTAGACTGAAAAAGCCTTGGGTAGACGGTGCGTATATGCAAGAAAAAGCTGAAAAGGCACTCAGTAAAAACGCTAAACGTATTATGGAAATTACATTAAAGAAATGGATTGAAAAGCATGGTGGATTCTGATGTATTAACAGCTGTATCTAAAGCCGTACATACGGCACTCAACGTGCCTATATACCTAGAGTTCAAGGAAAATAATATGACATTCCCCTGTGCATACATTAAGGTGATTGAACCTAGTATGGGCAGACATGTGGGTGATCTTTATAACACTTCTTTGGATTTAGACATCATGTATTACGCCAATAATCTTGATGTGGTTACTGATACGCGAAAACTCATTGATATTCCTAGTGCGCTGTATCAACTGCTTGAATTTGTACAAGTTGGGGAACGTACAATTATGGGTACTGGTATGAAGTACAAGATTTCAGATGGCGTGCTGCACTTCTTCGTTACGTATGAAAACATACTACGGAAAGTGGCTAAACCTATCGAGCGGATGAAGCACATGGAATTAACAGAAAGGGTAAAAGATGGCAGATGAAAAAGAAACAGTCGAGGTAACGACTGAACAACAATTTGATGCTTACACTATCATTGCATCTGACAAATACAGACGGTATCGTGATTTACTCACATGCCTTCTCAATGAAGATGAAATGTATACGGAAAGCGATATTGATAGAATTTTAAATCAGGCATTAGCAACGCCTGTGAAAGGTTAGTGAAATATGGCATTAGGTGGTGGCACATTCTTATTCCACAATAAAGTATTGCCAGGTACTTATATTAACTTCGTATCCAAAGACCGAGCATATGCAGAAGTATCTGACCGTGGCTATGGTGCGATGATGCTCTCTTTTGATTGGGGCCCAAGTGGTGAAGTGTTCCGTGTAGATAACGACACATTCCAAAAGGATTGCCAAAAATACTTTGGTTATGACTACGGCCATGACAAAATGAAGGGCTTACGTGATTTGTTCCGTGGCTTGAAAACAGGTTACTTCTACCGCTTAAATTCTGATGGTGCGCAAGCTACAAGCACAATCGGTAAAGCAAAATATAAGGGTATTCGTGGTAATGATTTGGGTGTATCTGTTCAAGCTGATCCAGATAACACTGGTAAATTTATTGTAACTACTTACCTCACTACAGGTGATGTTCGTAAAGTAGTAGATACTCAAAAGAACTTGAAAGATGCAACAGAATTGCAAGATAACGATTACATTGTATTCACTAAAACTGGTGCATTAACTGCTACAGCGTACACCGCACTATCCGGTGGTACTAATGGTTCTACAATTACCGTTAAAAACTACCAAGACGGTCTTGATATGATTGAACCTTACTACTTCAACATATTAGGCTACTCTGGTGCAGATGACACAGTTAAAAACTTGCTTATTGCGTTCACTAAACGTTGCCGTGAGCAAAGTGGTGCTAAATTCCAATTAGTGATTCATGGTAAGACTAAAGTCAACTATGACGGTGTTATCTCTATTCTTAACGATGTAACCGATGAAGGCGCTGAAAAAGGCTCTTTGGTATATTGGACAGTAGGTAGAGAAGCATCTTGTAACATCAATGCCACAGTAGGAAATATGATCTATGACGGAGAATATACTGTAAATGTTAATTACAAACAGTTCGAACTAGAACAAGCTATCAAAGATGGTATGTTCATGTTCCACAATGTTACTGACTCCGTTGGCGGTAATATCCAAGGCGATGTGCGTGTATTGAAAGATATCAACACATTCACAGAATTTAGCAAAGCTAAAAACCGCGACTTCTCCCTTAACCAAGTCATTCGTGTATTGGATAATTGGGCGATTGATAGTGCTAGATTGTTTAATAAAACACATCTTGATAAATCCCCTAATGACCAAGCTGGTCGTGAGTCCTTATGGGGTGACCTTGTATACCTTGCTGAACAGTACCAAAAAGTACGTGCTATTCAAAACTTCGATGATAAGGATATCCCAGTACCTACACAAGGTGATAACAAGGAAGATGTATTGGTTAACGTACAATTACAGCCAACTGTGGCTATGGAAAAATTGTACATGACTGTTGTAGTAGCCTAGGAGGATAACGCATGGAAAATGAAATTTTAGATGCATTGAAAACGATGGATGCAGCTGACGTTGTTTCTTCTAAATTAGCGTCTTGCTATATCGTAGAGAATGGTAACCGATACTTACTATTTCAAGCTAAGAAACTTAGCGCAAAAATTAAAAAGAATAAAGAAAAAGTGGCTATTTTGGGCCGTATTGGTGCGGGTAATAAGTCTACCTCCATAGAATACAGCGGTAGCTTAACTATTTACCACAACACAGCTTTATTCGATAAGATGGTTGAAAAATACTTGAAAACGGGTGTGGATACATACTTTGATATGCAATTAGTTAACAATGATCCAACTTCTAAAGCTGGTCGTCGTTCTGTAATTCTAAAAGGTGTGAACCTTGACGAATTAACAGCAGCTGAATTCGATGCTGAAGGCAAATACATCGAACAAGAACACAACTTCACTTATGAAGGTGTTAAATACGTTCAACACTTTAATGAATTAGACGGGATGCAAGCCTAGTGCTTGCTCCCTTTTTTTAGGAGGTTTTTATAATGGCTGAAAATTTGAGCGCATTCCTTAAACAAAACGTTGATGTGGTTAATGAGACTGAATACGTTGCATCTAAACGTATCAAGGTGAATGGTGAGCCAGTAGCGTGGAAAATTAAAACATTAGCTACTGATGAAACAGAAAAAATGCGTAAGAAATACACTAAACGCATTACTGACCGCATCACTCGTCAATCTGAAGAACGCTTTGATGCGACTGCATACAACGAAGATGTGCTATCTAAGGCAATCACTTACCCTAATCTTTATGATGCGGAACTTCAAGATAGCTGGGGCGTAACTGAACCTGTTGAGCTCGTGAAAGCAATGCTTACACCAGGTGAATATGCTGACCTTTTGGCAGCAGTAACAGAAGCCCAAGGCTATGACGTAGGCATGGAAGATAAGGTAAAAGAAGTAAAAAACTCCTAGAATCCAATGAAACAGAAACGATGTTCGCATATTTGGCATTTGTTAAATACCATATGCGACCTTCTGTTTTTGCGGATATGGACATGAATGAAAAGGCTGTAGTAATTGCCTTTATTCAGCAACATGCCAAAGATGAGCAAGATGAAATGAATAAGGCAAAAAGGGGGTAATGAATGGCTACACTTTCTAACTATATAAGCCTCTCTACTAATATTCCTAATGCTATGAACGCAGCCGCAAATGCAACAACTAAAGCCTATCAATCCATGAACACTTTGCATAATAGGATGACTGGCGTATCAAATGCTAGTGAAACGCTAAGAGCTAGCATGGGCGGTATCATGAACAGCTTTGCAGGTAATCTGTTGGCTAGTACGGTAATGAACGGTGTTGGTGCTATAAAAGGCGCTATCGAATCGATTCAAGATACTGCTACTGAATGGGCACAGGTGCAAGCTCGTCTTAAATTGGTAGCTGGAAGCCAAGAAAATGCTGTTTACCTAAATAAGCAGATATTTGAGTCCGCACAACGTGCAAGAGGCGGTTACTTAGAAATGGCTGATGCAGTAATCCAGGTATCTCAATCCGCGCATGATGCATTCCCAGACCCTAGACAAGCCGTAGAATTCATGGAAGGAATCCAAAAGGTATTCGCTATAGGCGGTGCATCGAAAGAAGCACAAAAGAACGCAATGCTTCAGTTAACGCAGGGCTTGGCCAGTGGTCAATTACAAGGCGATGAGTTCAGGTCTATTGCTGAAAACGCGCCTATGATTGAAAACATCATTGCTAAAACTATGGGCGTATCTCGTGGTGAACTTAAAAAGTTAGCTTCAGAGGGGAAAATCACTGCTGATGTAATTAAGAATGCCATCATGAATAATATGCCTGAAATTGAAAAGCAGTTTGAATCACTCCCTAAAACATGGGGTGATCATATGCAGTCGATTAAGAATAAAGCTATTCGAGCGTTCGAGCCTGTGTTCCAACGAATATCCGACCTTGCTAATAGTGAGGGCGTCCGTGAGTTAGTGGATAACGTAACTGGAGCTATCCAAACGGTAGCACCTGTATTCTATTGGCTCGTAGGCGTTATCGGTGAAACGATTAATACTGCAGTATGGGCATTTAATACGTTATCTAACTTTGTCAGACAGCACTCATCTATCATGTATATAGCAATGATAATATTGGGCGGTGTTATGGCGTTCTACGCAATCCAGGCAGGTATAGCAGCCGGTAGAACGATTCTCGCTGCAGGTGCTATGGCGATTAAGGCCGTAGCAGATTGGGCGGAAACTGCTGCTCTGTTAGCAATGATTGTGGCTCAAGAAGGTTTGAACGCTGCATTATATGCGTGTCCTTTAACATGGATAATTGGTTTGATTGTTGCTGTTATAGTCATAATCTACTTAGCGGTAGAAGCTATTAACTATTTCTGCGATGCGAATATTAGCGTATTAGGAATTGTAGTTGGTGCTTTTTGGGCATTCGGCTCTACTATTTTCAATGTGTTTGCGTTGGGGTGGAACATCATAGCAGCATTTGTTAATTTCTTGGCCAACGTATTCAAGGACCCATTACATGCAGTCGGTAACTTGTTTATCGATATATGGAATGGTATTTGGGGATTTATCAAGGCTCGTATTAATGACATTATCGGTGCTATTAATAAAATACCTGGTGTTAAAGTCGAGGAAGTTGGCGATTCGACAGGTATGTTACAACGCTTTGAAATTGCTGGCGGTGAAACTACTGTTATGAATAAGATGGAATATTCTAGCGTTACAGGAGCAGCATTAAACGGCTATGGTGTAGGTGCTGGTTTGAGTTTAGAAAACCTATTGCCTAACATGAAAGGTATTCAAACTCCTAAAGAATTTGACCCTAGCAAAATCACTCCAGGTGCTGATCATAATGCGGCTAATGATGCGGCTAATAAGACAGCTGGTAATACTGGTAAAACCGCTAAAAATACAGATAAAATGGGCAAGTCTATCGATATGACAAACGAGGAAATCAAGGCACTCCGTGAAAGCGCTATCGATAAGTCCTTGAAGAAATGGCAAGATGCCAATATTATCCATATTCAAATGAATAATGATGTTGAAATTAACAACGGCACTGACCTTGACGGCTTTACTAGTCAAATCTCGAAAGGCTTGAAAGATGCATTTGCAATTCAAAGGGAGGGAATCTAAATGTATTACTTCTATATGGGGACGATGCAGATACCGATTCCCCCTAAAGAATTAACCACTACTATCAACGGCAAGAATGAAACAATGGAGCTATTGGGGAAAGGCGAAGTTAACGTTATTAAACCTGCAGGGCTTACAGATATTGCTTTTAAATTCTTATTGCCTAACTCCGATTATCCATTTAATGAGTCCTTGCTCTTTAAATCTAAGAAGGCTAAGTATTACATCGATGAACTCGAAAAGCTTAAAACTACAAAGACAATCTTCCAGTTTATCGTAGTTCGAATGAAACCAGGCGGGCAGATGCTAGCCATGACTAACATGAAGTGTACACTTGAAAACTATGTCATTGAAGAAGATGCGGACAACGGTTTTGACTCGTATGCTAGCGTTACATTGAAACAGTGGAAGCCTTGGGGTGCTAAACGAATTGAAGTGAAGACTGACAAAGACGGTACTGCAAAAGGTAGCGTTAAGTCGGACCGACCAACTGACGGCAAGGTGGCGGCATCTACTGCTAAAGTGTCTAAAGGTCAGACTTTACAGCAAATCGTTAAGAAGCAACTAGGCAATACGGATAACCTATTCCAAATTGCAGCACTTAACAAAATTGCTGTACCAGCTATATTGGGTGTAGGTCAGGTTATCCAATTAAAACGAGAAGGTAATAACGAATGGCTATAGATGAAAAGAAAACAGTCGAAAAATCTCAAATCAATGGCACTATCATTCCGTTACCCATGCCAACTCAACTTCACTATGAACTAACCATCAGAAATAAAAGCAATGGTGATTTGTGGCTTGTAGAACCTGAAGACGGTGTACAAATTACAAGAGCGGTTGACTGTGTTCCGAGTAAGATGACGTTCAAAGTACCTAAAGACCCTAATCTCAGTTTTGAAGAAGGTGATACCGTCAAGTTCACTTTAAACGGAGGAGCGGTGTTTTTTGGGTATGTCTTTGAGAAACAACGTGATGGCAACAATAATATATCTGTTACTTGTTATGATCAGATACGCTATTTGAAAAATAAAGATTGCTATGTTATCGGAGCTATGACTGCGACTGAGTTCATCAAAATAGTAGCCGATGACTACGGATTAAAATGTGGTTATATGGACGATACTGTTTGGAAAACTCCGGAGAAACCGCAAACCTTATTCAAAGATAAGTCGTTGCAAGAAATGATATGCCAATTACTTGATAAAACGGCTATATACACGCCGAATCATGCGTTCTATCATTTGTACGATGATGCGGGTGAGTTACGGCTAGCATCGTTTGAGACTATGAAAACCGATATTTACATTGATGATGAGTGCATGGAAGATGTGCAATACACAACTTCCATAGACAAGGAAACATACAACTATGTAAAAATCGTCCGCACAGTTCCGAACGGTGCAGAAAGCAAGCTAGAGAACACGTTTATTGCCAAAGACCAGAAGCATATTGACCAATGGGGGCGTTTGCAGTATTTGCTAATCCCTAATGAGAAGGACGTCAACGCAGTGGCACAAGCCAAGGCAATCATGGCTCACAAAAACAAGAAAAGCCGTGAGATTAAGTTGAAAAATGTCATTGGCGATGTGCGTGTACGTGGTGGCTCATTGGTGTATATCAATAGAAACTTTGGCGATATGATTGTTAATAATTATATGATGGTGACATCTGTTACCCATACATTTAAAACAGGATTTCATGGAATGGATTTAGATTTACGATACGTTGATAATGACGCAGCCTATGAAGTTGCAAAAGACGAAGATGCGGAAGCGGTTAAGAAAATCGAGGCTAGCAAGAAAACAAAATCTGTTGCTGGTGCTGGTGGAGTTGCTACTGGCGCAGGTGGTACGGCAGGACAAGTTGATACTGCATTCCAAATGAATAATGGCCGTGTATCTCAATATGGTAGTGAAGGATGCGCAGATCAAGTAGTCGCTGCTGGTTCTTATTACAATTCTGATTTAAAAGCAGAATATGACAAAGGCACAGCTTATGTTCCTACACTCCGACAAAACCTAGAAGCGAAAGGGTATGTTACTGAACAATTTAACGGCTATGCTAACAAAGGTGATTTGTTGATTTATGGTGATGATGATCATGTTGTAATTGCTGATGGTGCTGGTGGGTGCTTTGGTAACTCATCTAGCCGTGGCTATGCAATGCACTATGGAGATGCTAATTATGCATGGCACAATGGCGAAGCGCCAACCAAGATTATTCGAATGGGGGCATCATAATGGATAGCGAATACATGAAAATCGTTAATACGATTAAAGAAATAGCGAGCACCGTTATTTCAAATGGCGAGCCTATGGAAGTAATCGTAGGCGAAGTTGTCAGTGTATCACCGCTTGCTATTAAGATTGACCCTAAGCTAACCGTACCTGAAGAGAACATTATTCTTACCAAAAATACCTGCGAATGGACTATGGAGATGAGTGTTGATCATGTTACAGAAAACCGAGCAGGTGGTGGTGGTATGGCCTTATTTGAAAGCCATAATCATGAGTACAAAGGCCGTAAGAAGTATCTCGTTCACAATCAATTAGTAATGGGCGACAAAGTCATTATGCTGAAGGAGACAGGTGGCCAACGTTACATAGCGTTAGACCGTTGGTATAACCCAAATAGGGGGTGCACGACTAAGTAATGGCAGATAATTTACTATTACCAAAACAAAATAACGATGCGCTTATTCCTGACACAGTGAATTACATTGAACCATCACATACGTATGATGTTGATTTTAGAACGGATAGCCAAATTAGAGGGTATGCGGATAAGTTGCGAGCTATGGAGCAAGCGATTTATAAAATCATCAATACGGAGCGATACCAATATATTATTTACAGTTGGAATTACGGCATCGAACTACAAGACTTATTCGGACAGCCAATTCCGTATGTGTACGCTGAGTTACAGCGCCGCATAGAAGAGGCTTTGCTGAATGACGATAGAATAACTAAAGTATACAACTTTGATTTTAGCAACGAAGGTGGTGACGTCATGGTTGAATTTGATGTAGATACCATTTACGGTACGCTACAAAAAATCAAGAAAGGGGTGAAAGGTATTGTATGAGCATATGACGGCCAATCGAATTGAAAAACGAATGCTCGATAGAGTTAAAGATGAATTCGATAGGCGCGAAGGTAGTGTTATATACGATGCTACAGCTCCGGCAAGTGTGGAGTTTGCAGAACTCTATATCCTAGCAGATGTTATTTTGAAACAAGCGTTTGCAACTACTGCAGACCGTGACTTCTTAATACTTAGGGCAGCAGAGTTCAATATTTACCCTGAACCTGCAACGCAAGGCGAGTTCGAGGCTCAGTTTAATATGGCGGTGCCGATTGGTTCACGTTTTAACTACAACGAATATAACTTTGTTGTAACAGAGGTAATCGACGATACAGAACATAAGTACAAGCTCAAATGTGAACAGTACGGGCGCTCTCCTAATGCGACTACCGGGGATATTACGCCAATCCAAGGTATTAATGGCCTTACCTCTGCGAAGATATTGAAAAATATCACGCCAGGTGAAGATGAAGAGGACACAGAAGTATTTAGAAAACGGTATTTTGATGCTTTGAAATCAAAGGCATACGGCGGTAATGGGGCGGACTACAAGGAAAAGGTATTAGCTATCCCTGGCGTTGGCGGTGTTAAAGTATACCGCTGTTGGAATGGTGGTGGCACGGTTAAGTTGGTTGTATTGAACAGCGACTACAAACCTGCAGCCGACGAGCTTATTAAGGAAATAGAGAACGTGATAGACCCTGCACCTAAAGGCAATGGGTACGGTCTCGCTCCTATTGGCCACACCGTAACAATCGAGAAGGCCGACCCAGTAACGGTCAACTATAGAATTGAAGTAACTATGATGAGTGGTCATGCAGTTAACGAAATTCAAACTGTAGCAGAGAACGCTATCAAGCAACGATTACTTATTCGTGCTAAGGAATGGTGTAATCAAGACGAGAAGGAACATGTTATTCTTCGTTCTAGTCTCGTAACGGCTTTAATGGTTGAGCTACCTAATGTTCTTGATGTAGGTAGAATTACCATAAACGGTGCTGCTATATCAAAACTAGAATTAAAGGATAATCAAATCCCAGTACTCGGGACGATTACTTTGGTGGCAGTATGATTACAGATTTCGGTGTTTTTAAGCGAGATATTGATATCTCACAATTCGCCGTTCCGTTAACTCGAGATTCTCGTGATATCCAAGAAGTGTATCGAGTGGAATCGGCTGAATTACAACTACTATGGGACATCATGCTCGATATATTTAAAGAAGAGTACATCTATACCGCTGCAGATTACGGACTTGAGGCTTGGGAACAAATATTAGGTATTAATCCTCCAGATTTAACGAATACAGAAGGACGCAGAAGCGAAATACTATCGGTATTAATCGGTCAGCGTCCTTTTACTATGCCTAAAGTACAAGAAATGCTTAACTTTAAGTTTGGTAATCATGTGGTAGAGCACTCTGTTGTATCTGATAGGTATGAGTACTGGCTAGACGTAGTAGATGGGTTTGAAACACAACTCAACAACATCATTGATTACGTTGAGCCGTTAATTCCTAAGAACTTAATCATCAAAACTAAAAGTACTACAAACCTTAACGGTGAAATATACATCGGTGCTATCTCCGATGTATATGAATCGTTCCATGTAGGATCTGCATTAGATGAATTTGATTTCAGGGCAAACTCCGAAATCAATGTAGGTATGAGTTTTGATGTATTAGAAACAATTAAAGTATAAGGAGAACATATGGCTTCAATTTATCCAAATACACGATTAACTAATTATGGCCGTGAGTTAATCGCAAGATCACAAGCAACTGGCAAGAAGTTGCAATACATTAAATTAGTTACAGGTGACGGCCAGCTAGATAATCAAAATATCGATACTATGACTTCCGTATTGTCTCCAAAATTGGAGTGCCCGTTTACTTCTAACGGTGAATTTGTAGGAGACGGCCAATTTAGAATTGAGTTTGCTGTTGGTAATAGTACGGTAAATAACGGTTTCTTCGCTAGGGAGTTAGGGGTATATGCTAATTTAGAAGGCGAATCTGACGCAGCGGCTAAAATGATTGCCTATAGCAATGGCGGTAACTATGCTTCCTATATTCCGTCCAAGGAGACTCCAATCAATTCTAAAGTATTCTCTTTAGATGTTGTAATCGGTAACTCTACAAATGTAACAGTTAATAAGATTGATGCGGCGTATCTTACTAGGGGTGCATTAGATGCCCATAATCGTGATACTAGCGCACACCCTCCTATCACAGACCAAATCAAGGCAATCCTAGGAAGTGCTAATTGGAAAGACTCCCCGGCTAGTACACTTGTTACAATTAAAAACTTATTGGGGCAAGGTGCTATCGTGGCGTCCAAACTCGATGCTAATGCGGG
The DNA here is from genome assembly GCA_934202215.1 of uncultured Veillonella sp. GTDB lineage: Bacteria > Bacillota > Negativicutes > Veillonellales > Veillonellaceae > Veillonella. The sequence continues at coordinate 84,749 of CAKPXR010000001.1, forward strand.
GTTTGTTAAATTTGCGAATGGTTTCACTATCCAGTGGGGGCTAATATACAATCTGGCCTATAACAGCGACATCAATTTCCCAATAGCATTTCGAACTGTGTTCAGTATAGCGGGCAATGATACCAATACTGAAGGTGACCCTTTAGTGCTAGCAATGAACCTTCTCGATAATACCAAATTCAAAGTAAGCGGCAGACGTATTCAACGTGGAATTGGCAATATATGGGGGCACTGGATAGCAGTAGGATTGGCCTAATCTCCAGTGGGGAATATCTTGGTTTGATACAAATAAATACTATAAAGATATTTCGCTACCGATTAGCAGTACCGTACTAATTGCCTTAGCCACAGATGACTCTGTTAGTGTTGCTACTTCTGGTGCAGAATGTTTTATTAATTGGAACAGTGGGTTCTCTCAATCTAATAGAACCACCGCCCGATTCTTAACTAATAGAGCGGACACAGGCAGTTTTGTTTGGATGACCGTAGGGAAGGAATAATATCCACTGGGTACTAAGCTATACCAACGGCTATCCAATGACACCATAGGTTAGATCTACCACCGAGTATGCGTCGACCAGTTATCATAAATTTCGTATTATCTGATAAGAGCATAGATAGTACTAAAGGGTCTCCGTCAATGTTTAAATCGATACCGGAAACGCTAAACACAGCGCTAAAGGTAATGGGGTAACTAATGTACGCGCTTTGTGGTACGTTATTTACCATTCCCCACTGGGGAGCTATTTTAACAGTTCTATTGTCCTACGCAATTCACGAATAGTCTTATGAGTGTATACTCTGGTAGTGATATCACCTTGCTTATGGCCTAGTAAGGAGCGTAATGCGTTAGGTGGTGCAACCGCATCAAGCAGACTTGCGAAAGTGTGCCGGGTATCGTGGATAGTATGTTTGCAGTTAAGTCGTTTCATAATATCTTGGAAATGCTTACGAAATGTTGTGTAGCTGACTGTGAATAGGTAATCATCAGTATTAATGTATAGTTGCTCTATTATGGGCATGATGCGGTGATGTATGGGGATTATACGACCTTCACCGGCTTTTGTTTTAGCGTGTCTCACGATAAGGTATGATGATCGTCTATTGACATCTTGCCTGTGTAAATTAAGTAGCTCGCCAATGCGGAGCCCTGTATAAAGCAGTATCAAAATCATGTGGGAATAAGGTGTATCTATTACCCATAATTTATTGATTTGTTGGCGAGTGAATACTCTTCTTCTAATCGTTGGTATATTGGGGCCTAGATTTAGGTGCAAGGCGTAATTAGTGATGGAGTAATCTTTGATGATTGCGTAATTAAATAATTGATTAAGTAACGTACGGACTTTCTTACATGACGAGTAGGAAAGTCCTTTTACGTGCATGGAATTAATTACATTTTGAAGGTGCTGAAAATGAATATCCGTGATAGGCATATCCGCTATGCTGGCTATGTGTTTAAAAGCAATATGGTAAGACTTAACAGCACTCTTTGAAATAGTCTGCGAGTGAATAGGCAGCCACTCGTTAAATAGCTGCCTTATTGTAATGATATTGCGTTGTCTACGTTTTAATATAACCGCGTAACGGCGCATAATTTCACCTCCGAAAGGATACTATTATGAATCAATATGTATTTATTTTAAATGACAAAGGGGAGCGTATTACATCCCTATGTGATAACACGTTGAGTCGTGATGATATTATGGCGCAAGCTGAACACGATTACCCAAACGCACAACATGTGTATTCTAAAAATGGGGATGCAATGCTTGATGAATTCATGGCCGGTAAAGTGTATGTAGATGGAAAATTCGTTGTGCCTGATCCATACGTTCCGACAAAGGAAGATAAGATTAACGCTATTAAGTCGGAATACGAACCTCGATTTAAGTCCTTAGAAGAAGCTCAACGACGATTGCTATTGATGGGGAAACCTACCTCTGCTATTAGCGCACAGTATATCAAGTTAAATACTGAAATGGTAACTCGTATTAAGGAGGTACAGTAATATGCCTAAATATATTGGAGAAAGCAAAGTACCGGTTATGGAATTCTGTGAGTATTGTTGGGAAGTGCTTAATGAAGATGGCACATGCCCAACTGAGGGGTGTATTCATAATGATCTAATTGGTTTAGAAAAGGATGATGCGGATGTTACCAGTCAAGCATAATCTAGTCTCTGTGAAAGGTGAATATATAACGCTAGTCATTGGTTATAGTAATTTATTAGATGCTAGCGACCTATTCGCTTGCGTGCGAAAGTATGCATGGGATGAAGAATATATCACTAAGTTTGATATCCAAACAACAACTGACGGCCTAGCAGATGGTGAGCGTTGCAAGATAACACTAACGCTAGATACAAATCATCTTGTGTGTGGTAATTATCAATATGACTTGTTCGTGTGGGCTGGCGGTAAGCCTGTTAAATGTTTAATAGGCGGTCAAATTAGTATTGTAGATGGTATTAGTAATAGAGGTAAATAACATGAGCGAAATTAACATTTATATCAACGATGAAGATAAAGTAACAGTAAAAGACGATACACAAATTATCAAAATGAAAGGTGATAAAGGGGCAGCACTTCGTTATGAAGATTTGACAGAAGCACAAAAAGCAGAACTCAAAGGACCTAAAGGGGATAAAGGTGATGATGGTAAGAGTGCTACTGCAGAAACTGCATACCATACTTTGTTATCTGGCAACGTATGGTGTAAAGATAGCACTATTGATAATGTATTAGTATCTATGATTGGTAATCTAAATAAGCCTTTCCCTAGAACAGAATTTATTCCGTTGTCTGCTGCTACAGTAACACATGGACAAACAGTTATTAGTGTAACTGGTGAACCACACTACACAGTGAAAGTAGTTGGTAATGATACTGATGCATTTCCAATTACAGAAAATGGTAATGGTAGTGTAACAATTCAGCCATTAGGCGAAGATGATGTTAAGTTGACATATCACAATTATTTGGGCGATAAGGTTGGTGAAGCGACAATTCAAGGCCAACGAGATGTCAATGAAGTAGCACCAGATGATACATATGAAAATAATGGATTGAAATATTCGTTGTATGGCAGAAATTTGGTGATTAATATTGCTAACAGTACATATCCTTTGGGTGGTTACGATACTAACGAAAGTAAAGGATTGCAATTATTTGGCAAATGGAGTAGCGATGCTATAGATAGCGTTACCTTGAAATCTAAAACACCAGCTGCAATCATGTTTACAGCGAGTGGTATTATAGGGTATAAAAATCAACCTATTTATATTAAAAATACAGAAACTGTAAATATTAAAAACAGAGATGTTGGAACAACCTTGAATATCGGTACGAAGGAACAGGGAGTGCAATTGACCACCTTTAATACTACAGATATTAGTTGGAACAACCTTGAATATCGGTACGAAGGAACAGGGAGTGCAATTGACCACCTTTAATACTACAGATATTAGTTG
>CAKPXR010000002.1 GCA_934202215.1 uncultured Veillonella sp.
TGGATGATTTCGCTCAATTTGCTAACTCCAGATGGTTCAATATAGATAATGTCTACATCGTAATTTTGAAGAATGTCGAGCAGTGCTTGTTGAAAATTTCCTTGCAAGCTACAGCAAATACAGCCAGATGTAACTTCACGAATGGTAGCGCCTGTTCTAGCCAGATTGGCTGCATCAAGACTAGTTTCACCAAAATCGTTTTCTATAATTAGAATTTTATCTGTAGTTTTATGTTCTTTTAGTATATGTTGTAAAAGTGTTGTTTTTCCAGAACCTAGAAACCCAGATATGATAACAATTGGGATCATATGTACCTCCTGAGTATTGTAAACACAGTATACACCTATAAGATAACGCAGAAAATACACCATAGGGTATATGTATAGTTATGAGACTTCTACTATTCTTAAAATTCTCTTTAAATATATTGATTATATACCTCATATGAGTATAGTAACAGATGTATTTGATATTCATAATTAATTGTAAAAGATATAGTAAATCTCAATTTAAATATATATGAAAAGATACTCCTATATGTATAAATATTAATTTATATTATTTCTGTAAAATACAAAAAAATCCCTCCCATGAAGTATTCAATCGGGAGAGTTTTGATTGATATCATTCATGGGAAGGGGGAGAGAATTTGTTATTAGATTAGTTTTATTATAACAAATTATACATAAAATATATAGTTATTATTTATGTTTATTGTAACTTAGCTAATAAAGCTTTTAGATATATATATACATTTTCAACAGATGGTAAATAAACGCGTTCCATTGGTGTATGTGGACTTACGATAGTAGGGCCAAAGCTAATCATTTGGGTATTAGGTAGTACACCTTTTAACAAGCCGCATTCTAGACCGGCATGAATAGCGTTAACATTAGCTGGTGTATCAAACATTTCGTTATGTAAGGCAATAGCTTGTTCTTCAAGTTTAGAGCCTTTATCGTATTCCCATGCAGGATATCCGCCCGTACGTTCTGCAGATACGCCTAAAGTTTTAGCAAGTAACATCATTTTCTTAGCTAAGAATTCAAGGCTATTGCTATTGGAACTACGGATAGAAATCAGTACTTCAATAGTATGTTCGTTTTCGCGGACTATAGCAATATTATCGGAAGTTTCTACAAGATTTGGGATGGATTTACTTACAGAGTGAACACCATCTTGTGCAAGATAGATGTAAGTAATGAGGGCTTCTGTAGTGTCATCTGCATATACTACATCAGGAGTAGCAATATCTTCTACAACGAATTTAAGACCTGGATCTTGAATTCCATACTCATGAAGATATTGTTTTTCTTGATAGGCAACTAATGTTTTGATTGCTTCTACATCTTCAGCGCGTACGGATAATGTAGCTACTGCTTTAGAAGGAATGGCATTATGTTTTACACCACCTTCAAAGGATGCTAAGCATACAGGATATTGTTGTTGAATATCGTAGAGTACACGTGTTAATACTTGGTTGGCATTAGCGCGTTGTTCGTTAATTTCAATGCCGGAATGACCACCTTTAAGGCCTGTTACGGTAAGCGTTAAGCCTGCATCATAGCCAGGTTGGTTGTTTTCTCTCAATAAAGGAATGTTTACATGAACGTGACAACCGCCAGCGCAGCTAACGGTAAAATCATGTTCTACTTCTGTATCGAGGTTGAGTAAGTAATCACCACTTACTTGGCCTTCTTTAATGGCAAACGCGCCATCCATACCAGTTTCTTCATTAGTAGTGAACAATAATTGCATAGGACCATGTTGTTGGTTATCATCTTCAAGGATAGCAAGCATCATAGCACCACCCATGCCGTTATCTGCGCCTAATGTGGTGTGGTCTGCATGCATCCACTCGCCTTCGATGATGTTAGCAATTGGGTCTTTGGAAAAGTCATGGTTGGAGTCGTGATCACGTACACAAACCATGTCGATATGACCTTGTAGGATGATAGAAGGTCGATTTTCATAGCCTGGAGAAGCTGGTTTTTTTATAACTACATTATATTGCTCATCTTGTTGAGCTTCTAAACCTAAGTTTTTAGCGAAGTTTACAATATAATCACTAATGCCTTTTTCGTTCCCAGATTCACGAGGGATTTGGCTCATTTCTTTGAATATTTCTAATACGCGTTTTGCTTGAACGATTGATTCCATAATGGTTCCTTTCATTCTGATGTAATAATAGATATATATATTGATTGATTATACTGAATGTTTAGTTGTTTTATGAGTATCAGAACTTTTGGCACCGATACAGGGATTAGTTCTAGTTATAATTTTCATCAACATATATATGGAATATATAAATAATTAGTGTGTATATATATAGTTATATCATAAGAATGATTATTAGGATAGTTAATACAAGCTTAGGCATGTATAGAGACTAGCTATATAGGAATAATAATGTATAATGAGGTTATACGATTAACGATATATCAAATCCATTAGTTTTTAGAAGGTTGGTGAACCTATGCAACACGACAGTCGCAACATTAGTATGCTCATGGATTTTTATGAGATGACCATGGCACATGGTTATTTTACACAACATGAGAATACGGATCGCGTCGCTTTTGATGTATTTTTTAGACGTAATCCTGACAAGGGGGGCTTTGCCATTTTTGGTGGGCTTGAACAAATCGTTGAGTACATTTTGAACTTGCATTTTGATGAAAGTGATATCGATTTTTTACGAAAACAAGGTATTTTCAGTGAAGAATTTTTAACTTATCTAAAGGACTTCTCTTTTACTGGTGATGTATATGCATTTCCAGAAGGGTCTATTATTTATCCTAATGAACCAGTTATTACTATCGTAGCGCCTCTCATAGATGCACAAATTGTAGAAACTGCGGTCCTAACTATGATGAACCATCAGTCCCTTATTGCTACTAAGGCCAATCGTATCGTTCGTGCCGCGGATGGACGCATTGTAGCCGATTTTGGTGCACGCCGAGCTCATAATGTTGATGCTGCGGTATATGGTGCAAGAGCAGCCTATATTGGAGGTGTACAATCTACGGCAACAGTTTTAGCAGGCCAACAATTTGGAATCCCTGTGAGCGGTACTATGGCGCATAGTTGGGTTATGTATCACGATTCAGAATATGAAGCTTTTAAAGCTTACGCTGAAGTCTATCCAGATGGAGCCGTATTCTTAGTTGATACTTACGATGTTCTCAATTCTGGCGTACCTAATGCTATTAAAGTAGCTAAAGATATATTAGAGCCAATAGGAAAACGTTTAAAAGGTATTCGCCTTGACTCTGGTGACCTTGCGTATTTGGCTAAAAAGGCTCGTCGTATGCTTGATGAAGCCGGCTTAGAGGATTGTAAAATCATGGCCTCTAATAGCCTCGATGAATATACAATTACATCCTTGTTGGGACAAGGTGGGCCGATTGATATTTTTGGAGTAGGTGAAAGACTTATTACTTCAAAGAGTGACCCTGTATTTGGTGCGGTTTATAAGATTGCTGGCGTTGAAAAAAATGGTGCGTGGGAACCTCGTATCAAGATTTCTGAATCTGTTGAAAAGATTACGAACCCAGGCTTTAAAAAGGTGTACCGCGTATACAATGAGAAAGGTCGTGCTATTGCAGACTTATTAACATTGTTAGAAGATGTGCCAGATACTACTGAACCATATCGTTATATTGATCCGGAACAACCTTGGCGTGAACTGTACTTTGAAAATTGTACATTTAAAGAGATGAAACAACTTATTATTAAAGATGGTAAGCTTATCGGAAAATTGCCGACACTAGAAGAGCTTCGACAATACGTTAAAGACCAGTTAGATCATGAAATCTGGTTAGAAGAACAGCGCTTTGAAAATCCACATCGTCATTATCTTGATATGAGCCCAGGATACTATCAAATGAAAATGGATTTATTAAATCGTATTTTCCGGAAAAAATAGGAGGGCTTATGTTAGATAATCCACAAGCTACTAAAGATGCTCTCGTTCAATGGATTAAAGATTATTTTAGTCAAAATGGAACTAATTGTAGTGCTGTTGTGGGCATTTCTGGTGGCAAGGACTCTACAATCGTGGCAGCCCTTTGTAAAGAAGCTCTTGGAACTGAACGCGTAGTTGGTGTGCTCATGCCTAATGGTATTCAATCTGATATTGATGATGCCAAGACTGTTGTCGATCACTTAGGTATTCCTCATATTATTGTTAATATAGGAGCTGCGTATTCAGCCTTAACAAATGCAATCATTCAAGGAGAAGGTTATGAAGCTGTTACCGGTAGTGTTGACATATCTAAGGATGCGGCTATAAATACACCGCCACGACTTCGTATGGCAACCTTATATGCTATTGGTCAAAACTTGTCAAATGGGGCACGTGTAGCTAATACATGTAACGGCTCTGAAGATTATGTGGGGTATTCTACAAAATATGGGGATAGTGCAGGGGATTTTAGTCCTCTCGCTAATCTTGTTGTAGAAGAGGTGTGTCAAATTGGTCGATTGCTAGATATTCCTAAGTATCTTGTAGATAAGACACCTAGTGATGGACTTAGTGGTCAATCTGATGAAGATAAATTAGGTTTTACTTACGCAGTACTGGATCGATACATTAGAACTGGTGAGATTGATGATTTAGAAACGAAAAAACGCATTGATCATTTGAACCGTATCAATAAGCATAAATTAGAATTGATGCCTTCCTTTTATCCACAGCGTTGAGAGAGGCCTGTATGCTCTATAATCTTGAGCATGTCTTGAATAGGGATAGAGTTATCCAAGGACTCATTGACGATTGTGATAATTGTATTGAATAGCATAATTAATGATGACGTTGATTAACACAAGACTTACTATTTCTTATGTATTTTATGATGGAGGTAATATGGAGACAAAAATAGCTTTGATTGGCACGGGCGGTACGATTGCTGGACAAGGCGCATCCGATACAGATTTGACCGGGTATACTGCAGGTGTATTAGGTCTAAATGAAATTCTAGATTCTGTACCTGGCACAGAACCATATGGCCCATATACATATACTCAATTTAGTAATATTGAAAGTTCAGATATTACTGTGCAGCATTGGCTGGATTTATCCAAGTTAGTACAAGACTTAGTCAATCAAGATGATATAGGTGGAGTTGTTATTACTCATGGTACAGATAGCATGGAGGAGACAGCTTATTTTCTTAATCTTACTGTTCATACAGATAAGCCTATCGTTATTACTGGTTCTATGCGACCTGCTGGAGCAATTAGTGCAGATGGCCCTATTAATCTATTGCAAGCGATTCAAGTGGCGAGAACTCCAGAGTCTGTAGGTAAAGGAGTACTTGTTGTTCTAAATGGTTATGTAGATGGGGCACGCGATGTTTCTAAGCGGAATACAACTAATGTAGCAACCTTTGATAGCCCATTAGTAGGTCATTTAGGTATTGTACAAGATGGAGTGGCTCATTATTATAAAACTTCTACCCGTCGTCATACGAAAGAGTCGGTCTTTGATGTACTTGAGTTAAAGGAGTTACCTCGTGTAGTCATTTTGACTTGTTATGGTGGTATGGATGACATGGTACCAATGAGTGTGGTTGCTACTAATCCTGATGGGCTCATCTTGACTGGGTTAGGGCATGGTACAATTCCTCAAAATGTACGTCAAATAACACAAAATACAGGATTCCCAACTGTACGCGCCTCTCGTACGGGGAGTGGAATGGTATCTGCTGTACCACAAGATGCATTAGCAGGATATCTTGTAAGCGATACATTGAGTCCACAAAAAGCTCGTATTTTATTGATGCTTGGCCTTACAAAAACAAAAAGTCTTAAAAAGTTACAACAATTCTTCTATGAATATTAATAAAAAAAGATTTGAGAAAAACTCTCAAATCTTAATTTGATATTCATTTTCAAATATTATACTGTGTGTAACAGTTTTATATGCAATGAACCGCACATCCCGATCGCCTAGGATGTGCGGTTTTTTATTCGACACCAATAGCATTTTCTAAGGCCCGTTGTATACCTATATAAACAGCTTTAGCCAATGTATCTCCAAATAGGGAGAAGGAGCCTGCGTCCGTTAATACATCACCATTTGTATCGATGGTAAGAATCACACCATCTGTAGATGTACCGGTGGCAGACGTTTTATGTTCTTTTGTAATAGCATCAGGAATATCTTCGTTAATAAATGAATAGAGGCGTACGCTTTCAACACCCCAATCTTCAAGGGCTGCTGTTTTAGCCTCTGTAATTGTCATGATAGCTTTCACCATAGCACTATCGGTTAAGGCCTTGTTAGTAAAAACAAGAATGTTAATGGTACCAGGTACGATAAAACTACCATTACGCTCTTCATAGCAATAACCTGTACCCGCACGATGGGCAGTTTTTTCATAGCCCGCAGTAACGATTGTCTCCACGATTGTATCGTGTTCTTCGACCTTAGCATATGCGTGAAGGTTCATCGTAGCAGAGGTGAGCAATGCCGTACTAAAATGAACAGGCGTATCGATATGCTCAAACTCTTGTGCTAAATAATTTGCTACAGATCCACCAGGTAAATCTTTTTCCGTTTCAATTTGATACGTTAATTGTTGATTTCGTACAGCTAACGTATGGTGATATCCACCATTGAGTTGGCCACTAGATAAGGAATAATGGACGTCATCAAAATGTACTGTAACAGAGTTTAATTCTTTTGTTACATGCCCTCCAGTAGCAAGTTCTTGTGGTGCTTCATATGGATTGTTAAACATATAAGTCTCCCTATATTTAGATTGTTATATATGTAATATAACGATATAATAACTTTACTATCATTTTATAAATGCATATGTAAAATTATAGCATATATGTATACTGTTACTATATCTTAATAGTACTTATAGCGTATAGAGTTTTGCTTTATAAAAGTTTACCATGGAGGATTACTATGGGAGATATTTTAAGGACAATATCTGAGCTGCTCTTTAAAGATGCTAATGTTCTTGTTCAGCTGAGAGATTGGTTTTTTGCACAAGCGGGCAATATATTATTGGCCCTTATCATATTTGGGGTAGGTCGTTATGCTATTAAATGGATAAAAGCCTTTGCTGTTCGCATTATGACAAAAGCATCTTATGATTCTGCGGCTATGAGTTTTATTACGCAGATTATTAATTATGCATTGCTAGTAGGTTTAATTTTGATTTGTTTAAATCAAGTTGGTGTTCCTACCACATCCTTTGTGGCTGCTTTTGGTGCCTTTGGTTTGGGCATTGGCTTGGCCTTGCAGAACAATCTTTCCAACTTGGCATCTGGCTTACTAATTCTTATATTTAAGCCTTTTAGAGCTGGCCATGTTATTCAAGTTGGCGATGTAGTAGGTAGTGTTAAGTCCATTCAATTTATGTATACGGTTATTACTACAAAAGATAAAAAGAATGTATATATACCAAACTCACTTCTTACATCTCAAGCCGTAACTAATATTGCTTATAGCACTGAGCGTGTTATTCCCTTTGTTTTTGATATTGGGTATAATAATGACCATCATGAAGCAATCAAAATCTTAAAGAAGATTTTTACTAATGATAAACGCGTTCTTAACCCTAAAACTATGGAAATTGGTATTTCTGAATTTGGAGATAATTCCGTACGTATTGCAGCCTATGCTCACGTTAAGTCGAAGGACTTTTTAGATGTACAATATAGTATCATGTCCGATGTAAAGGATGCGTTCGACAAATATGGTATTGATATTCCTTATCCTCAACGTGTGGTATATATTCAAAATGTAGATAATTCTACTGGCGAAATTAAAGGTACTAAGAAAAAAGCAACCGGAACGAATGTTGCCATTGATGATAGTCTAGAAAGTTAAATGTAATATAGAAAGTGAGATATATGATATCTTTAACAACAAATGTATTTATGATATGGAAACGACTTGTTTTCGTGATAGCTTTTATAGGTTCAGTTTTATTAGGATCTAGTATTTCTTATGCAGCATACATTGCGCCGCCATCTACAGTTGGTGAGGCCGTAGTCCTCATTGATGCAGATACAAAGGAAATTTTATTTGCAAAGAATCCAGATAAATGGATGCATCCTGCCAGTACTACGAAAATGGTTACTCTGTTAACAGCCTTAGAATTAAAAGGTACACAACTTGATAAATTGGCGACTATAAGCAGCTATGCTACTAGTATGGAAGAATCTAATCTTGGAGTACGTGTAGGTGATCAAATTACATTGGAAGGCGTTCTTGAAGGTATGATGGTTGCCAGTGGCAATGATGCGGCTGTTGTAGTAGCAGAAAATGTAAGTGGTTCTGTAGAGAACTTTGCGAAGGATATGAATCGCATTGCTGCCAAAGCAGGCGCTAAGAACAGTGTGTTCTTAAATCCTCATGGTTTGACGCAAATGGGCCATCATTCTACGGCTCGTGATTTGGCGATGATTGCAGCCTATGGTATGAAGTACCAGATGTTCCGTGATAAGGTAGCCAATGATTATTATAAGGTTCCTTATCAAAATCGTGCACCAGAAACAATTCGTACCACAAACCATTTCATTCGTAATAAATATCCCGGAGCTAATGGTTTGAAAACTGGCTTTACAAATGCTGCAGGGGAATGTTTGATTGCATCGGCTACTCGTAATGGACATACTATGATTGTAGTTATGCTTAACGACGATAACCGTTGGGATGAAGCAGTGCAGTTCCTTGACTATGGTTTTAAACTTCGCGGTGTAATCTAATTGAGCATGATAAGTATGATTAGAGAATAGCTTGAGTAAACCTAATATAATTTAAGTTACATAGTTAAATGAATAGTATTAAAATAGGTCCTGCTATGCAGGACCTATTATGTAATGGGGGATATATGAGTTCATTTTTTGCATTTTTAAAACGTATGCGCTTTATCAATCGATGGAGTCTCATGCGCAATACAGAAACAGAAAATATTCAAGAGCATAGCTTAGAAGTGGCTATGGTAGCACATAATTTGGCAGCTCTTAAAAATGAATACTTTGGTGGCAATGTAGATATTAATAAGGTCGCTGTTATTGCCATGTATCATGAGGTTAGTGAAATCTTTACAGGCGATATGCCAACACCGATTAAATATTTTGATCCAAAGCTTCGTGAACTCTATGGTGAAGTTGAAACATTAGCGCAAGAGAAAATGTTGTCTACTTTACCAGAACGATTACAAGCGGTTTATAAGCCTTTTATTGTAGATGCCGAGGAGAGTCCTGAATGGCCAATCGTTAAGGCAGCAGATACAATTTCAGCGTATATGAAATGTGTGAACGAACTCAAGGCAGGAAACGATGAGTTTAAAGAAGCACATGACTCCATCCTAGCTAAATTAAAAGCACTCAACATGCCAGAAGTTGATATGTTCCTTGAAACCTATATGCCTGCTCTTGGTAAAAGCTTGGATGAGTTAAATTACTACGAAATTAAATAACGAGCAAAAAGAGACGACCGATGGTCGTCTCTTTTATTTCTTTTCTATAATTGTCTGGTTCCTCATCAATATTTTTTTACCACGCCAAGCGAATGCCCGATTACCATACTTAGCTTTGAACTCTTTATTTGTTAGTGCTTCTAGTTCATTAATCTCGATGAACGGTTCGATTTGTTGGAATTCAGGAATAGGAGTTGTTGGAATGTCTCTGTTGTGTGGACAAACCTCTTGGCACACATCGCAGCCGAATACGAGAGGTGTTTTACTAATGATAGTTTTTTCTTCCTTCGTAAGATCCCCTTTTTTCTGTGTTAAGTAACTTTTACAAGTATCGTATTTAAATTCATCGTGACCTAAGCATTGTCCTAAGCAGGCTTTAATACAACGATTGCATTCCATACAAGATTGATTGAGAGGCATATTCGGTTCCAATTCTAGTGTTGTTAGAATGGTACCGATGACTACATAGGAACCCCATTTGGTACTGATGAAACAATTATTTTTTCCATAGAACCCAAGGCCTGCTAAGTATGCCATATAACGATCTGCGAGGGGAGAGGTGTCACAATGTATGGAAAACTGAGCTGAAGTATTTATTTTTTGCAGCTTTTTAATCAATTTTTCTAAATATTCATTAATGACCAGATGATAATCTGTGGCCCATGTATAACGGGCTAAATTGGAGCGACTCTTATGATCTACATAGTAAGGGAATAGACATACGATGGCACTTTTAGGAATGAACTCGCTTGTTCCTAATAATCGATCCTCTATATGTGCAGCTGTAAATGGACAGGGTTCAGATTCATATAAAATATCTTTTGCATTATCCGGTAGAGGCCAAGGGGCAACTCCAACTTCATAAATATGTAATTCTTTGCAAAGGTCGTGTAAATGTATAGCTTTCATCATAGATTTAGTAGCGAATAGTTGGTAAAATAAAAGAATAAAACATGAGGAACTATATAGCTTCCTGCTAAGTTTGGTGATACCCGTATTTTTATGGTTATCATTCAGTCTGTAAGTATTAGTATACCATTGAGAGGACAGATTATGTTAGCATTTATGAAAGTATTACAACCGAAGACGGTGGAAGAGGCTTATGAATTAGCCACAAAAAACAAAACTGCCCCAATGCTAGCTGGCGGCTGTTGGTTGCGTTTGGGTCGACGCACATGGCCTGCCGTGATTGATATGGCTAGTCTTGATTTGCGTTATGTTCGTGAAGAGAATAACGAATTTGCCATTGGTGCTATGGCTACACAAGGTGATGTGGAACGTTTTGAGCCCTTGCAACAATTCTGTGGTGGTGCTGTTGTGAAAGGTGTTAAGGAAATCCTTGGCATTCAATTCCGTAATACTGCTACCATGGGTGGATCTGTGGCAAGTCGTTTTGGTTTCTCAGATATTATTCCTGCATTAATGGCTGTACATGCTGACATCGTCACTTTTAAAGGTGGTCGCATGTCCATACAAGATTATATGAAATATAGAGAACGTGATATTCTCGTAGAAATTCGCATTCCTAAAGTAGAGGTACCTGTAGCTGTTGATGCTCTCCGTATCTCTCGTGGAGACTTTCCATTATTGACAGGTGCTCTTCGCTACGATGGAAAAAGTGTTGAATTGTACATTGGTACTAGACCTGGTGTACCTCAATTAGTTGAAAAGACAAGTGCCTTGCTTTCTGAAAAAGGATTGGCTGCAGCAAAAGATGCTGGCCAATTAGCATCTGAAGAACTAGTTTACCAATCTAACTCTCATGCATCCAAAGAATATCGCATGGAAATGGTAAAAACAATGGTTCAACGTTTGGCTAAGGAGGTGGCACAATAATGGAATTCGTACTTAATATTAATAATAAAAATGTAACTGTTAATGTGCCAACTGATGAAATGTTGTTGGATACATTACGTAATCTTGGTTATTACAGTGTACGTTGTGGCTGCGATACAACAAACTGTGGACTTTGCACTGTATGGGTAGATGACGAAATTATTTTATCTTGTGCATATCCTACGTTCCGTGCTCCAGGTCATAAAATTACTACATTAGAAGGCTTACAAGAAGAGGCTGAATTATTAGCATCTTGTATTGCCAGCGAAGGTGCTGACCAATGTGGTTTTTGCACAACTGGCATGATGATGAGTGCTATCAACTTGAAACGTAAAAATCCAAAGGCTAGTGATGATGAAATTCGTGAGTACCTCATTGGTAACTTGTGCCGTTGTACTGGCTATGAATCACAACTTCGAGGGGTCCGTAAATTCTTAGAAGGAGGCCTAGAATAATGAATAAGCACATTGGTAAATCTTATGACAAAGTTGACGCAAAAGGTATTTTGACGGGAAAACCGTCCTATACTGCCGATTTTGTTCCCAAAGATGCGCTTGTTATTAAGGTACTTCGTAGCCCCCATGCACAAGCGCGCATTAAATCTATTGATACATCCAAAGCAAAATTGATTCCGGGTGTTGAGGCGGTTTTTACGCATGAAGATGTGCCTAATACTCGATTTACATTGGCTGGGCAAACATATCCAGAACCATCTGCCTATGATGCTCTCATTTTAGATCCTATAGTTCGCTATGTAGGAGATGAAGTAGCACTTATTGTAGCAAAAGATGAGGCTACAGCTCTTAAAGCAATGCCTCTCATCAAGGTTGAGTACGAAGTACAAAAACCAGTACTTGATATGCATACTGCTATTGATCATGAAACAGTAGTTCACCCTGAAGACGATATTCTCAATCATATCCCTGTAGGTCAAGATCATAAACGTAATATTTGTGTATCATATCATAAACGGGTAGGCGATATTGAAGCCGAACTCGCTAAATGTGATTATGTAGTAGAGGGAACATATTTTGACCAAGCTACACGTCAAACTGCGATGGAACCATTCCAAAGTTATGGTTATATTGATGCATTGGGGCGCATAGTTATTGTATCTTCTACACAAATCGTATTCCATGTGCGTCGTCATATTGCACGTGCATTAGGCATTCCAGCTACAAAGATTCGTGTAATCAAACCTCGTATCGGCGGTGGTTTCGGTTCTAAACAAACTGCTTGTACTGAATTGATGACAGCTTTTGTGACGTGGAAATTGAAAAAACCTTGCTATCTTTTATATAATCGCACAGAGGCACAAACTTGCTCTACAACACGTCATGCTCGTGAATGGCAAATTCGAGTAGGTGCCACAAAAGATGGTATTATCAGGGTTATTGATATGGACTCTATTACTGATGCAGGTGCTCATGCAACTCATTGCTTTACTACTACAACAGCTGGTGAACATAAATCCGTACCGTTGTATAACAAAGCAACTGCTGTTCATTATGGTACAGAAGGCGTTTATATGAACCATACACCAGGCGGTGCATTCCGTGGTTATGGTGCAACGGAAGCATTATGGCCTTTAGAGTGTGCTGTCAACCAATTAGCAGATAAAATGGGCATAGACCCAGCTGAATTGCGTCAGAAGAATCTAATTGCTGTTGGTGAGCAAAGCTTAGTATATGATCCTGATGAATATCTTGAATCAGGTTTTTTCCAAGAGGCAGTAGATAAGGTTAAAGCTATGGCTCGTTGGGATGAACGCCCTCACTCTTGGGATATTGATGAACGATATCGTGGTGGCCTTGGTATGGCTTTGGCATTGCAGGGGTCTGGTGTTGCTAATATTGATGTTGCATCTGTTGAGATTCGTTTAGGTGATGATGGTAATTATACGTTGTATACAGGATCTTCTGATATGGGTATGGGTGCGAATACAGTATTAACCCAAATGGCTTGCGAAGTATTAGGTTGCCCAATTGAGTATATGACGGTTATTGAGTCTGATACAGATATTGTGCCATTTGATCCAGGTTCTTATGCATCTAGTACAACATATGTAACAGGGACTGCTGCTAAATTAGCTGCTGAAGATTTACGAGTCAAAATTGTAGCAAAATTTGCAGAATTTTTTGAAACCGACGTAGATAACATCGATTTTGATGGTGTTATTGCTACCACAAAGGATGGATCCAAATCGATGGATATCCATGAATTGGCTCCCAAATTACTGATAGGCGTTAATGCCCAACAATTATCTGGCTTTGCTACATGGGGCAGTCATACGTCTCCACCTCCATTTATGGCGTCTATTGCAGAAATAAAAGTTGACAAACAAACAGGTAAGGTTATTCCAATGCATTTCTACTCTTGTGTAGATTGTGGTACTGTTATTAATCCTAAATTAGCTCGTGTTCAAGCTGAAGGTGGTGTTGTACAAGCTATTGGTATGGCACTATATGAAGATGTACGCTATTCTAGTAATGGTCGTTTAGAAACCAGTAATCTCATGACCTACAAAATTCCTACACGTCAAGATATAGGTCAATTACATACAGCATTTATAGAATCTTATGAACCAACAGGTGCTTTTGGGGTTAAATCTATTGGTGAAATTGTTATTAATACAGCCTGTCCTGCAATCCAACATGCCATTAAAAATGCAGTTGGAGCAGACGTTCGTACATTACCTATGACACCTGAGAAGGTATTTATGGGGATGGACGAGAAATATAAAGTATAGAGGTTTCTAGTTACTTTCTTTGTTAAGGAGGCCTGGTTTTATGACATCACAAACATCCTATTGGAATCAATTGATTCAGCCGGGAATCGTTGCCCTTGTTGGGGCCGGCGGTAAAACGACTGTACTTTCAAAATTAGTAGAATATGGACGGCTGAAAGGTCAGCCTATTGTAGTTACGACTACGACTCGACTCTATGAATCTCAAGTGGCTCATTATGAACCGATTTATACCCGAAATATTAATGAAGCCGATGAATATTGTACAGACCGTGTGTTGCGTGGATATTGTGGTGCGTGGTTTTCTGGAATTACAGGAACAAAAGTAGACTCCTTAGATTGTGATCTTATCGATGGTTTAGCAAAGTTACATCCAAACTGGCAAATTGTGGTAGAAGCCGATGGGGCAAAGGAAAAATGGCTTAAAGCGCCTAAGATGACTGAGCCAGTTATCCCAGCTCTTACAAAGACTACGATTGGTCTGGTGAATCTACAAATGTTAGGGGCACCACTAGATGATGAGCATGTACATAATATCGAGCTCGTTCAAGATATCGTTAATCGCGATATGGGTGCTATCGTAACACCGCGTATGTTAGCTGACTTAGTATTGCATAAACAAGGATTATTCCAATACAGTAAGGGTAAAAAAATACTCTTCTGTACTGGATATGAAACTGTGCAACATCGTATCATCGATGATTTTATTGATCATATTGTAGATAGTGATATTTCTGCTATCATCTTAGCTGATGGATATAAAGCAAGTTGTGAAATCCGTCGTATTATTCAATGTCGGTAGGTACTCATGACTTATGTGAAAGCAAAATCAAATACTGCTTTCAGTCCCATGAGAGACCCCATAGACCATCGCCCTTTGCATATTGGTGTTGTCCTCCTCGTAGGGGGACAATCCAAGCGAATGGGCTGTAATAAGCAGCTGTTACCATGGCGTGGTAAAACTGTTTTAGATGCGGTCTGTGGGGCTCTTCGTTGTGGATGGGAAGATTATGTAAAACCTACTGAATTCTGTAAAATACCTTTTGTAGCGGTTACTGGTGATGATCATGAAAAATTGGAATCTATTGTTACAAGCTATGGGTTCGAAGTAGTTCGGAATGAACATCCTGAGCGTGGACAGGGTCTGTCCATAGCGATAGGAGTCCGTCATTTGATAGAAGAATCACCGATACCGCTAGATGGTATCCTTTGTTCTGTAGGGGATCAACCACTATTGACGGGGGATGTTGTACATCAGGTTATTGGTGCATTTAGTGATAACTTTCATTCGAAAACTATCGTCGTTCCGTATTACGGGGCGAATTATCAGTCGGGAAATCCCGTTCTTTTTGGTTCGCATTGGTTTGAACCTTTACAACATATCCAAGGGGATCAAGGTGGCAAAACCATTATTCGTGGTAATGGTAAAGACCATATTATCAAATTATGGATTCGAGATGATATTGGATGTGATATCGACACACCCGACGATTTTGAGCGTTTGAAACAACGTGAAAGTGAGGCATTATGAAACCATTAGTGCTTATGCGTGGAGGCGGAGATATCGCTTCTGGCGCTGTATATAGATTGAAACGTGCAGGCTATTCTGTGGTGATTAACGAAATCGCTATTCCTACTATGATTCGTCGTGAAGTATGTTATGGCAATGCCGTGCATCGTGGGGAAATGATTTTAGAACGTTTTGTAGCTCGTCATGTAGCTCTTAGCGAAGTAATGGATACACTGGCACAAGGTGTTATTCCTGTAGTAACTAGCTCCTATGAAGAGTTATTAAATACATTGAAACCAGATATTGTGGTAGATGCCATTTTAAGCAAAAAGAATCTTGGTACCAAACGAGCTGATGCAGACCTGGTTATCGGTGTGGGCCCTGGCTTTACTGCAGGGGACGATGTGGATGTAGTGATTGAAACTATGCGCGGCCATTCATTAGGACGTTGTATTAATGATGGATCAGCGCAACCTAATACAGGTATTCCTGGTAATGTGGGTGGCTATACTCATGAGCGTGTGATTCATTCACCAAAGGCGGGTTTATTTACAGCGAAACGCCATATAGGTGATTCTGTACAGGCTAATGAAGTTATTGGCTACGTAGATGAAGAGCCGGTACGTGCTAAAATTGCAGGTATTCTCAGAGGCATTCTTAAGAGCGGACTCATCGTATCTGACCATTTTAAATTGGCCGACGTAGATGCCCGTTGTGAAGAATCTCATTGTTATAGTATTTCAGATAAATCTCTCGCCGTTGGTGGCGGCGTTTTAGAAGCTGTCACTGCATGGGATTATGAAAGGAATCAAGATGGAAACGATCTATGATGTGATGAAAGACCGTCTTCAGCTTACAGAAACTACATTGATGGTTACTGTACTGTCTGGTCCTCGTCAAGGAGATAAGACAATTTATACTGAAGATGGTAGTGTTTTGTATGGCACACCAATCGAAGGATTTATGGTAGATAAAGCAAAGCCCAATTCTTTGTGCATGGTAGGCGAAGTAGAATGTTTCGTACAACCTGTAGAAAATGATCCGTCTGTTCTCGTATTAGGCGCTGGTCATGTGAGCCGTGCTATTACAGATTTATTACTATTCATCGGATGTCGTGTAACCGTTGTAGATGACCGTCCAGAGTATGTAGTTCCTGAATTCTTTGATGAACGCGTAACTCGTAAATGCTTGCCGTTAGAAAAC
This sequence comes from uncultured Veillonella sp., assembly GCA_934202215.1. Lineage (GTDB taxonomy): Bacteria > Bacillota > Negativicutes > Veillonellales > Veillonellaceae > Veillonella. Next base: position 16,748 of record CAKPXR010000002.1, read on the forward strand.
TTTAAAAATGATCTACCTCTTGATGAATATAATGGTTTTATCATTGTTACACGTGCTCATGAGTACGATAATGTATGTTTAGAACAATTACGCGATTACTTGCCGACCTATATGGGTGTTATGGGCAGTCAAAAGCGCATTCATTATGCATTTGAAGTATTGCGTGAACAAGGTTGGACGCAAGAAGAGTTAGATATGGTATATGCACCAATTGGTCTAGATTTAGGGGCACAAACGCCTGAGGAGATTGCATTATCTATCGTTAGCGAATATTTGGCAGTGGTGCGTGGAAAAAAAGGCGGCTCATTGCGGAAAGGTAGAGTAATCCATGAATCGTGAGTTTATTGAATATTTAAGTGCTCGTAAAAATGAAACATTAGCTGTAGCTACTATTTTGTCTACTCGTGGTTCTACACCGCGTAAGGCTGGAACATCTATGGTTGTATTCCCAGATGGATCTATCTTTGGCACTATTGGTGGTGGTCGCGCTGAGAATGAAATTCGCCTAAGTGCTGTTGATTCTTTGAAAAAAAAAGAAGTCCATCGTCGTATCGAAGTCCTCTTAGATGACGATGTAGCTGTAAAAGAAGGTATGGTATGTGGTGGACAGATGGATGTGTGGATTGAAACACAAAACATCTAAGTACATAAAAATAAATTCAATATTTATAGTCATCTGAATATCTACAGTACAGCTCATTTAATGATATTTATGGATGTGATATTGATGAGATTTATCATTTGTATCTGGAAAAATCATATTTAATACTTGTTTATAAATTTACAGTGCTTTTAAAATGAGTTAAAATAAAAGGTGCAGTCAAGTAGTTGGCTGCACCTTATTATTTTGTATAAGGAGCTATTTTTTATGCATATTGACGCACTTATACATACCTTTAGGCTTCTTGATATCGCGGATATCTTAATTGTTGCTGTAGGTATATATTATTTATATAAATTGCTTAAAGATACACGGGCCGTTTCTCTTTTGAAAGGTCTCGTTATGTTAGCAATTCTAAATTTATTGAGTCATTTGCTAAATCTATATGTTATCAATTGGATTTTGCAACAAAGTATGACTGTTCTTCTCTTCGCATTGCCTGTAGTATTCCAACCGGAATTGCGCCGTGCTTTAGAACAATTGGGCCGTGGTCGAATTTTCAGTAAGGCACAGAATGTTAATGAAGAGGAAATGGATATGGCCATCAATGAAGTGATGGCGGCGGCTCGCGTTATGTCTCGTGAGCACACAGGGGCACTTATCGTTTTTGAACGTGAAGTCGGTCTTAATGATTTCGTTGATACAGGTATTTTGATTGATGCGGTGCTGAGCCGTGAATTGATTAAAAATATTTTTGTTCCTAGTACACCACTTCATGATGGGGCGCTAATTATTCGTGATGGACGAATTCGTGCAGCTGGTTGTCTATTGCCGCTAACTGAAGATCGTACATTAAGTACTGAACTTGGTACGCGTCACCGTGCAGCAATTGGCTTATCTGAACAAACGGACGCTGTGGTTGTTGTTGTCAGTGAGGAAACTGGAACCATTTCGTATACTTATGGCGGCCATATTTATCGTCATTTACCGGAAGATCAAATTAAGGAAGCGTTGCGTACATTTATGGAACGCCCTCGTCAAACCATTACTGGTATGTGGAAATGGGGGGCAAAAAAATGATGATACATTTGAAACGCAATTGGCCAGCTAAATTATTATCATTGTTAGCGGCTATCGTCATGTGGTTCTTTATCATGCGCGATCAGAACCCTGTGATGGAGGTAACCTATACGGTACCTGTTCAGGTTCAAAATCTTAAGGATAATTACATCATAGAGGATGCGCCAGATACTGTACGAATCGTACTATCTGGTCCACGTGATACGATTATTTCTATGAAAGCAGACAATCTTCGTGCTTATATAGATGCGTCTGGTGTGAAGCCAGGGCAAAACAATGTAACGATTGGGTTTAAGCCGCCATCAGGTATGAGTCTTGTTGAGATTAAGCCTGATACTATTACAATCAATGTAGATGAATATGCGGAGCGAAAAATACCGGTTGAAATTGTTCCAATTGGTAAATTCTCCGATGATATTGCTCTCAAGTCAGTAACTGTTGTACCTAAAGAAGTCACTGTGTCTGGACGTAAACAGCTCGTTAACGCCGTAAATAAGGTGGTTATGAAGGTTAACATCGCTGGTCAGACTAAGAACTTTAGTGCTGTTAGTACATTAGAAGCTTGGGATGTATCTGGTAACGTACTAGATGTACATATCAATCCAAACCAAGGTCAGGCACAATATGAACTAAATTTATTACGTAAAGATAAAGCAGTTCCTATTATCGTACCAACTGTTGGAGCGGTATTAGATGGGTATGAGGTTAAGTCAGTATCTGTTACACCAACCCAGTTAACTGTGACTGGCCGAGAAGAAATGATTGATTCTGTTACAGAAATTCAAACAGAACCAATTGATCTCACTGGTGCAACGAAGGGCATTCAAGGCAATTACAACTTAGTATTGCCAAGCGGTGTTAATAGTAATACAACGACTGTACATGTTAAGGTCGATATACAAAAGAAGACTACCTAGTTTATAGATTAGAGGCGTAATAGTGAGTTCTCAAATTGTTATTGCCTATGGAACCTAAATTATAAATAAGACCCTAATAGAGGATGAGATTTAACTCTATTAGGGTCTATTTTAATGCTTTATAGGATACTCTGTTTGTTATGTATCAGCTTTTACAGTAATATTGTATAATAATATTATATGACCAATTTCTGGTAGGTTAAATTTGAAGAATTTAGGTCAAATAATAAAGAAATTTGCTAACCTAAAGGGATAGTTTACATAAGGAAAGATATGATTAGAATAATAAATCTCCGTGTGGCTGTTATGGTCAAGTCGGATATTAAAGATATTGTAGAAAAAAAGTATCCCCAGTTACGTGGTGCTATTGAAACAATTCACGTTGTGCGACGCGCTGTAGATGCTCGTAAAAAACCTAATATTGTATTTGTATATACCTTGTTTGTTGAGGTTCATAAGGAAGCTCAAATTATGAAAAAACTAGGTAAACAAAAGGATGTATTTGTGTTTAGACCAGAAGATCCGGAACCTATCATTCATGGTAATGTGCCTTTAGCAAACCGCCCTGTGGTGATGGGGTTTGGGCCAGCAGGTATGCTTGCAGCTTTTTACTTATCTCGTGAAGGGTATCGTCCAATCGTTCTTGAACGAGGTCAAGATGTTGATACTCGTAGCCAAGATGTAGAAACATTTTGGAAAGATGGCGTATTTAAACCTGAATCGAATGTACAGTTTGGCGAAGGTGGTGCAGGTACCTTCTCGGATGGAAAATTGACAACTCGCATTACTCATCCTAGATTGCACGAAATCTCCAAATACTTTGTTGAATTTGGAGCACCTGAAGAAATATTATATAAACATAAACCTCACGTAGGTACAGATAAGTTGCGTACCATGGTAAAAGCTATGCGTGAACGTATCATCGAGTGGGGCGGTGAAGTTCGCTTTGGGGCCAAAGTAACGGATTTGTTTATTGAAAATGATTGTATTGTTGGTGTTGAAGTTAATGGCGACGAGCGCATCGATACGACGGTTGTGCTTTCTGGCGTAGGTCATAGTGCACGCGATACGTATGAAATGCTACATAAACGTAATGTAGAGATGACGGCGAAACCATTTGCTATTGGTGTTCGTATAGAACATGATCAAGCTGTCATTGACGAGTCCCAATATGGTGTAGAACCTTCTAGCTTAGGCCTTGGTGCCGCAGAATACTCCCTTGTGTATCACGATAAAGAAACAGGCCGTACTGCGTATAGCTTCTGTATGTGCCCAGGTGGTCAAGTTGTGGCCTCTGCATCCGAAAATGGCGGCGTTGTTGTGAATGGCATGAGCCTATATGCTCGTGATAGCGGTGTTGCGAACAGTGCTATCGTAGTTAACGTAGGCCCAGAAGATTTTGGTAATCATCCACTGGATGGTGTAGCATTCCAACGTGAATGGGAGCGCAAAGCTTATGAGTTGGGCGGTTCTAATTTCCATGCGCCAGCGCAAACAGTAGGTCAATTTTTAGGGCTTTCACAAGCACCAAGCGTACAAGATAGCACCTATAGCTATGAACCAGGCGTAGTAAATTGCGATTTACATGATTGCTTGCCACCATTCGTAACGTCTGTATTAGAGCGGGCATTGCCATATTGGGGACGACGCATTCATGGATTTGATGATCCTGCAGTATGCATGACGGGCGTTGAAACACGTACCTCTGCACCACTACGCATGGGACGCAATGAAGAGCGAGTTTCTCCAACTGTAGGTGGATTCTACCCGATGGGTGAAGGCGCTGGCTATGCAGGTGGTATTATGAGTGCAGCCCTTGATGGAGCTGAAACGGCTATCTTATGTATGGCAAAATATGCAAAACCTAACTAGTTGGTAGTAGAATATATTGTAAAGGAAACTACAGTATAGGTTCATATTGGTACTGTAAAATAATATATCTGTATAGTATCTATATATGTAGTGTATATATTGTGATATAATACACAACAGTGAATATATGAGGACTTGTGACTTTCACAATCCCTAGAGGAGGATAATTATGGCTCGTTTATTTGGTACAGATGGTGTACGTGGTGTTGTTAATGAATTTTTAACACCTGAATTAGCCTATCATTTAGGCCGTGCTGCGGCTACATATTTTGGCAAGGAAAAAGATCATCCTACATTCTTGATCGGCCGCGATACGCGTATTTCTGGCTCCATGCTTGAAAGTGCGTTAGCAGCAGGCATTTGCTCTGTTGGTGGTAATGTTGTCATTGCCGGAGTTATCCCAACTCCAGCAGTAGCGTACCTCGTACGTCAACAAGGTTTTGATGCGGGTGCTGTTATTTCTGCATCTCACAATCCATATCCAGATAATGGCATTAAATTCTTTGATGGCAATGGCTATAAATTGCCAGATGAAGTAGAAGATGAATTAGAAAAATATGTTCGTCAAAGTGCGGACAATGAATTGGCACGTCCTACAGGTGATGGCATCGGTACAATTGAGTACAATAGCAACTTGGCTCATTTCTATGCTCACTTTGTTCGTCACACAATCGATACATCCCTTGAAGGTTTGACTATCGTATATGATGGTGCGAACGGTGCTGCTTCTAGCGTAGGTCCTGAAATTTTGTCTGGCCTTGGCGCTAAAGTAATCAACATCAATGTTAATCCAGATGGCTTGAATATCAACCATCACTGTGGCTCTACACATATTGAAGGCTTGCAAGTAGCTGTACAACAACATAATGCAGACCTTGGTATCGCTAACGATGGTGATGCTGACCGTTGCTTATTGGTTGACGAAAAAGGCCAAGTTCTTGATGGGGACCAAATCATGTTATTGTGTGCCCTTAAATTAAAAGAAGAAGGCAAGCTAAAAGGCGATACAGTAGTTGGTACTGTTATGAGTAATATTGGCTTCCATAAAGCAGCAGAAGAACTTGGTATGAAAACCGTGTCTACTGCAGTTGGTGACCGCTATGTATTGGAATACATGCGTGAACATGACCTCTCCGTTGGTGGTGAACAATCTGGTCACGTAATCTTCTTAGATCACAATACAACAGGTGATGGCATGTTAACTGCTGTTCAAGTTGCGGCTCTTATGAAAGAAAAAAATCAACCGCTTTCTGAACTGGCTAGTATCATGACAAAATACCCACAAGTGTTAGTAAACGTTCGCGTTGCTACAAAAACAGGTTGGGAAGACAATGATCTTATCAAAGCTGCTATTGTAACAGCTGAAGGAGAACTTGGTGATGAAGGCCGTGTTCTAGTACGTGCATCTGGTACAGAACCACTCATCCGCGTAATGGCTGAAGGTCCAGACCAAGAAGCGTTACAATCCCTATGCCAAGAAATCGCTGATATCATCGGTAGAGAACAAGGGTTAGCGGAATAAAAGTAGGATGTGAGGCGGCAGAGAAGCTTGCGACGATGAAGCCCACACATCACTTTGTTCCGAGCGTAAGATTTTGCGAAGCAAAATCCACAGCGAGGAACCATCTTTACTAAGATTAAACTAATGGATTTTAATAATTGTGAATCCATTCTACAATTTCATATTAAAGGTATACCCTCCTATATATGTCCCTTTGCTCCGTCCTACGTAAAGTCGCTGCAGGAACATATATAGGAGGGTATTTATTTTATATTTATTTAGGCTGGTTACCGAATGGAACCGTCACTATGGCGCAAATATTTCTGCATTATACCCTTTCTACTCATTAAGAGTTATTTCGCATATGGGGGAGGAGGATAGACGAGATGATGCAATTCATCTTATATATAGTTAAGAACTGTGTTGCTGTTATTATAGGTACGTATATAGGATGTAATTTATGTCATTATAGCTATCTAGTGAGAAAAGTATTTGAGCTGAAAAAAGCACTACTTTGAATTGTAATCATTCAGAGTAGTGCTTTTTTTGTTATTTATCAGCTACAACGAGTTTATATCCATTCAAATGAATGTTACTGTTTGTTGTGTCTTCGTTAGTTAAGGACTTTACATAGCTGTCGCCTGTGAGTGTCCAGGTAGAGTCTTTGCTGAGTTTGATTGTAATTTCTTTAGCTGTATTGGCAGTGTTTACAGCGCCTACGAGGCTGGATCCGTTTGTCATGTCTAGTGCGACAGTACTGATGGAGTCAGCCACAATGTTACCGCTAAGTTCTTGGTTAGAGGCACGGAGTGTGAGATGACCACCGTTTTCACCAGTTTTACCCCAGCGGGAGTCTGCAGCAGCTTTCACAAGTGTGGTGGCATTTGGCATTAAGATTGTATTACCGGTAAGGTCTGCTTCGGCAGTGGTGTTGTTTACATAGATGAACGCACCGGTGGAGTGAGTTGTGAGCGTGTTATTTTCTGCTTTTAAACGAGCAATACCGCTTTCAGCATCACCGGAGAAGCTTTGGTAGAGCATAAAGCCATTGTCTTTGTAGCCTGTTACATTGGAGTTTGTAAGGGTAATGGAGTTTTTGCCTTCTACAACGCCAATTTCACTGTTGTTAGCTACGCCGTTGATGTTATTAGCTGTAATATTACCAGTTGAGTAGATAACAGGACTGCCTGCGCCAGAGGTTGTCAGTTTAGCTGCTTCTGCAGTAATAGTGCCTTCGCCACGGTCGGTAGCTAGTGTAGCAGAATGAGCGCCTTCAGTGGTAATAGTTAGGTTTTTACCATTTACAGTGCCTTTGTAAGTAGCATCTAGACCACGAGAAGAATCACTTTTAGTGTGAATGTTAGTGTTCTCTACGTTGATAATAGAGCCTTCACCAGTGGCAAAGATTGCGTTTGATCCATTAGCGTTAGATGTAATATTGCTACCTTTGATGTTGATTTGACTGCCGTCGATACCGAGTACTACTGCGTTTTGACCACGAAAGTTACTATTGTCATCGCTTGTAGTATTGCCTGTTTTATCAAATACACTATTTTCAATATTTACGACTGCTTTGCTTTTACTGATGAAAGCATTTTGGTCAGCCGTTGTATTGGCGATTAATTCATGAGCTATAGATTTGTTTTCGGTTACGATAGTTGTACCTGTGAAAGTAGCTGGATTTACTTCAGCTTGTGGTGTAATACCATTAGGTGGTGCTCCGTTTGGAGACTCACTTGGAGGGGCTCCCTTAGGTACAGCTGTTGGAGTTGGGCCTACAGCTGTTTTATCATGAGGAGCACTGTTTTGTGAAGTGCTTCCTTGTGCAGATGGCATTGTTGTAGTTACAGTAGCTACGTTAGTATTAGATTGTGTTTCTGCCGCAAAGGTTGGAAGCATTGCCAAAGTAGAAAGGGCTGCACCTAATATTGCAGGAAGCACCCAACGACGTAATTTTCTATACTTCATAGTGTTTTTATGTTTTTTCTGTTTTTTATTAATCACTGTTTTTGTCATAATTCATCTCTCCCAAATTATATACATATGAATTTTAAAATAACAAAATCTAATTGCATAAAATTTAGATTGATTGAAGTATAATTTCTTACAATGAAAATACTGTGAAGTGTAGAAAAAATCTTTTTTCATAGCTTTGGATAAGGGCAAATATTTACATCTTATCGATTTTTTTAGTATAATATAGCTTAGTACATAATTTATGTTTGTACTAATTCTGCCGTATATAATAGAAAGGAAATCCGAATTCGTAAAGGCGAATAGCGCAAGTACCCGCGAAGGCAGTCGTTAGGGTAGACGAGGTGAAGAGTGATCGAATCATCAGCGGATGCTCTTCCGGCATATTCATGTCGTAACAGATATTAAAAAGCCCATTGGTAACGATGGGGACAAAGTGTATCTGAATGAATTGTATTCAAATACTATTTGATACATAATTTGAACATTAACTTAGATCGTTAAGTTAGAATAGTAATTTGTTAGCCTTAGTTGTTGGCTGGGGCTAGAATGCCCCCAGTTATAGGAGGATATATTTATGTGCGGTATCGTAGGATACATTGGCTTTAATCAAGCATCTGATTTCTTATTGGACGGTATGGCGAAATTAGAATACCGTGGTTATGACTCTGCAGGTATTGCTGTTATTGGCCCTGAAAATGTGATTAAAATTCAAAAAAAGGTTGGACGTCTTGCTAATCTTGAGGCAATTGTAAAAGCAGATCCTAATGAAGGGACTATAGGTATTGGTCATACTCGTTGGGCTACTCATGGGCGTCCATCTGATATGAACGCCCATCCTCATGCATCTGAAGATGGTAAATTTGCTGTTGTACACAACGGTATTATTGAAAATTACATGCCTTTAAAAGAAGAGCTCATTGAAAAAGGGTACCATTTCAAATCTGAAACTGATACAGAAGTAGTAGCTCATTTATTAGAAGATATGTATGATGGCGATTTCGTAGACACAGTACGTCGCATGCTAGCTCGTGTTGATGGTGCGTATGCTCTTGAAATCATCTGTGCTGATGAGCCAGATAAAATCATTTGTACTAAAAAAGAAAACCCATTGGTTATCGGTCTTGGCAAAGGCGAAAACTTTGTAGCATCCGATATTCCAGCTATCATTAACTACACACGCGATACATACATCTTGAGCGATGGTGAATTAGCTATCGTAACTCGTGATAATGTATCCGTGTTCGACCGTGAAGGTAACCCTGTTGATAAAGAAGTATTCCATGTTAACTGGAATGCGGAAGCAGCAGAAAAAGGTGGTTATGAACATTTCATGTTGAAAGAGATTCATGACCAACCTAAAGCTGTACGCGATACTTTTGGTACGCATATCTCTGAAGATGGTAAAACAGCCATCTTTGATGAGTTAAATTGGACTGCTGAAGATGTAGCAGCTTTCAATAAAATTCTCATCGTTGCATGTGGTACAGCTTACCATGCAGGTCTTGTAACAAAACAATATATTGAAAACTTGGCGCGCATTCCTGTAGATGTGGAAATTGCATCCGAGTACCGTTACAGCAATCCATTGACTGATGACAAAACATTATGTATCGTTATCAGTCAATCTGGTGAAACATCTGATACATTGGCTGCTTTGAAAGAGGCTAAACGCCTTGGTGCTAAATCCTTGGCGATTACAAACGTAGTAGGTTCCAGTATCTCCCGTGAAGCAGATAACACTGTGTACACATGGGCAGGTCCTGAAATCTCTGTAGCATCTACAAAAGCGTACACGACTCAATTAGTAGCAGGCTTGTTGTTCGCTGTATACCTTGGTCAATTAAATGGCAAAATGAATCCTGCTTTAGGTGAAGAAATCCTTAGCGGTGTTAAAAACTTGCCATCCTTGATTCATGAAATCTTTGAAGTAGACGAAGATATGAAAGCCTTTGCTAAGCATTACGGCTTCAAATCTGATGCGTTCTTCTTGGGCCGTGCTATCGACTATGCAGTAGCAATGGAAGGTGCTTTGAAATTGAAAGAAATTTCTTACATCCATGCTGAAGCATATGCTGGTGGCGAATTGAAGCATGGTACATTAGCTCTTATTGAAGAAGGCGTACCTGTTATCGCATTGGCTACACAAGAGGATGTATACGATAAGATGATCAGCAACATCCGCGAAGTAAAAGCTCGTGAAGCGGTTGTAATCGGTATCGGCATGAAAGGTGACGAAGAATTATCTAAACACGTAGACCATACGATCTATGTTCCTCGTGCGAATAAATTCATTGCTCCAATCCTTGCAGTTGTACCATTGCAATTATTAGCATACTATGCAGCGATTACACGCGGCGCAGATGTAGATAAACCACGTAACTTAGCTAAATCTGTAACCGTAGAATAATATATATAACCAACAGTGCTTCGGCACTGTTGGTTTATTTCAATATAGGGAGACTATTATGGCAGTTATATTTTCCGGCATCCAACCAAGTGGTGAGTTAACACTTGGTAACTATTTGGGGGCTTTACGTAATTTCTTAGACTATCAAGATATTGACGAATGTTATTATTGTATCGTTAACCAACATGCGATCACTGTACCGCAAGATCCAAAAGAGTTATTCCAAAATACTCGTAATTTGGCTGCGTTGTACCTAGCGGTTGGCCTCGATCCTAAAAAGGTAACATTGTTCGTACAATCCGAAGTACCTGAGCATGTTAAACTCGGTTGGGTTATGCAATCTATTAGCTATGTTGGCGAATTAGAGCGTATGACTCAGTACAAAGATAAGTCTCAAAAGCAAGGTGATTCTATTCCTACAGCATTGCTTACGTACCCACCATTGATGGCGGCAGATATCTTGTTATATGGTACAAATTATGTTCCTGTAGGTGAGGACCAAAAACAACATCTTGAATTGACTCGTAATTTGGCTGAGCGTTTTAACCGTAGATTTGGTGAAACTTTCGTAGTACCAGATATCAAGGTAGGCGAAGGTGGTGCTCGTGTTATGAGCTTACAAGAGCCAACTAAGAAAATGAGTAAATCTGATGATAACCAAAATGCTACTATTCGCCTTTTGGATGCACCAGATTTGATTGTGAAAAAATTGAAACGTGCTCAAACTGACTCTGATAATGCAGTGCGTTACGATAAAGAAAACAAACCTGGCATTTCTAACTTGATGGGCATTTACCGTGCTATCACAAAAGACAGCTATGAAGCTATCGAAGAAATGTATGCTGGTAAAGGTTATGGCGTATTTAAATCCGATATCGCCGATCTTTTAGTGGCAACTCTTGAGCCAATCCAACAACGTTACAATGAATTGATTACAAGCCCTGAACTCGATGTCATTCTCGATGAAGGTGCTGCTAAGGCTCATGCTAAAGCAAGTCAGATGTACCGTAAAGTAGAGCAAGCTATGGGCTTGTGCCGTAAATAAAATCAAATAGTAGACTTTCAATTTGTGAGGTAAGCCATGACGAAACAAGAGGCGATGGAACGCTTTTCATCAGGTGCCGTACAACAGAGCTTAGAAATATATTGTGGAATCCAGTGGATCGGTCGTATTATCGGACTACTGGTTTGCGCCTTAATTGTAAAATATATGCCGTCCGATTGGGCTGAGCGTATATGGTATTATCTGTTGTTACTCGTTATATTATGGACTCTTCATAGATTGGGTGAAAGTCAAGCTTTTATCTGTGAAAAGGGCCTCGTGTTAAAGCGAAGGCCTTTTTCTGTGAAAGAATACTTTCACAGTCTTTTTCATGGTGATGAATATTTTGTCTTTGTCGATTATGAGCATATTATTGGTTTTACTGAAGGTTGGCGTGAATTGCAGGCTGTGAATGGTCATGGTGGAATTTATGTAATACCTTTAGACTTAGGTTTAGTAGGATATAAAGATAAAATGGTCATGATTGAGGCTATTCATAAGAATAGAGATGCATAAAGTTAAAGTGTATTAAACGCTTTATCGCTATCAAATAATGTATGCAATATAAAGAAACTAAAAACTTAAAAATTCATCAAATTAACTATTTACAACTTTAATGAACTAAAGTATAATACAATCATCAGGTACAGATATGAGTTCTGTACAGCATATAATAGCAAGTAGTTAAAGGTGTCACACACCGTGGAGGATAGTTATGAATTGGAAGAAAATGATGGCCGTTGGCCTTGCAGCAGTATCTATGATGGTATTTGTAACTGGTTGTGGTAGCGATACTAAAACCGCTAATAAAGAATTGCCTAAAAAAATCGTTATCGGCTTAGATGATAGCTTCCCTCCAATGGGGTTTAAAGATGATAAAGGCGAAATCGTAGGTTTAGATATCGATATGGCTAAAGAAGCTGCTAAACGTGCTGGCATGGATGTAGAATTTAAAGCTATTGACTGGTCCAGTAAAGAAGCTGAGTTGAAATCTAAAAAAATTGATGCTTTATGGAATGGCTTAACAGTATCTCCTGAACGTGAGAAAAATATATTGTTCTCCAATACATACATGAACGATAAACAATATATCATCGTTCGTAATGAAGATGAATCTATCAAATCTAAAGCTGATTTAGCTGGTAAAGTAGTTGGTGTTCAACAAGCTAGTACTGGTGAATCTGCATTGCAAAATGACCCAAGTGGTAAAACTGTAAAAGAAACAAAATCTTATGCTGATTTCGTAAGTGCTTTCATGGATCTTGGTATTGGTCGCGTTGATGCCGTTATCGCTGATGGTGTTATAGCACGTTACCTCATGACAAAAGAACCTGGTAAATATAAAATCGTAGAAGGTACTGATTACGGTGTTGATAACTTCGCTGTTGGCTTCCGTAAAGATGACACTGCATTGCGTGACAAAATCAATGGTATTTTAGCTGAAATGAAAAAAGATGGTACTGCTGATAAAATCGTTGAAAAATGGTTAGGCTCTAGCGCAGACTTAGATAAGAGCGATGCTAAATAGTACAATTCGTGATATACTAATAGTACTATGGTCAGTATGTACAACAGATAATTAAAGAACGAAATGTACACTAGAGAAGAGGCCAGATGCCTCTTCTCTAGTCGTGTTTTGAAGGAGTATTCCATGTTAGATTATTTATTGCAGATTATCCCAACCATCGCTGATGGTTTAAAGGTAACCGTATCACTCTTCTGTATTGTATGGATTTTATCTATTCCTGGTGGTATTCTACTTGCTTTGGTACGTCTATCTAAATTTACAGTGCTCGACAAAATTGTTGAAGCTTTTGTATATTTGATGCGCGGCACACCATTAATGCTACAAATCTTATTCATTTATTATGCATTGCCTATCATTACAGATGGTGCTGTTCAAATGGATGATGCTACAGCCGCAGTTCTTACATTCGTATTAAACTATGCAGCTTATTTATGTGAAATTTTCCGCGGTGGTATTCAGTCCATTTCTCGTGGTCAATACGAAGGTGCAAAGGTTCTTGGTTTTACTTATGCTCAAACCATGCGTAAAATTATCTTGCCACAAATGTTTAAACGCGTATTGCCTCCACTTGCGAACGAGACAATTAACTTGTTGAAAGATACTTCTCTTGTATACGTTTTGGCTATGAATGATATCTTGCGTATTACAAAATCTATCGTACAACGTGACTTTGATATCTCTGCTTTCCTAGTGGCAGCTTTGTTCTACTTAATCTTTACCTTTATTTTGACAAATATCTTCAACTACTTAGAAAGACGATTTGCTGTATATGAAGATTAATCTGTTCTGTAGTAGTATGTCGTAGATATGGACTTAGTTGTTTTAAAGGGCTATAGCACCTTTTAAGACTACAGCTATTTAGTTAATACGACGATGTAAGAGGTACTTATGACATTTGTAAATATGGAGCGTATTGAAAAACGCTTTAACAATCAAACTGTATTACGCGATGTATCGCTCAAAATGAGTAGAGGGGAAATTGTTTCAATTATCGGTCCATCTGGATCCGGTAAATCTACATTCTTGCGCTGTTTAGGCCAATTAGAGATCATAGATGGTGGTTCTATTACTGTAGATGGTATAGTTCTGGCTAGTACAGATGCTAATGGCACTGTAAATTATGCCAGCCAAGAAACACAACATGACTTGTTATTGCGCATGGGTATGGTATTCCAATCTTTCAATTTATTTCCTCATATGACAGTGCTTGATAATATTATGATTGCACCGCGTATGGTAAAAGGTATGAAAGATGATGAGATTTTACCAATAGCAGAGCGATTACTCAATAAAGTTGGACTATGGGAAAAGCGCGATATGTATCCATCCCGTTTATCTGGCGGTCAACAACAACGTGTGGCCATCGCTCGTGCATTGGCTATGAATCCTGAAATTATGCTTTTTGATGAGCCTACATCCGCTCTTGATCCAGAATTAACTGGTGAGGTTCTTAAGACTATTAAACAGTTGGCTGATGATCATATGACGATGATTATCGTAACTCATGAAATGAACTTTGCTCGTGAAGTATCTGATCGTGTCATCTTCATGGCAGATGGTGTCATCCAGGAGGAAGGTACACCAGAGCAAATTTTCAACAATCCACAAAACGATAGAACGAAAGCGTTCTTGGAGAACATGTTATAGGAGGTCTTATGAAGTTACGTTTTATTGCTGCTACGTTAGCTGTAATGGCTATGGGCACGACCTCTATGGCTGAAGGATTACAAGGAACGCCTAGTACACCACTTGCTATTGTAGATTCTCAAAAAGACTCTGCCTCTATTTTGCCCGATCAGTATAAGTCTTATGCTACCAAAATGAATACGATGGTTAAGGATTATAAGAATGGTTATACTTTTACTATTCCATGGCGTGTAGCTGATGGTGTTAAGCTTGATATGGATGTACGTAGTGAAAGTGAACATATTCAAGGTTATTCTTTCAACTTAGCGGGCCCAACGCAAGATGATTCCTATACTGTATCTTTTACAAAACGCAATAATACACCGCAAGATGGGGTATCCCAAAAGGAATGGAATACGACCTGGTATGGTGTGCCAATTAAGGGCATGTCTGATGAAGAATACTTGAGCATTTGGCGTCAGCATAGCAATGTCTTCGAAAATAACGATATCGTTGGTGGCTTCTTTAACAAGAAAGGGGCTATATCAGCGCGTTGGGATAAGACGACACCAAAATCATATGCTGAAATGACATCTACTGAGCCTGTTCAATCCGTATTTGAAGCGGAATTTATTATGGATAAGGATCCTACGCATCGCTATAATTTAGCAAGTACTTATGCTCCTATTCAAGGAGAATTTATGGAACAAGGCTTGATGGAACATACGATTCCATCCTTTGAATTACTAAATAAAACCGGGTCTAGTACGATTAAAGGGGTTAAGCAATTTATCTCAGGAACTAATGATATTAGTGTCGTTGAAGGTATTAAATTTGTTTATCCAAAAGGGTTTACCCGTCTTAATGAAAAAGATAAAATCGCTTTTAGTAAGCATAATGTACGGCTAGATATTGAATCTTTTACAATCCCGGTACAAGCAGTTAGTACAGGCATGCCTACGATGATGGGGAAACAAATGCTAGGAGATTATTACCTTAAACAATTGGTTGAGGTAAATAAGGCAACTATAACTCGCTATGAAACGCATATCATTGATGGTAATGTTATGTTTTACTTAGCTGGTCATATGAAGAATCCTAATACTGCTGATACATCTATGGCGGCACCAGTATCTTTTGCGGCTACTATTATTTTAGGTAATGAAGGCAATGTGGCTGTAGCACGTATGATTGGTCCTGCAGGGATTAGTCTTAGTACGCCAGAGTTGATAGATGTGTTGGATGGATTTAAATTAACGACTACACTTAATACAAATCAATCTTCTCAAGTGTTATAATATACACATAATATTCTTTTATTTGTATAATTCTGTATAATTTGTGCTATAATAAAAGAAATCCTCTAAGAAAAGAGGAGATTTCCTTGATGGTCTAGAATATAATAATATAGGCTAAACGATCTTTGATCATATCCCCTGTGAGGGATTAGAAATAGGAGGGGTTAATATGGTTACCTACAAAACTATTGTCGTACCTACTGATGGTTCTGAAAATGCTAAACGTGCATTGGAACACGCTCTTGCTGTAGCGGACCGCAACCATGCTGAATTGATTGTAGTTCACGTTGCAAATATTGTGTCTGCCATTTCCAATTTTGATCAAACACCAATTTCTGGTGGTTATGTATCTGAACAAATTGCTGAAGATATGGAAGAAAATGGTAAAGAAATTCTAAACGATGTAGTGAAAGAAATTCCTAAAGGCGTAAAAGTTAAAAGCGTATTCGAAGTTGGTTCCCCTGGACCTGCATTGTTAGCAGTAGCAAAAAAATACAATGCTGATCTTATTGTAATGGGTAGCCGTGGTCTTGGACCATTGAAAGGTTTATTCATGGGTAGCGTAAGTAGCTATGTAACTAGTCATTCCACTTGCCCTGTATTAATCATTAAATAATCCATATTCTGTATAGATATGATTAAGAGAGACTTTGTTTTACAAAGTCTCTTTTTTAATATTCTAAAAATGATATAATATTTATATATTTACTCATTAGGTTTACAAATAAGCAAGAATATAATCAAGTTTTATGATAATAATAAATAAGTATGGATAATGGTTTATGATATGGGGGACAATATGAGCGACAAACAAGAATCATTGCTAAAACTAGCAGAACTGTTTAAAATCTTAGGTGACCCTACACGCCTTAAAATAGTAGAATTATTATTAGAAAACGAAATGTGTGTAAATCATATTGCCGAAACAATGGGAATGGGTCAATCTGCTATTTCACACCAATTACGTGTATTACGTCAAGCACGCCTTGTGACCTATCGTAAAGAAGGGAAAACTGCATATTACTCTCTTAACGATGATCATGTGGAAGGCCTCGTAAGAATGGGTATGGAACACGTATCTCATCAATAATAAGCTTTATTATACTGAACGCCTTTTATCATATTATGGATGAAAGGCGTTTTTAGTTGTATTGTATATTGGGGTGGAGAAATATAGAGTGGGTTTCTTAATGAAAAATATAGGAATATTCGTGGTATTTCTTGCCACAGTATTTCTATCAACAAAATCAATATGGGCAAAATTAATTTATTTAGATTCATTAAGTCCGCTAACTGTTCTTGCATGTAGAGCGATTTTATCACTACCTTTTTTTATTCTACCCATGATTCAATTTGATTGGAAAAATGTGAATATAAAACAAGTTTTTAAGTATTCTGTGATTGGAGCTGCCCTTTATTTAGCTTCGTCCATGGCAGACTTTATAGGATTATTATATATTTCTGCTTCCTTAGAACGCGCCGTATTGTTTACATTTCCAATTTATGTATTTCTTTTATCATCAGATTTGTCACGGATTACAATTTCACAGGTAGTGTTAATTATATCTACAGTATTAGGCTTAGCTATTATGTTTAATCCTACTATTGATAATCATTTAACAGATGCTTTGATAGGTGTAGTGCTAGTTTTAATTTCTGCTATCTTTTGGGCTTTGTTTATGATTTATAGTAAGCGTGTTGTTGCTAATATTAGTCCCACTATTTTCACTAGCACATATATGTGCATAACTACAGTATTTTTATTTTTTGGATTTATGTTAAATGGTGGGGACTTTAATGTGTTTATCAATCTCCAACCTTATACTGTGATGTATTTGATTCTTTTGGCTATTTTCTGTTCTATAATTCCATCATATTTAATGTCCTTTGGACTAAAGAGAATTAGTGCATCTCTTGCAGCAGTTATTAGTGCAATGGGTCCAATAGTTACTTTAGGTTTGGATGTAGTAATTCTTAATCACCATTTAGGAATGAATGAGATTATAGGTGCTATAGTAGTTACATTTAGTGTAACCTGTTTGACTAGAATAAATGCTAGAATATAAAAAAATCACTCATAGTTGATGACTATGAGTGATTTTTTGTTTATAATCTTTATATTTTTAATATAATGGGAATAGGTAATAGGCTATAGTTATAAACAATGGCATGGTTATTGCCGATAGTATGGTTGTACCCATTACAATTTGTGTGGCATATTCAGGATTATTTTTCATTTCAATAGCGATGAGGGCCATATTAATAGCTGTTGGGACACTGTAGGTAATGACAATAGTTTGTGCAGCTATTGGATGCATTGGGCCGTAGAACATAATGAAGAGTATAGTAATAACCGCTGCGATTAAAGGGCTTACGATGAGTCGTAAGGAGGTAGCTAGCATAACATCAGCCTTAAAGAAGTTTAATGGTGTTCTGTTAATCTGTACTCCTAAGGCAATCATCGCAACACCAACAAATGCATTAGCAAAGATTTTGAGTGGTGCAAAGAAGAAAAGACCATGTAAATCAAATGGTAAGAGCTGACAAAGTAATGCTAGAGGAATAGCGTATACCATTGGCATATGGAAGACCACGTTTAAAGCATCTCGTGTGCTCAATCGTCCAGCACCAGCCTGGTAGAAGCCATAGGTATTACTAGTAATTGTTTGTATAATCATGATAGATACAACACTGACGAGCCCTAGGTCAGCATATGGAGTTGCACCATCGATGATATAGGGGACATTCGTAAATACAAAGATGGCAAGGGCTATACCCATATTACCAACATTATTAAACATGACACAGTTTTTTAAGGTTGCAATTTTTGCTACATCATAGCCTTGTACTTTTCCGACTATACCAGAAAGTATAGAGTTTAGGATGAGTACAACTAGTGCACAGAATACAATTTCTAGTGTGCCGGATGTAAATTTTGCTTCATACATGGCTCTGAACACAAAGGTTGGTAGTAGTATGTAGAAATTCAATTTACTCAACGTATAGAGATCAAGTTTAAATTTTCTATCTAGTATAAATCCCACACCGATGAGTATGAAGATTGGAATCATAGAATTTAAAAATATATGACCAATTAATTCAAATATATTCATTGTCTCACCTAGAGTTTCTCATTATTATATAGCATAATTAATCTTAATATTATGATACCATAGTATGTATTGTTTGGGGGTAAAAGTTTTATCCATTACGATTACTTATCATAATCATCAGAAATATCTATATAAAATGTGATTTTCAACATACGACTTAAGAGGTGTTTTTATTATATAATACAGTTATATATTGTACATTTTGTGTTAGGAGCGTCTTCCTAGAATGTACCCAGGGATCATAGGGGACGATAGGAGATGCGCAGGAGGAGTTATGAAACGAATTCTATTAGTATTAATGAGTGTATTCATGCTCGCATTCTTAGTAGGTTGTGGCAATGACTCTAGTAAACAAGCAGAATCTAATAAACTAAGTACATCTGAAAAAATTACTGTTCAAGCTGCAGCCAGTTTAAAAGGTGCTCTTACTGAATTAGCAGACTCTTATAAAAAGAGCCACAATTTAGCAGATGATCAAATCGCTATTAACTTTGCTGGTTCTGGTACATTGCGCCAACAAATTGAACAAGGTGCACCTGCAAGTTTATTCATCTCTGCAGACGAAAAGAATATGAAAATGCTACAAGAAAAAGATCTTGTAACAGATGTAAAACCATTTGTAACTAACGAATTAGTTCTTGTAGTTCCTAAAGGTCAACCTAAAGTTGAATTGAATCAAATTGCTTCCGTAAAACGTATAGTATTAGGTAACCCTGAAACAGTACCTGCTGGTAACTATGGTAAACAAGTATTAACAAAATTAGGCGTATGGGATCAAGTTGAGCCAAACGTTGTATATGCTAAAGATGTTAAAGCTGTAACAGCTTCCATTAGTCAAGGCGCTGGTGATGTTGGTTTCATCTACAAAACTGACGCTATCGCAGCTGGTGATGCAGTTCAAATCTCTGCCGTAACACCTGCGGACTCTCATGATCCGGTTATCTATCCAATTGGTATCATCAAAAAATATGATAATGCATTGGCGAAAGATTTCTACCAATATGTAATGAGCCCAGAAGGCCAAAAAGTATTAGAAAAATACGGTTTCTCTATTCCTAAATAAGAGTTAAACGCTAGCTTTCGAGGCTAGCGTTTTCTTATGATACAATATAGATATTATTATGAATCTTTTATCGATGAATTTTATGTTCTATATGTTGATATAAGTATCTTATTTTGAATTCGATTTATTTTGACGTTATAGATTTAGGTGTTGTACATAGAAAGGGGGCGTAATATGAGTCCATTTTGGCTATCCTTATGGGTGGCGAGTATTGCTCTTATCATTGTCATTGTAACTGGATTAGGTGCTTGCTATTGGATGAACCGATGCAAGTGGGGCGGAATAGCCATCCTCGATGCACTTATTACATTACCCCTTGTATTGCCACCCGTTGTTGTTGGCTTTGCTCTTCTTATGGTATTTACACCAGGCTATGCGTTTGGTGCTTGGCTAGAAAAACATGGGATGAGTGTAGTCTTTGCCGCTTCTGGTGCTGTCGTAGCTTCTTCTGTGATTGCATTTCCCCTATTTTATCAAACCGTACGTTCTGCATTGCAGTCCGTAGATCATAATATGGAGGACGTAGCGCGTACCCTTGGCGCTTCAGAGCTTCGCATTTTCTTTACTATATCTGTGCCACTTGCGTGGAAAGGTATTTTGACGGGCAGTATCTTGGCTTTTTGTCGGGCTATGGGTGAGTTTGGTGCTACAATCTTAATCGCTGGTAATATTCCGCAGGTAACGCGCACCATGCCATTGGCTATATACTCCTACGTAGAGGCTGGTCAGTATATGGATGCATTTGAACTCGTTGTATATATTTGTGTACTCACATTAGCATTGTTGAGCGGTATTCACCTTATTACTAAGGGGTCGTTATTCCGCCACACAGAAAATAATTAGGAGGTTCTATGATTACATTTTCCTTTTCTGTAGCCAGACCTTCTGTAACTGTGAAAGCTAATGGTATCTTGCCTTCTGGTATCACTGTGTTAACAGGTCAATCTGGTAGTGGCAAAAGTACTTTTATTAAATGTATTGCAGGCCTCGTAAAGCCTACAACAGGTAGGATTCAGTGCGATGAAATGACCTGGGTAGATCGAGATAAAAATATTTGGGTTCCTGCTCAAAAACGACAAGTAGGCTATATGCCTCAAGGCAATATTGTATTCCCCCATTTGTCGGTAGAACATAATATTACCTATAGCAAACGAGGTACACCTGATATGTGCGATCGTTTATTACAGCGTTTAGGCCTTGAAAAGTATCGTAACACAAAGGCCGGCAAACTATCTGGCGGTGAACAACAACGGGTGGCGTTAGGCCGCGCTCTTTATTCCAAACCGACTATCTTGCTTCTCGATGAACCTCTATCTGCACTAGATTGGAACTTGCGCAAACATGTGCGTGAGGATCTTATTTCTATCATTCGTGAATGGGATGTACCCTGTGTTTGGGTGACTCATGATGAAAGCGAAGCGGAAGCCGTAGGTGATAGACATTGGATTTGCGAGAATGGACAAATTGTTATACCTTAATAGTAAAACACATTGATAAGTATTGTTGCATCATTACTTATCAATGTGTTTTCTTTTATAGTTTATTGTTTTTTATTTGCGTTGATGTATTAAAAGATTTGTATATAAATCCTATAATACTAGCTGCTATAAATGCAACGATAAAGGCTGGGATAGTGGCGCCAATAAAGCTTTCAGTATGTAACATATAATGGTATACACCAACTGAAATAACCCAAATAATAGCGCGAATAATATGTGCAACTGTAGTTTGTGTCGCTTGTTGATTGATAAAAAAGTCAGCTAATAATATGCCAATCATAGGGGTAAATACAGAGCCGATAAGATAAAGAAAATCTGTAATGTCATCCATAGGATATACTAGAGCTGCAATGGTTCCGATAATCGTAATAACAATGGCTACACCTTTAGTAGAAAGTGCACGACAGATGGCAGTACTGGAGACACCTGCTGAGTAGGTGCCCATAAATGCAGTGGTTACAGTGGAAAATACAATTACAATAAGTCCTGTAATGCCAAGACCTGCATTCATTAAAATGGCAATAATTGAGTCTCCACCACCAAATAAAGCGGTACTAAGACCTAATGCATACATAGCAATACTAGTGATTGTATATGCACCAGCGCTGATGAGAGAGGCTGATAATGGTTTTTGACTTTCTCGTGTATAGTCGCTGATTAATGGTAACCAAGATAACGGCATGGCAATAGATAATTCAAAAGCTGCTATAAAGCTCATGGAGTTACTGCTAATAGATAATGTATGAGATGGCCAATCGGATATGATGTGGTATCCCATATATATGGTGAGAATAAGCAGTAAAGTAGATACAATACCGTGTATATAACCAGTATTATGAAGTCCAATAAAAAGCCATAAAATAACAAGACAACCAATTGCAATAGCCCAAATATGAGGATCAAAAGGAATTAGTTCTTGGAGAGCTAACATAGAATCATATATCATAATGCCAGTCCAACCTAATAATTGTAAGATGTTTAGAATGGCAAAACCTTTGGCGCCCCATGGGCCAAAGCTAAAAGCTGTTGTGTTCATACTACCTTGGCGTAATCGTCCGCCAATCAGTCCGGCCCCGAATAATAGTATTCCACCTACAATATGACCTAGGATGATAGCATATAAACCTTGTGTAAGGCCTAATGGAGCTAGATAGGTACCAGTCATAATTTCTGCAATTGATAATGCAGCACCGAACCATATCATAGCAAATTGTGGTTGTGTGATGTGTGTATCTTTCATACGTCCTCCTTGCCAGGAAGTCATAGAAAAAAGCCGAGTCACAGGAACTCGGCTATTAATCCTCTATGTTCCCTACGTTGGCATTATCCAAATCAGGTTATGGGTTAAAGCGCTAGCTTACTCTCAGCCCACTCTTGTGAGCACCCCGTTATGGGTTTCATTATACGAGCTCAATTGTAAATGGTCAAATGTTTTCTTGCATATTTTGTATAATAATGCTATAACTAAATCATAAAAACATATTGCCACTAGGGGTGCTTTCGCTGAGATTGATCATTCAAAACCCTAGACCTGATCCAGATAATACTGGCGTAGGAAAGTGGAGTGAAACATAATACTAATCTATTAATAGACCATTCCATTTGGAGTGGTCTTATTTTTATATTTGTGGAGGGATTATGAAAAAACTGATTATGGCTAGTATATGTGTAGGATTAGGTGTAGTGTTATCTACCACATCTATCCCTATAGGTCCAGCCCGTATTTTTCCATTTCAACATATGATTAATGTAATCTTAGCGGTTATAGTCGGAGTTAGATTCTCTGTAGGTGCCGCTTTTTGTACGTCCTGTTTACGTAATGTATTAGCGATAGGTTCGCCATTAGCCTTCCCTGGGAGCATGATAGGAGCTTGGTTATCTGCGTATTTATATGAGAGATATCATGCAATTTGGGCGGCGGCTTTAGGGGAAATCATCGGTACAGGCTTCATTGGTGCCATTGTAAGTTATCCTATTGCTCATTTCCTATTGGGTAAACCACTAGCATTGTTGACTTTGATTACATCTTTTTCTATGAGCTCTATATCCGGAGCTTGCATTGGATTTATTGTGTTACAAGTTTTATCTCGTCGTCATCTATTACATAAGGAGGAACAATGAAACTACATACTGCATTAACAATTGCTGGCACTGACCCAAGCGGTGGCGCTGGCATAATGGCTGATTTGAAATCCTTCCAAAGTCGTAACGTATACGGTATGGCTGTAGTCACGTCCGTGGTAGCTCAAAATACAACAGGCGTTCATCACGTAGAGCATCTATCGTTAGAAAGTATAGAAAAACAGTTACATGATGTGTATTCAGATATTACACCGCAAGCTGTTAAGACGGGTATGATTGCCTTACCGGAGATGATGGATCTTATTTATCCTTATGTGAGTAAGGATATTCCGTATGTCATGGATCCTGTCATGATTGCTACTAGTGGGGATCGACTTGTATCTGATGAGGCTGTACATTTTTTAAAATCTAAACTCATTCCTACTGCAACTGTTATTACACCTAACCGTAGCGAGGCAGAGGTCTTAGCAGATATGGAGATTAGTTGTGAAAGTGACATAACAACGGCGGCCAACCGTATTTTGCAGGACTTAGGTCCTCAAGTGGTAATTATTAAAGGCGGGCACATCGGAGAAGATGCAACGGATTATGCTTTCACCAAGGATGGTATCGTTCGTACCTGGACGAGCCCTAAATACGATACGGTACATACACATGGTACAGGCTGTACCTTCTCAGCGGTTATTACGGCGGAACTCGCCAAAGGCCGTGATGTGATGGATGCCATCGGTATTGCTAAGGACTATATTGCATTAGCAATTAAGCACAATCCAGCACTAGGTCACGGCTGTGGCCCTGTTAATCATATGGCTTATGGTCTGCTATCTAATGGGCCCGAAACGATGGATGAGCTATTGAAAAACAACTAGAGGAGATACTGATATGATCTATGAAAATCCCTATATGAAGGACCATACTTGGCCTGACCTAAATATATTAAAAACATTACGTCAAAGGAATCCTCTTGTTATTTGTATTACTAATGATGTGGTACGGACCTTTACGGCGAATGGTTTACTAGCTATTGGTGCCTCGCCTGTAATGAGCGAATGCAGTGAAGATTTAAAAGACCTCATTGTTCATGCATCGGCGTTACTTATCAATATTGGAACGCTTACACCAAATAAGGCTAGTTACTATAAAGAGGCCATAAAGCTAGCAAAGGCTCATGAGGTGCCAATTGTACTTGATCCTGTAGGCTGTCATGCTAGTGCTTACCGATTATCTGTTGTTTTAGACTTGATTAAGACTAGTGGTATCTCTCTATTACGAGGTAATCAAAGTGAAATCAAAGCTATTTATGATGCTTTAAGTCCCGATGATAATGTTAATAATTTTACTGCAGGCAAAGGTGTTGATGGGGCTCAAGTTGAGGATAGTGCTGTTATTGCCTATCGTCTGGCACGGCTTATTAATTATCCTGTAATAGCAACGGGAGAAGAGGATTATGTTTCCGATGGAACTCGCGTATTTGCAGTACCACATGGACACCCTATTATGACATCTGTAACGGGGACAGGCTGTCTATTAGGTGCTGTTTTGGCAGCTTTCTTTAGTGCGTATTATCCATGTAAAGATAAAGTATCTATTGGTGAATTCCTCTCCTTTGTACTGGCTTACTACGGCCTTGCTGGAGAACATGCAGTGCAGGTAAGTGGTGTAAAGCCTGGTAGCTTTAGTGTAGCCTTTATGGATGCCTTATATACACTGGATGATGCGGTGCTTATGGCAGAAAACCGTATACGGCCTGTAGTTGTGCCTGATCAGTTACAAGTATATTTCATAGCTGGTACACAGGATGTAGGCCTTGATGACAGTCGATTGTTATCTGTTGTAGAAGATGCTTGCCGTGGTGGTATAACATGCTTTCAATTTAGGGAGAAAGGTCCAGGTACCTTAGAAGGTCAACAAAAATTAAAATTGGCAGAACAATTAAAACAGATCTGTACTAAGTATAATGTACTCTGTATTGTTAATGATGATGTGGAGTTGGCTGTAGCTGTTAATGCTGATGGCGTTCATGTTGGACAAGAGGATATGAATTTAGAATCGGTTCGTAATCTTGTAGGACATAAAGCTATTGGTATTTCTATTCACTCTGTAGATGAATTACATAAGACTGATGTAGCCTACGCCGACTGTGTAGGCGTAGGGCCTATGTATGCTACAAGTAGTAAACCTGATGCACAAGAACCGTGCGGGCCAAAGCGTATTTTAGAATTACAAACTGAAGGGTTAACTTTGCCATGTGTAGGTATTGGGGGAATTACTTTGGAGAATGCTACACCTGTATTACAAGGTGGGGCTTGTGGTGTGGCTGTAATTTCTGCCATTGCTCATGCAGATAACCCGTATGAAGCAGCACAACAATTTAAGTCTTTAGTTGAAAGAACTATATAGCCTATTTGATGATGTGATATGTTACGATATGATATATGACTAACTAAAATACAACCTAAAAAGTGAACAGAACATAAAAAAGACGATGACCTTAGTCATCGTCTTTTTTAGGAAGTTGTCAGTACTTACTGTAAGATTATATATACTTACAGGTATGGTTAATTTAAATCTGTACTTACAGGTTGTTAGGTTAGTTAGTGTCGTACTTACAGATTAGATGGATTCAACGAAACGGTGGAAGAAAGCTTGTGGGTGAGCACATACTGGGCAAACTTTAGGAGCTTCTTCACCAACGTGTACGTAACCGCAGTTAGCGCAGATCCAAGCAACTGGTTCGTCGTTGTGGAATACTTTGTTACCGGATACTTGAGCTGCTAATGCAAGGTAACGAGCTTCATGACGAGCTTCGATTTTACCAACTTCGCGCATTTGGTAAGCGATTTTAGCAAAGCCTTCTTTTTCAGCTTCGTCAGCGAATTCTTTGTACATTGTAGTGTGTTCGTAGTTTTCACCAGCCGCTGCATCACGAAGGTTAGCTTCGATATCAGAAGATACATCGCCACCATGAAGAGCTTTGAACCACAATTTAGCATGTGCAGATTCGTTGTGAGCTGTTTCTTCGAAATAATCAGCGATTTCGTTCATGCCAGCTTGACGAGCTGCTGCTGCGTAGAATGTATATTTTTGGAATGCTTGGGATTCGCCAGCAAATGCTGCTTGAAGATTTTTTTCAGTGTTAGAACCTTTTAATTCTGCCATTTTAATACTCCTTTGTACTTACGATAATTTCAAAATTTGTTACTTAACTTATATATTCATAACCACTTGGTTGTGAAAGCAATGTAATAGAATACTTATTCTACAATTTTCGTGTGCGACTTCGCCTTGGTAAGAAAACTTATTCTTAAACTTAATAGACACTTGTCTAAATTTTTAAAATAGTACTTACTGATTTGTGTTTTTCGGCACTTGCCGTCTTAACAGTTTTATATACAATGTGTCATCCGTATACTTAACGAATAATCATTGTTGACTATATTGTAACATAGTAAATGAGAAATGCAAGTGTTTTTACAAAATTTATTTCGAAAATTTTCTAAATGATAAATATTATCAGTGTAGTAAAAATGCGGATTTTCAAAGAGTGAGTAGTATAGGATTTATAAAAATAGCCAATTTTGATATTGAGAATGATAACTAAATGAAAAATCATTATTGATTAGTAATTAATAATCTTTTCGTTAAATGTACTAATTACTACTCATAAAATGACTATTATATAACTATAGAAATATGATATGTTTATGGAACTTTGTATTTTTTGTATAATAAGTATATCAATACTGAACGTTATAAAAGGAGGCGCTATGTCATTTGTTAGATATTATGTCGGTGATGTGGTAAAGATGAAAAAATTACATCCTTGCGGCAGTGATGAATGGGAAGTCAAACGGATTGGCACAGATTTCCTCATTGTATGTAATGGCTGTGGTCATCAACTGTTGATGCCGCGCCCAAAATTTGAAAAGGCAGTTAAGAAAATTATATCTAGATTGCCAGCGAATGAATAAGGGGGACGTATGGTACGACTCACTGATTACGTAACAAGTGGGGGGTGTGCGTGTAAGATTGGTCCCCATATATTAAATCGCGTCTTACAATCGGTGATGCCTGTTACTAATAAATATGTGCTTGCAGATATGACGGGGGCTGACGATGCGGGCGTATATAAAATTTCAGATGACTTAGCATTAGTGCAAACATTAGATTTCTTTACACCTATGGTTAATGATCCTACTTTATTTGGTAAAATTGCAGCGGCTAATGCGTTGAGTGATGTATATGCTATGGGTGGTACACCGTTAACGGCTATGAACATTGTAGGGTTCCCTGTGCCTCTTGTTGAACAAGGTGCATTAACAGATGTATTAAATGGGGCAGGTTTCATTGTGGCTGAATCTGGTGCTGCCATCGTTGGTGGACACAGCATTGAAAATAAAGAACCTATCTTTGGCATGTCTGTTACAGGCCAAGTAAATCCAAATCGGATTTGGAAAAATAAAGGCGCCCAAGTAGGAGATGTACTAGTATTAACTAAGCGAATTGGTACAGGCATTATGAATAATGCTTTAAAGGGTGATTTGTTCCCCGTAGGTACTGGACAAGCTGTGACTAGTATGAGTACCTTAAATCGAGTAGGAGCAGAGGTAGCACATAACTTTACCGTTCATGCGTGCACGGATGTAACAGGCTTTAGCCTTATGGGGCACTCTGTAGAAATGGCTAGTGCTTCCAATGTGACCATTCATATTAAAGCTTATGACATTCCACTATTTGATGATGTCATCGAAGCAGCTCAAATGGGCTTAGTGCCTGCTGCATCTTATGGTAACCGCAAGGCGATAACCGATGTACAAGTTGATGAAGCTTTGGATCCAGTGTGGACAGATATTCTATTTGACCCACAAACCTCTGGTGGTTTACTATTCTCCATTCCTGCCAGTGAAGGTAATCAATTAGTTGAGGCTTTACATTGTGTTGGCATCGACTGTGCTGCTATTATTGGTGCTGTTGAAAGTTTCAGCGGGTTAGCAGTACGTGTTACAGAATAGACTTATAAAGATTACGTTTTCTGTTATTGGCGATGCATATTTTATTAAAATATCATTAGCTGATAGCTGATAGCTGATAGCTGATACTTTTACAAAACATATAATGTATATAATTTAGAGGTGTATGATGAGCAATACAAATGAATTAACTGTAGACGTACGCGGTAGTTTGTGTCCAAAGCCTGTTATTGAAACTAAGAAGGTGAGTGATGCGAATCCGAGTGCTGTTATTACTACTATTGTAGATAATGAGGTTAGTCGTGATAATGTAGAGAAGTTTGGAAAGTCTCGAGGTTATGGTGTAGCTATCCGTCAAGATAGTAAGGATTTCTACCTCACTATGACCCCAAATGCGAATCCTGTGACAGAAGCAAGTTGCGAACCGATGAACTATGGTAACCGCGTCATCTTGATGACAAAAGATTATCTTGGGGAAGGTAGTGAAGAGCTTGGTAGAAACTTAATGAAAACCTTTTGGGTTTGTATGGTTGAAGCAGACGTAAAGCCATCTAAAATCTATTTTATTAATAGCAGTGTAAAAATGGTAACGAATGATTCGGTTCATTTAGAAAATATTAAAAAGTTAGCTGATGCAGGTGTTGAAATTGCAGCCTGTGGAATTTGCCTAGACTTCTATGGTGTGAAAGAAAACGTCGGTGTCGGCAGTATTACGAATATGTATGCTATTACTGATGCAATCCTTGGCGATAATATTGTTAAGTTATAATGTCAGTGATTATGCTGATATATTGATTTAGAGCTACTGATTACTGATTTAGATTAGATTTTTATTCCTTAAAGGAATAGTTGAGAGGAAAGAAAGTTAATCGTATCGATTGTGGTAGGAGGTGAGGCATTGGAACATAAAAAATTACTTGTCATTTTTTCATCCTATTATTTTGGGGATAAAGCAGACAAGGTATTAACAGAATTAGAGGTGCCTCATCAATTGATGGCCACACCTCCAGAACTTAATGATATGTGTGGGTTGTCTATTCAAATAGAAACTAATATTATTGAAAAAGTTCAGACTATTTTAAAAGAACATAAGATTAGTACGTCAGGCCTCTTTTGGTATGAAAAAGGGGAGTTAGCGGTACCATATAAGGACTAGATTATGTCTAGTCTTTTTATTTTGAGTGTTTCATATAGACTTCTATGATACATTGCATTTGATTACTATAAAGATTATGGTACTATAAGCATATGATATTTTTTATCACTTATGGAGGTATATATGAGCAAATATGAAATAGAAAACGTAAAATTAACGGCTCCTCAATTGAATCGTAAGGATTTAGAGTATGCCATGACATATCGTTATGCATGTAAAAAATTTGATAGTACTAAAAAAATTTCTGACGATGATTGGAATGCTATTCTTAATGCAGCACGTTTATCTCCAACATCCCTTGGCTTTGAGGCTTATCAATTGTTAGTGATTCAAAATCCAGAAATTCGTGAAAAAATGAAAGCTCATGGTTGGGGGATCTTAGCTGGCCTTGAAGCTAGTCATGTAGTAGTTTTCTTAGCTCGTAAAAAAACAGATCTTGAATTTGATTCTCCATATATTCGCCACATTCAAGAAGAAGTGAAACAATTACCTGCTGAAATTGATGCTGCATATCGTGAAAAATACGCCCAATTTACAAAAGAAGACTATAAAACATTTGAATCTGAACGTGCAGCCTTTGATTGGGCGTCTAAACAAACTTATATTGTAATGGCGAACATGATGACAATGGCTGCTTATGAAGGCTTAGACTCTTGTGCTTTGGAAGGTTTTAATCAAGATAAGATGACAGCTTTATTAGGCGATGAATTGGGGCTCTTTGATACTAAACACTTTGGTATTTCTGTAATGGCTGCTTTTGGATATCGTGATGAAGAACCACATCGCAATAAAACACGCCGTACGATGGATGAAATTGTAAAAGTAGTTGAATAATAAGAACTATAACATAAGAATAAGAAAAGGAGGTCCCTACAGGGACCTCCTTTTGTAGTAGTATTATTTATACGTTGAAGCGGAAGTGTGTTACATCGCCGTCTTTCATAACGTAGTCTTTACCTTCAAGGCGTACAAGGCCTTTTTCTTTAGCAGCATTTTGGCTACCGCAAGCTTGTAAGTCATCGAAGGATACGATTTCAGCACGGATAAAGCCTTTTTCAATATCGGAGTGAATTTTACCAGCTGCTTGAGGTGCTTTTGTGCCATTTACAATTGTCCAAGCACGAGCTTCCATTTCACCAGCTGTGAAGTAATTGATAAGGCCTAAAAGTGCATAACTTGCTTTGATAAGTTTAGTTAAGCCAGATTCTTCAAGACCAAGATCTTCAAGGAATGCAGCAGATTCTTCTTCGGATAACTCTGCAATTTCGGATTCGATACGAGCGGAAACTACAACGATACCAGCGCCTTCGTTTTTCGCATATTCTTCTACGCGTTTTACATATTCGTTACTGGAATAATCAGATACTTCATCTTCAGAAATATTAGCTACATAAAGAGATGGTTTTGCTGTAAGCAATGTTAACTCTTTGATCATTTCTAATTCTTCTTCTTCAAGACCTTGTGCACGAACTGGTTTTGCTTCACCTAAACCTTCGATGATACGTTCTAGCAATGGTAATTCAGCACGTGCATCTTTGTCGCCAGATTTAGCAATTTTTTCAATGCGTTGCTTACGTTTTTCAACGGACTCAAGGTCTGCAAGGCAGAGCTCAGTGTTGATGATTTCAATATCACGGATTGGGTCGATAGAGCCAGAAACGTGAGTAATGTTAGGGTCATCGAAACAACGAATAACTTGAGCAATGGCATCTACTTGGCGGATATGGCTAAGGAATTTATTTCCTAAACCCTCACCTTTAGATGCGCCTTCTACAAGGCCGGCAATATCTACGAAGCGCATAGCAGCCGGAAGAATGCGTTTAGAACCGAACATTTCAGCTAATACAGCTAAACGATTATCTGGAACATCAACAACACCTACGTTTGGTTCGATTGTACAGAATGGGTAGTTAGCAGCTTCAGCGCCTGCTTTAGTAATGGCGTTGAATAATGTACTTTTCCCAACATTTGGAAGGCCTACGATGCCTACTTCTAAATTTGTGCTCATGGTACCACCTTTTATTAATTTCATTGATTTCGTTCGTGTTGAAAGTTTTCGTAAAACTCTACTAATTAAATATTATATCATATGTGAGATGGAACTTTACAATACAATACTTAATTGTATAATTAAAATAAATTTTTTTGTATATAGTGTATTTTTTGCATAAAAGGTTTATAATGTGATTATAAGGTTTTAAATATTTATATCAGATAAATTTATTGTGTGATTAATGAAAACTAAATGATTTATATTGAGTTTTATGATTATATATAAAAATATTTGATAACTTAATTTTTAAAATGTGAAGAGCGTAACTAGATGAGTTGAAGGACTGACTTGTGAATAAAGTGTGAATAACGCATCTTGACAAGAAAGGACATGATTATGTTTTCTAAACTTTTTGATAGTTTTTTAGTACACTATTTGGAACGATTTAATGATCATTGCTTTGTTGTAAAAGTTGGTGATAACCAATATACGATTGGTGAAGGTGATCCAGAATTTACGATTATTGTAAATAGAGATATATCTAAAAAAGATGTATTGGTATCGGCTGAACTTGCACTTGGCGAAGCATATATGCGTAAAGATATAGAAATTGAAGGTGATTTATTCAAAGCTCTTTGCGTTGTTTTAGGTCATGTCAATAAAGATTCCATAAATAAAAAAGTTCTTAGTTCGCTTTTTAATGTAGGTCTAAAAAAGAAAGATCAAAAGAAACAAGTATCTTCTCACTATGATTTAGGTAATGATTTTTATAGTTTATGGCTTGATAAGACTATGAGTTATTCTTGTGCATATTTTAAACATGAAGATGATAGCCTTGAAGATGCACAATATCAAAAGGTACACCATATTCTTGATAAATTGCACTTAAAAGAAGGTATGACACTTCTTGATATTGGTTGTGGTTGGGGATTCCTTCTTATTGAAGCAGCACGAAAATATGGTGTCAAAGGCTATGGCTGTACATTGTCTGAAGAGCAGTGGAAGAAAGGCCAAGAACGAATTAAAGAGTTTGGTCTTGAAGGTCAAGTTGAAATTGAACTTATAGATTATCGTGATGTAGCTGCTTCTGGTCGTCAGTTCGACCGTATGGTTAGCGTAGGGATGTTAGAGCATGTTGGTAGGGCTAATTTCCCTTTGTATATGGAAGATGCATCAGCAATGCTTAAAGATGGTGGGTTGTTCTTGCTTCATTATATTAGTGATCCTGCCGAAAAAGAAACAAGTGCATGGATTCGTAAATATATCTTCCCAGGCGGATGCTTACCTTCTCTTCGAGAAATGATTGGCTTTGCTTATGATTATGATATGGATGTACTAGACGTAGAAAATTTACGCTTGCATTATTATAAAACATTAATGCATTGGTATAATAATTTCCAAGGTGTTCGTGATCAAGTAGAAAAGGAACGCGGAACTGAGTTTGTACGCATGTGGGATTTATATCTCTGTGGTTGTGCCGCAGGTTTCTATATTGGTAATATGGATTTACATCAAATTCTTATGACAAAAGGTATAAATAACGATTTACCGTTAACTCGTTGGTACTAATAGTATTCTTGTAAAGGATATAATACCTTGATATATAATGGGGGCCGTCTTAGGATGGTCCCTTTTTTGTACCTAATTATTATATTTAGAACTGCTATATGTGAGTGTATTTTATTTATCACTATATATAATATTTAAGATATAAAAAAAGAGGATAACCGAAGTTATCCTCTTTAGTATGTATTGAATTATAGAGAGTGAGCTCGTAATTCTTCAGCAGAATGTGTAGAAATCCAAGCTGGTGGAATATCGAATACAGTGTAGCAACCTGTGCCGCCGTGTTTAGCAAGACGGTAGATACCACGTGCATAAGCAACAAGTGCAGAGCCTGTGAATTCAGGGTTGGAGTCAAGTTTCAAAGAATACTCGATAACGTGACGAGTACCTTCTGTGCTTTCACCAGAACGAAGAACGAAGCCGCCATGTGGGATACCTTTGTGGTTGCGATCAAGTTCTTCTTGCGAAATGAAGTTTACTACAGTTTCATAACCTACAAAGTAGTTTTCCATAGTTTTGATTTCATTTTCAATTTTAGCTTTGTCAGCATCAGGAGCAGCTACTACATAGCACTCACGAAGGTGACCTTTGTAGCCATCAACGTCTGGAGTTTCACCATTACGGATTGCTTCAAGATATTGTTCTTTAGGAACAGTGTATTGACGAGCATCAAGAACGCCATCGATACGACGGATAGCATCGGAGTGACCTTGGGAAACGCCACGGCCCCAGAATGTGTAAGACTTGCCGTGAGGCAAGATGCTTTCAGCATATACACGTTGTAAAGAGAACATGCCTGGGTCCCAACCGCAAGAAATCAATGTAGCTGTTTTAGCTTCTTTAGCCACTTTGTCTACGTTTGCGAAATGTTCAGGAATACGTGCATGTGTATCGAAGGAATCGATACAGTTGAAGTATTTTGTTACCATTGGAGTTTGTTCGATAAGGTCTGTTGCAGAACCACCGCAAAGAACCATAACATCGATTTTACCTTTAAAGTTTGGTAGATCTTCCATAGTGTAAGTCGCCACACCAGAAACTGTTTCTAAACCTTTACGGCGAGAGAATACACCAACAAGTTCCATATCAGGTTGCAATTTTACGGATGCTTCAACGCCACGGCCTAAGTTGCCATAGCCAACGATACCAATACGAATTTTGCTCATATTAGCCTCCTATGTAAATCGAGAAATTTAATAATTAACAATTTTATTATAGCATAAAACAAGGGGATTTAATATTTTTCTATAGAATTAATTGATAAGAGATATAAAAGACCGATTGCACTCTAATTATAGGGGTACAATCGGTCTTTTGCTTTTATAGATATTAGTTTCTATAGAGGATAAACTTTATACTGGGTATATCCTATTAGAATTTTAATGTTTTAATTCGTTCAACGGCACGAATTGTATTTTCACGGCTACCGAAAGCTGTTAAACGAAGGTAACCTTCACCGTGAGGACCAAAGCCAGAACCTGGAGTAGATACGATTTGAACTTTTTCGAGCAAGAGGTCGAAAAGTTCCCAGCTAGTCATGCTGCCAGGAGTTTTTAGCCAAATGTATGGCGCGTCTACACCGCCGTATACAGTTAGACCGATGGATTCAAGACCTTCTTTAATGATACGAGCATTTTCTTTGTAGTATGCGATATTAGCACGGGTTTGTTCGCGACCTTCTTTAGAATATACTGCTTCTGCACCACGTTGAACGATATAAGGTACACCGTTGAATTTAGTACATTGACGACGATTCCACATAGGGTTTAAAGGATGTCGTTCGCCGGATTTAGTTTTACCTGTTACTTCTTTTGGTACAACTGCGTAAGCACAACGTGTACCAGTGAAACCTGCAGTTTTGGAGAAGGAACGGAATTCGATTGCAACTTCACGAGCGCCTTCGATTTCGTAAATGGATTTTACAGTGTCTTCTGTACTGATGAAAGCTTCGTAAGCAGAGTCAAACATCAAAATTGCATCATTATCTTTGCACCATTTGATCCATTCTGTTAAACGAGTACGGCTCAAAACAGTACCTGTAGGATTATTAGGAGAGCAAAGGTATACGATGTCTACTCTTTCAGAAGGAAATTCTGGAGAGAAGTTATTTTCTGCGTATGTAGGAAGGTATACAACTTTTTGGAAGATGCCATCAACTGCTTCGCCAGTACGACCGCCCATAACATTGGAATCAAGATATACAGGGTACACTGGGTCTGTAATAGCGATGATATTATCTTCGCTGAATAATTCTTGAATGTTACCAACGTCAGATTTAGCACCGTCGGATACGAATACTTCATCAATTGCGATATCTAAACCTAATGGTTTGTAATCGCCATCAATAATAGCTTGACGTAAAAAGTCATAACCTTGTTCAGGGCCGTAACCACGGAATGTTTCTGCTTTGCCCATTTCTTGGACAGCCTTGCCCATAGCATCAACGATAGCTGGAACAAGTGGTAATGTAACATCACCAATACCAAGACGGATGATATCTGCATCTGGATGAGCTACTTGATAATCCGCTACTTTTTTAGCAATGTTAGCAAATAAATAAGAACCTTGTAGGTTTAAATAGTTTTCATTAATATTAGCCATGATGACTCCTTTTTATAATTAGATTTCTCTATATATAGTAAATTATAGAGAATAATGACGCAAGGATTTTCTATAGAATTTTAGTTAGAAGTTAGAATTATATATGTCATTAACTCTATTTTTGATATAATCAAAATTAATATATATTATAGTGTGATTTTATATGAAAGCGGTATTTATATGCCTACGATTAGCAATAAGGGCTGGCTTTTTACTTCTATATTAAGTGCCCTGATGGCATGTACGTCGTTATCGACAGATATTTATCTGCCTGCAATGCCAGTCATGGGGCGAGACCTTCATGGTGATGCAGAATTAACCTTAACGGGATTTCTTGTAGGGTTTGCTTTTGCGCAACTATTCTGGGGCGCTATCAGCGATAAAATTGGACGAAAAATACCATTGTTAATAGGGATGGTTATTTTTGTTGTTGGATCTGTTGGATGTGCTTTATCTACATCTATGTATGAGTTGTTAGCCTGTCGTGTGTTTCAGGCCTTTGGTGCTTGTGTGGGTCCCATGTTATCACGTGCTATGATACGTGATTTATATGGCCGTACTGAGGCGGCAAAAATGTTATCTACATTGGCCATTGTTATGGCTATAGCTCCCATTGCGGGGCCGATGATAGGAGGACATCTATTACTATGGCATTCTTGGCATAGCATATTTTGGTTACTAGCTATTGTTGCGTTCATTATGCTTCTGGGAATCATTGTGTTACCTGAAACGCACCCTGAAGAAAAGCGTAGCACGCGCTCTATAGCAGCTACATACAAAAATTATTGGATTTTGTTGCGTAATAAGGGTTTTATGAAATATACTCTTTGTGTGACTTGTTTTTATATTTCCATATATGCATTTTTAACGGCATCACCATAC
This sequence comes from uncultured Veillonella sp., assembly GCA_934202215.1. Taxonomy (GTDB): domain Bacteria; phylum Bacillota; class Negativicutes; order Veillonellales; family Veillonellaceae; genus Veillonella. The sequence goes on from CAKPXR010000002.1 coordinate 53,522, forward strand.
GTTTATATTGATGTATTTTTAGTGCCAACAGAATATTATGGATATTTATTTTGTCTTAATATAATTGGCGTTATGATTCTCAGCGCCGTAAACCGTCGTATTGTAAGTACTATAAGACTAGATAAATTATTGCGATATGCGTCATTATTTTCTGCAATTTCTGTAGTTGTGGTTATGGCTTTGATGGTGATTGGATATACTTCATTACTACTCATTGTGGTAGGCTGTTTTTTATTCTTCTCTATGAATGGTGTCATCGCCGCTGTTACGAATGCATTGGCTTTGGATAGGGCTGGGAAAATGGCTGGTTCTGGAGCGGCCTTATTAGGATCTATGCAATATGGCAGTGGTATTATATCATCTTTGATTCTTACATTTTTGCCGCATGATACGGCATTTCCTATGATGGCAGTTATTGCAATATTTGTAATTATCTGTGCTATTATCGCCTATCCAACGGATGAACATTATCTTCATATAAAATAAAATGAAAGTAAGTGGTAAGTGCTTTTTAAGAACTACTTGCTTTCATTTTATTTATAAGTTATAATAGTAAGGCTTATTGATGGTAAGCACTTCCTACCCCTATGTGTCGATAGGGGCATTAGTCCGAAAGAGGAGGTGATTTTGTATGAACAAATACGAAGTCATGTTTATTGTGAAACCAGCTGAAGAGGAAGCAACTAACGCTGTTATTGAAAAAGTAGAAGCTTTAATTGCTCGTGTAGGCGGCACAGTAGAAAAGGTAGATCGTTGGGGCAAGCGTCGTCTTGCTTACGCTGTGAAGAAATTCACTGACGGTTTTTACGTATTGATTAACTTTGAAGCAGCACCTGCTGAAATCAAAGAAATCGATCGTGTATTGAAAATCAACGATGAAGTCCTAAGACATCTAATTGTTAAACACGAAGCATAATTAAAGCCTGGAGGAAAACATGAACTCTGTACAAATTCTAGGTAATTTAGCTCGTGATCCTGAAGTACGCTATACCAAAACTGGTCGTGCGGTAGCAACTTTCACAGTAGCTGCCACAAACACCTATATTGATTCCACAACAAATGAGACGAAAGAACAAACTGCTTTCATCAATTGTGTTGCTTGGGGTAAACTTGGTGAAGCGGCAGGCAATCTTCGTAAAGGCAGTCGTTGCTTTGTAGAAGGTCGTTTGCAAACTCGTTCTTACGAGACTCAGGACGGTCAAAAACGGTACGTTACTGAAGTAGTAGCGAACTTTGTGGGCCAATCCCTTGATATGAATACTAATTCTTTCGAAGGTGGGTCCAATTTTGATAGTTTCAGTACAGGCGGCGATGACGAAAACATCCCGTTCTAGTGTCAGGGACTCCTACTAATTCGAAAAGGAGGATTCGCAATGAGAAGAGATAGAGGCAGAAAGCCAAGAAGAAAAGTATGCGTTTTCTGTGCAGACCATATCGATCAAATCGACTATAAAGACGTTGCTAAACTTCGTCGTTTCACGACTGAACGCGGCAAAATCTTACCTCGTCGTATTTCCGGTACTTGCGCAAAACATCAACGCAAATTGACTACATCTATCAAACGTGCACGTGCAATTGCTTTATTGCCATTCACTGCTGAATAATTGATGAATCAAGGCGGTATAACCATTTGGTTGTACTGCCTTTTTGCTATACAAAAAGAGGAGCTATCCATTGGATAGTTCCTCTTTGTTATACAGCTCTATATTTTTTAGGTGCTTCACCTTTTTCAGTGGCTTTTTTATCAGAGCGCCATTTGCGTTCGAAATATTTATGATACTCTACAGGAACATCATCAGGTGTTAAGCTTTCATAAAAACTAGTAGTTCCCTTTGCCTGAGCTTGTTCATAAAACCATGTTTTAAATTCTAGCATGGACAAGCGTGTTTGTAGGTGTTCGATTTCTACTAATACGCGATCTCGTTGATTTCTGATAATAGATAATCTTTCATTAATGCGACTATCACCTTCGACGCAGTAGTCGATAAAATGTTTGATTTCTTTTATAGGCATACCTGTATGCTTCATGCATTCGATCAATTCTAGCCAATCCATATCTGTGTCATGGAATACACGGATACCACCAGCAGAACGTTCTACGAAGGGTAATAGACCTTCTTTATCATAGTAACGCAATGTAGAAGGTGCCACATTTAGTTTTTTTGCGATTTCCCCAACAGTATATGTCATGGAACCTCTTAATATATATGTCATTTATAGATGGATATAAAAATTGTAAATGTAAGGTGTATTGACTTAAACCTAACTTTAAGTTTTATACTTGTTTCATATTGGAAATACAGTATAGCACGGTTAGTAAGACAATACAAATTCCAGTATTATTTATAACTTATGACACCTAATGAAAGGAAAAATATGAACTTAATTGATATAAAATCTCCAGCCGATTTAAAAGGCTTATCTATTTCTGAATTAACAGATTTAACAGCACAAGCTCGTCAAGCACTTATGACAAAGGTCTCTGAGCACGGCGGCCATTTTGGTCCACCGATGGGCGTAGCAGAACTGATCATGGCCTTGCACTATGTATTTAACTCTCCTGTAGATAAGATTGTATATGACGTATCTCATCAGTCCTATGTACATAAGATGGTTACCGGTCGTGCATTGGCGTTCTTAGATCATGATCATTATGATGATGTGACGGGCTATACAGATCCTACTGAAAGTGAGCATGATTTCTTCAACATTGGTCATACATCCACATCTATCTCCTTAGCATCTGGCCTGGCTACTGCTCGAAATTTAAAGGGCGACTCTGAAAATATTATTGCTATTATTGGTGATGGTTCTTTATCTGGTGGGGAAGCCTTTGAAGGTCTAGATTATGCGGCCACATTAGATAGTAATATGATTATTATCGTTAACGATAATGACCAATCCATTGCAGAAAACCATGGTGGTTTGTATCGTGGCCTTCGTGAATTACGCCAGACTAATGGTGAAAGCTCTAATAATATTTTTAAGGCCCTTGGTTTAGACTATCGTTTTGTAGCAAAGGGTAATGATTTAGAAACATTGATCAATGTATTCAAGGATGTAAAAGACATTGATCATCCAATCGTTTTACACATCGTTACTCAAAAGGGGAAGGGTTATGCCATTGCAGAGCAAAATAAAGAAGCCTTCCATTGGACAATGCCTTTTGATTTAGAAACAGGTAAACTCAAAAAGGAATATCATGGTCCGACCTATGCTGGTACAATTGCGGACTATTTGATGGAACAAATTAAAGTAGATCCAACAGTGGTAGCTATTAATGCAGGGACACCAGGTGGCTTTGGCTTTAACGCTGAATGGCGTAACGAAGCTGGTAAACAATATATTGATGTAGGGATTGCAGAAGAACATGCTATTGCAATGAGTTCTGGTATCGCTAAAAATGGTGCTAAGCCAGTGTTCAGTGTAGATAGTACCTTCTTACAACGCGCTTATGACCAATTGGTTCAAGATCTTTGCGTCAATAATAACAGTGCAGTCATCATCAATCATATGGCATCTGTATATGGAATGAACGATGTCACGCATTTAGGGTTCTTTGATATACCTATGCTTACTAGCATTCCTAATTTAGTATACTTAGCACCTACTAATAATGAAGAATTGTTGGCTATGACTGAATATGCAGTGCATCAACACGAGTATCCTGTGGCTATTCGTGTTCCTGTAGGTGAATTTACATCTACTGGTGTAGCCGATACGACTGATTACAGCATTTTAAATAAATCTGAAGTGACTCGTCGTGGTGAACGCATTGCCTTATTAGGGCTTGGTAATTTCTATCATCTAGCTAATCAAGTGGCTGATGAATTGGCTAAAGACGGTATTCATGCAACCGTAGTTAATCCTAAATTTGCTTCTGGCCTTGATGAAGCATTACTGGAAGAGTTGAAAGCAAATCATTCTGTAGTATTTACTTTGGAAGATGGTGTAGTTGAAGGCGGTTGGGGCCAACGTGTCGCTAGTTTCTATGGCCCATCTGATGTGCGCGTTAAAAACTATGGTATTGCTAAAGAATTCTACGATCGTTATGATGCAAGTGAATTATTATATAAAAATGGTGTATCCTTGAACCAAATTGTAGAGGATGCAAAACAACTGTTAGCCTTTTAATTTTATAAAATTTTAATTAATTATTTTTTCAAATAAAAGCAGTAAACATCAATGGTTATTATATGTTTTCTGCTTTTTTTGATGCCTTATAATTTATAAATATATAAAACTTGTTAAAAAAATATAGATTTTTTTCGAATAGGACTATAAAAATTAGATGAAGTATTATATAATATTACCTACAGTATGTATTACAGTAGAACAAGTTTGTTGTTAATGTACAAAAAAATTATAGTATTATATAAGTAAGTATTAATGAAAAGGGAGATTGTAAGACGTTGAAAAAAGTATTAACCTTAACATTAGCCTTGGCCATCGTCGCCGGTGGCTATATGTTTGAGGCTAATGGGGCGGGGGAACAGCCTTCTAAGCAAGCACCGTCCATATCTGAGATAAACATATATACGCCTAAAGAACTTAATGCACGTCAAAAAGACTTAGTTGATATCGGTCGCTATACAGCATCCGGTGATCAAGGTGCATTGAAAAGTACAATCGCCTCTGCTATTGAGCGAGGTACGTTGACACCGCAAGAGGTGAGTATTGCGATTCGTCAACTTTACTCTGCTGCTGGTTTAAAGCAAATGAATGCAGCGTTAGCTACATTTGATCAATTACGTGAGGAGCGCCCTGAGTTTGGTGCTGATTACGAAAAAATGGTTCCAAAGCAAACAGGACTTAGTGCTTTATTGGGGAATGGCACTAATGGGGCGGCTTTGGCTAAGGCTAAAAATGAGGATACAAAAGAAGCGGTTCAATACAATACATTCCGTATGAAGAAACCAAAACCGCAAAATCGTAATCGCTCTCGCCTTGGTAAATTGGACCGTGAATTGGTTGCTGCTGCAGCTTTAGGTACGCGTGTAGGTAAAAATAATCTATTCGCTGCGTCTGAAAAGAGTTTATCTGAGCTTGGCCTCAGCAAATATCAAATTGAAAATCTTGAAGCTTTGATTTTCTAAACACATAAAAAGACCTACTTCTTGAGAAGTAGGTCTTTTTATGTGTTGGAGAAGGGAAATGTAATTGACGTTTAACTCCCCCTTTTCTATAATTAATAAGATAGGTATATAACCTGTAATAATAATTATAATTAATGAACATTAATATAGATGTAAGGAGAAAGTATGCGCCTTCGTAGAAAACCATGGATTGATGAAGCTATCCATGAATATGACTCTCATATCATTTTGTCTGGTCAAGAACAGTATAAGGGCAAATGGCGTGAGTTATTTGTACATCCTGAACGTCCATTATATATGGAACTTGGTACAGGGAAAGGTCGTTTTATTGCAGGCATGTCTGAAGCGTATCCAGATGCAAACTTTGTAGGTTTTGAAGTTCAAATAGGCGTAATTTATTATGCAGCACAAAAAATCTTTGAAGCCGAGCGAGATAATGCTAAAGTATCTCTTTTCGATATCGCTGGTATTGAAGAGGTTGTAACACCTGGTGAAGTAGATCGTTTTTATATCAATTTTTGTGATCCATGGCCTAAAGCAAAACATGCAAAACGTCGTCTCACATATCATACTTTCTTGGACCGTTATGCTCGCCTTTTAAAAGATGGTGGTGAGGTTCACTTTAAAACTGATAATGAAGGTTTATTTATGTTCTCTCTTGAAGAATTTAAAGAATGTGGGTGGGAACTTAAAAATGTAACCTATGATTTACATAGTACAGATCTTCCAAATGTAAAAACTGAGTATGAAGAGAAATTTAGTGCTAAGGGACAACCTATTTTCCGCTTAGAAGCGATTAAGCCAAAAGTACAAAAGGAGGCTTAATATGGAAACACCGAATAAGGGGGATAGTCGGTGGGGCTCATTCTTTAAAAATGATTTACAAGGTATGCTTTTACCTATATTGTTAATCACGATTATAGGTAGTGTGAATATCTTTAGTGCCACCTATATTAACTCTATTTATGAAAATACAGGACTTTTAGGGTACTTTACTAAACATATGGGGTTCCTATTGTTTTCCATGGCAATAGGTGTTGTTTTATATCGTTATGATTATAGACAATTGCAAAAATCACATATGTTGCAACGCATAATGATTGCTACTCTAATCGGGATGATTCTAGTTCTCGTGGCCGGCTCTGTTATTAATGGCGCTCGCCGCTGGATTGTGATTGGTCCCGTATCGATACAGCCTTCAGAATTTGCTAAATTAGCCGCTATAATATGGACATCTGCTAAGCTGAGTACAATGAGAAAATGGGGAAAATCAAGGTATAATAATCCATTAACGAATTTACAAGGTTATGTGAGTGAACGGGTAGGTTATATGTTGCCAATGTTAGTTTGGCCTATAATCTTTGCAGTCTTAACAATTTTGCAACCTGATATGGGTACAACTGTTTTGATCTTTGGCTTTTCCTTTATACTTATTTATTTAGCGGGCTTTGATGGTAGATTCTTTGGTGGTGCCTTTGCTGTGGCTGGTGTTATAGGTTTTATTGCAGCTCGTATGTCGCCGTATCGCTGGGAACGGATTCAGTCGTGGTTTGATCCATGGCCTCATGCCCAAGATATGGGCTATCAAACTGTACAAGGCCTTTTAGCTGTAGGATCTGGTGGATTCCTTGGCGAAGGCTTTATGCAAGGTACATCTAAGTACTTTTATTTACCAGAGGCACATACAGACTTTGCATTTGCTGTGTGGGCTCAAGAAATGGGCTTTATTGGTGCGGTCTTTGTAGTTCTTTTAGTGGCGGCCTTCACATACTTTGGCTTCCGCATTGCGAATCGATCCCGTGATGAATTTGGTAAATGGTTAGCTATGGGGATAACTTTGCTCATCAGTGGACAAGCATTATTTAACATTGCCATGGTTTGTGGGATTATGCCTGTAACAGGTGTACCTTTGCCATTTATTAGTTATGGTGGTTCCTCATTGTTAATGAACTTTATGGCTATAGGTTTGTTAGCTAGTGTTGGTCGGCGTAATGTAGAAGGTGTGAAACAAGTTGGTACTGCTGATGACTTGCCATCTTTGCGTGAAGAAACACAAAGCCGCTTCAAACCTAGGACCCTTAAAGATACTGATAAGACTGAAATGCCGGGGCCTTTTAGACCTGGAGTAGGGCGGAATCCTACAGGCAGGCGTCTTAAACCTAAAAATTGATGAGTATTCTTGTGTTTTATAAGAGTAGCATATATGTGTAAATTCCAATGCCATATCTTAACAGGTATAGCATTGGAGGTTAGTGTTGTTATCGTGGTGAGAGGAAAAAATGAAGGATTATATTGATATTTCAGAACGCCCATCATGGGGCCGTATGTTGCCACTTAGTTTCCAGCATTTGTTTGCTATGTTTGGTTCTACTGTATTAGTACCATATTTGTTAAAAGTAGATCCTGCAACAGCTTTATTTATGAATGGTATTGGCACATTGTTATACCTATTCGTATGTAAAGGTAAAATCCCTGCATACCTCGGTTCTAGCTTTGCTTTCATTGCTCCTGTAGCTGGTGTATTATCTGCAGGTCTTGGATATGAGGCAGCTAAAGGTGCCTTCGTTGTATTTGGTTTATCCTTTGTGATTTTATCCGTTCTAGTTCGCTATATTGGTACTCGTTGGATTGATAAGTTATTCCCGCCGGCTGCCATGGGTGCTATCGTTGCTATTATCGGTTTAGAATTGGCTCCAGTAGCGATGAGTATGTCTGGTCTTATTGGTAATCAAGACTTGGGGATGAGTCACAGTCAAGCTGTATTTATCTCTATGTTTTCCTTAGTTGTTACTTTGCTTGGTACTGTTGTGTTCCGAGGCTTCTTAGCAGTAATCCCTGTTCTTATTGGCGTTGTTTCTGGTTACATATTATCTGCCTTTATGGGGGTTGTTGATTTCTCTGGCGTAGAGGCTGCACCTTGGTTCTCCTTACCACAGTTCTATGGTATGCCTGTATTTGATATCAATGCTATTATTATGATTATGCCAGCACTTTTTGTAGTATTTGCTGAACATGTAGGTCACTTAGTTGTAACGAGCAATATCGTATCAAAAGACTTAATGAAAGAACCAGGTTTACAACGTTCTTTACTAGGTGATGGTCTTGCAAACATTCTTTCTGGTTTCTTTGGTGCTACACCAAATACGACATATGGTGAAAATATCGGTGTACTCGCTATCACTCGTTGCTTCAGTGTATGGGTTATCGGTGGTGCTGCAGTTCTTGCTATGATTATCTCTTTTGTAGGTAAAGTAGCGGCTCTTATTCATGCTATTCCAGTACCAGTTATGGGTGGTGTATCTATTCTTTTGTTTGGTATCATTGCAGCATCTGGTTTGCGTATGCTTGTAGAACGCAAAGTAGATTATACAAATCCTGTGAACATGATTTTAACATCCGTTATCCTCGTTGTAGGTCTTAGCGGTGCGGAACTTGCTGTAGGTCCTGTTGTATTGAAAGGTATGGGCCTTGCTACTGTAGTAGGCATGGCAATGAGTATTATCTTATTAATCCTTCAAAAAACAGGCGTTGGTAATGACCAATTGAAAAATACTGAAGTATAATTCAAGTTGCTAGTGAGGCTACCATATAAATCGTTGCGTTTATAAGCCCAATTTGTTTTTTACTCCTTATAATAAACGACTACTAGATCAGATGTATATCTGTGAAAGTAGTCGTTTTTAGTTTACTTATTATTAGTAATTATCTTTATGAATTTTCTAAATTATAGAACTCCCTTGGATGTCTTTCTTGAAGAAGTTAATAAAATTGTAGATTAGGATACTGTTCAATTT
>CAKPXR010000003.1 GCA_934202215.1 uncultured Veillonella sp.
GAGTCCGGTAGAATACCGAACTCATTCCCAAAAAGTAGCTTAATTATATCTGTCCAAGAAAATGGGTGCAGATCATACGGTAGAGGCCATTTTTATTAGTAAATTGGTTTTATTAGAAAATATTTTTACTATAATTAGCGTATTTAGCTTCTAATTCTTCCATTTTATCATTCATTTCAATTTGTAATTGAGATGCTAAGTCATATTCACCTGCATTGAGTGCATCAATTAGACGTGTAAATAAAGATTTACGATCATCACTATCTTTAGCAAGATAGAAACGTAAGTCGTTAACTTCTGCGAAACGTTTATCATCTACGCTATTGCGGCTATCTGTATGAAGTGCAATCATTTTACGTACAGTTTCAAGGTTATTAGGAATTAAACGGTTTGCTAATACGAGTTTCCAACGTTTCAAAATTGAAGCAATGAAGGAATCCATTAAATCCTTAGCAAATGCATTGCCTTGAGCTAGGGTTTCTACTAATTCAGGATGATTTTCATAACCTTTTATATTTTCCCAAACAGTTGCAGGTGCGATACCAAACATTTGATTACGTTCTTCTTGAGTGAAATCTTCAAAGACATCTTTTTCAGAACGATAAGCACGATTTGTAGCAAGGTATTCAGCTGGTTCGCCAACTTTCTTAGAAAGCTCTGCTTCTAATTGAGCTTGAGTTTTACCAGATGTAATAGCATATTTCATACCATCAAATGCAGAGATAAAAATTAATGCTAATGCAGTATATGTGTTTGTGTAAGGGTTTGGAGAACGCAATTCATAGCGTGTAGCCATAGGATTATCGATATCTCGAATCAAACCACAAAGGATTGTACGGTTACGGCTAGGTTCAGAAGGATCATTACCTAGGGATGTAACGATACATACTGGCGCTTCAAAACCAGGTTTCAAGCGATTTAAGGAGTCTGTTGTGGAGCTAATGAATGGATTGATTGCTTCGTAGTGTTTCAATAAACCCATGATTGCACCAATACCTAAGGAGCTAGCAGATTCTTTACGCATATCTTCTGGGCTGAACAAGTTAACAAGTTTACCAGATTTCAATTTAGCCATAACACCAAAGTGTGTATGTTCGCCAGAACCAGCTACACCAATAATAGGTTTCGCATTGAATGTTACATCAAGACCATTTTCACGGAATACTTCACGAACAATAATACGAGCTTGTAATTCATTATCTGCTGTTTGTAATGGATTACCAGAGAATTTCCAGTCGATTTCCAATTGTTCTAATACTACTGCTTCATGACCATCTTCATCAAGTTTAGCTTTAACGCCACCTACTTCTTTATGGCCCATTTCTGCTTCCATACCATATTGATCTAGACGTTCCACTGCTTGTTCTAAGGCAGTACGAACTGTACCATGAGTACGTTGCCAGTATTGTTCTTGTAATTTTTGGGATACGGATAATTCTTTTTTAGTAACTGTTCTAGATGGGGTTTTTACCCAGAATTCCAATTCAGTAGCAGATGTGAAAATAATATCTACAACGTCATCAGCTTTCACATGAGGCATACCAGGTAGACCATGTTCTTTAATCAAAGATAATAATTCTGCACGAACATAGTCACAGCTATTTTTTAAGATAGAACGTGAATCAACATAACGATAGTTATGCATTAAGAATGCAGGAATACGAAGTGTACCAGTTGGTAAACCTGTTGCTTCATCGATATTTTCATAGTTATAATCAACGAACCAGTTTACACTTGGATCGCCCCACATATCTACACGTGCATTATTTAATGTAGCAATGTTTGTAAGTACTACAGAGGAACCGTCAGTTTGCACTGCACGACCTTCAAAGAATGCTTCATAATCATCAAAGAATGCAGACATAGGAATTTTTTCATCTGTATCATTACCTGCCAAGTCGATACCTACAAGAGATACGAATTTAATTTCTGGATGTTGTTCTAGTAATGCTAGTACACCTTCTTTACCATATTGGCCTGCAGGAATGTAATACAATAATTCATTAGTAGTAGACATATGAGTTCCTCCTAAAACTTATAAAAAAGACTCCAACAAATAGATATAAAAATACATATATCTAACGTGGAGTCTTCATTGACTAAATATTTTGTTGAATTTATAGTATCATATGTTGAAAATATGTGTCAATAACTTTCTATAGAATTTCATTAATCTCTTAAAATTTTATATAAAGTCATATAATCATATCTATCTTATATAATATATAGAATACTATTAACCAAGTAACTCTTTAACGATATTATTAACTACCTTGCCATCCGCACGGCCTTTAGTTTTAGGCATTACATGTTTCATAACATTACCCATATTTACAGCATCACCACAGGCAGCAATAGCTTCTTTAACAACTGTACGAATTTCATCTTCACTCATCTGAGCTGGTAAATATTTTTGTAGTACAGCCATTTCTTCTTTTACATGAGCGATTAAATCTTCACGGCCTGCTTTTTCAAACTCAGTTAAGGAGTCTTGGCGAGTTTTCATTTCTTTTGCTAAAATACCAAGAATACCATTATCATCAAGCTCAACTTTATCATTGATTTCTGTATTCTTAATAGCACTATTAACCATTCGAATTACAGAAAGAGCAGTTTTACCTTCTTCACGTGCTTTCATAGCAGCTTTCATATCTTCTTTTAATTGATCTTTTAAGCTCATTGTATCCTCCTGATCTATTTTAATTAATAATAAACTACATCATACTATTATAAAGGTTAATCTTTACAGCTTGCAAAGATATAACACATTTAGTCATACAACATTATTATATTATAGATAAAATAATATAAAGAAACCCTAATTCTGGATTTCATGAAGCCATGAAAAGGCAGAATTAGGGTAATCATCTTATGCTCTGAATTTGCGTTTTCTTGCTGCTTCAGATTTTTTCTTTCTTTTTACGCTTGGTTTTTCGTAGTGTTCGCGTTTTCTTACTTCAGACAAAACACCCGCTTTTTGGCAGGAGCGTTTGAATCGACGAAGAGCACTTTCAAGCGTTTCGTTTTTACCGACTTTGATTTCAGACATCTATATCCCTCCCTCCAAAAATAATCTCGGGAAGTGCTGATAATTTACATACGCACATATAATATTATATGTATAGGTATAGATGTTGTCAATATTTTCCGGTATATTTTATAGGAATTTTAATAAGTATTATAAAAAGAATACATTATACCTAATATTAAGCTTCTGGCCATCCCATTTCTTCGCCACCTAAGAGATGAGCATGCATATGGAATACAGTTTGACCAGCTTTTTTACCAGTATTAAAAATCAAACGATAACCATCTTTAGAAATGCCAAGTTCTTTCGCTACATCACGAACAAATGGTAATAAACCTTCTACATAGTCTTCATTATTTTCGTTAAGATGAGCAATATTGGAAACGTGGTTTTTAGGCACGATTAAAACATGTACTTTTTTCACTGGCTCAATATCATGGAATGCATAGAATTTATCGTTTTCTAATACTTTTTTAGATGGAATTTCACCGTTGATAATTTTACAGAAAATGCAGTCACTCATACTATAGCTCCTTATTCAATAATCAAATAATTATCTTCTAAACCTACAACAGTACCACCAATGAGATCACCAATTTTATGTGTCCCATCTGATTTAACTTTACCATTTACATACTCATTTGTTAAGCCCATGTAGTATCCATTCTCCTCTTTTTCGATGAGAATCTCACCAGGCTTACCAATGCGAGATTTTGCGTACGTTTCATAACCTGATTGGCTAAGACCATTTAAAAGCGCCACACGGGTTTTCTTTACAGCTTCTGGTACTTGATCTGACATAGAAGCTGCAGGTGTGCCCTCACGAATAGAATATGGGAAGGCGTGAATATGGGTAAACCCAATTTCACGAACTGTATTTAATGTTTCTTCAAAGTCTTCATCTGTTTCTTGCGGGAATCCTGCAATGATATCAGTGGTAATTGATAAATCCTTAATACGAGAACGTAAACTTGCAATCAAATCTTTATATTCTTGCAATGTATAATGGCGTTTCATCAACTTTAATACATGATCAGAACCGGCTTGTAGAGGTAAATGCAAATGTGGACAAACACGTTTATTAGTAGCCATTAATTCTACTAACTCATCAGAAACCTCTACTGATTCAATAGACCCGAAACGAATGCGGTATAAATCAGGAATCTCTAATAAAGCTTTGACTACATCGGCTAATGTAGGACGACCTGGCAATTCAACGCCGTAATTTCCCAAATGAATGCCCGTTAATACGATTTCATGGAATCCATGTTCTACTAATCGTTTTGCTTCTTGTACAATATCATCAACTTTACGAGATTTTAATTTTCCTCGAGTATAAGGAATGATACAAAAGGCACAGTAGTTATTACAACCTTCTTGAATTTTCATAAATGCACGAGCTTTATCAGATTCATTACCATATAATGGCATTTCTTCAAAGTTGGATTCGTTCATGATATCCCGTACAGCATTGATTTGACGCTCAGTAGATTCCAATTGTTCTACGAGCTCAACGATTTTAGACCGGTTATTGGTGCCGATAACGAGATTAACACCATCGATAGCAGCAATTGCATCTGGATCAAGCTGAGCATAACAACCAGTTACAATCACATAGGCATCTTCGTTTTGACGCTTCGCTTTGCGAATCAATTGACGGGATTTCTTTTCCCCCATATTCGTTACAGAACATGTATTAATTACATAGATATCTGCTTTTTCATCGAAGTCTACAGCTTCGTATTTATTTTGTAAAAATAAACCTTTCATAGCATCTGTATCATATTGATTGACACGACACCCTAAGGTTGTAAACGCAACGGTTTTCATTGCACCTCTCTATTCTTCTTTAATTTATAGTTCTAATTCATATTGAATCATCGCTAATGATCCAATAGCAGCCGTTTCAGCTCGCAAAATAGTATTACCAAGGGAAACTGATTTTCCACCACTCTCTATAATAGCATTGATTTCCTTCTCTTGATAGCCCCCTTCAGGACCAATACAGATTAGTATGTCTGTAATAGACTCATCAGAGTTGACCTGCGAAAGAATATCTTTAATAGTATGTCCATCTTCATTTTCATAGGCTACCAATTTTAGTGCGTTGGATTCGATTTCTAATACTTGTGAAAGCTTTTCACCGACTACAAGTGTTGGCAGTTGATTTCGACCACATTGTTGAGCTGCTTCTAGCATTATTTTCTCCCAACGAGTAGCCTTTGTTTGTAATTTCTTGTCATCATATTTAGCAACACAATTAGCGGTAGATACAAGATAGACTGTATCTACATTTAACTCTGTCGCCTTTTGTAGAACCCACTCTAGCTTTTCACCTTTTAATAAGGATTGAACAAGGATAGTACGATTAGAAGATACATTTGACTCTACGTATTCAATAAGTTTTGCTTGAGCTTTACCATCTATTTCTTCTGTAATTTGATATGTACCACAACGATTGTCACTGCCGGTAACAGTTATGGGTTTCTCCATATTATGACGAAATACATGTAACACATGATGTGTTACATCTGTCGGTAATTCTATGGTTTCATCTAATGGTGTAGGAATAAAAATCTTTTTCATCGCATTTCTAGCGCAAATGTATGCCAAGGCCCTGCAATGCGCTCCTCAATAATATGCCAATTAGCCTCAATATATGGCATGATTTCATCATAACGATCATCTATAATACCACTAATGATTAAAATGCCTTGATCATCCAGTTTCTTACCAATTTGAGGTAATAGTATTTTAAGAGGATCTACAGTTAGGTTCGCTAATATTATTTGAGCAGTACCATTGAAATCACTATCCAAATTACCACAAATTATTTCAGCTGATACATGATTATTCTCACAGTTAATACGCGCTTGATTAGCAGCATACTCTTCTATATCAATACCAACTAAATGTTTGATGCCTAACTGGGCTGCGATCAATAAAAGAATACCAGTACCAGTACCAATATCTAAACAAGTAACTGTATTAAGATCCATAGATTCACTATAAGATTTTAATAACTCTGCACAAGTTCGTGTAGTCTCATGGGATCCAGTACCAAAGGAAATATCTGAATCGATTTCAATAATAGTTTTGTGATCCACATTATCATATTCCTGCCAAGCTGGTTTAATAATTAAATTTGGTAGAATTTCTGTGGGTTCAATATATTGCTGCCAAGAATTGAGCCATGTAGATTCATCTAATATAGTAGTATCAATTGATGTAACACTAATATTGGCCTCTGTAAGACGATTTTTTAAATCTGACTTAATTGTATCTAAATCCAAAGATGGATCTGCATACATTGTTAATTTAATTAAATTTGGTTGATTTTCTACATCTTCTTCTATAATTCCATTGTCTGCATAATCGTCAAAAAGAGTAGTCACCTCATCGGTGGCTACTCTTTCACAGACAATGGATACTTCTATCCATTGCATATATGCTCCTTTATAGGGAATGTGATGGAACAAACCATTTCTTCACATGAGCTGTTCATTTAGTCAAACAGTCCTTAATTTTTTCAAAGAGACTTTTGCTCACTTGTAAGTTATTAACATCTTCGTTGCTTTCATTTGCAAAGCGTAATAATAACTCACGTTGAGTGTCTGTCAACTTCTTAGGCGTTTGGACAGTTACTACAATATGTTGGTCCCCCCGTTGTTTAGGGTTACGCAAATATGGAATACCTTTGCCCTTTACGCGGAATGCCGTTCCCGTTTGAGTACCTTCCGGAATCTTTAACTCTACTTTACCATCTAAGGTGTTAACTTGTATAGTCGCACCTAATGCAGCTTGAGCAAAGCTAATATTTACACGGCTAATAACGTCATTACCATTTCGTTCAAATTCCTTATGAGGACGAACGAAGATATATACGTAAAGATCACCTTTTGGACCACCTAAGATACCAGGTTCACCTTCATTAGCAACGCGTAAGCGGGAACCACTATCTACACCTGCTGGAATTTTGATAGAGATTTTACGTTTTGCCAACATTTCACCTGTTCCACGACATTTGGAACAAGGTTTTTCAATGCTTTTACCAGTACCATGACAGCGGGAACAAGTGCGAACGGATTGCATACGTCCAAACGGAGTATTTTGAATAACCGCTTCTTGACCAGAACCATGACAGTTTGGACAAGTATCGACACGAGATCCTGGCTCACCACCAGTACCATGACAGTGATCACATTCTTCATGACGATGCACTTCTATTTCCATAGATTTACCAAAGGCTGCATCTTCAAAGGAAATATCAATATCTTCGCGCAAGTCATTACCTTTTTGAGGGCCTTGTTGTTGGCGTCCACCGCCAAACATGCCACCAAAAATGTCGCCAAAGATATCACCAAAGCCGCCAGCTTGACCACCGAAACCGCCAAAGCCACCTTGGAAACCACCGGCGCCAGCGCCGCCTCCTTGTTTGAAGGCGTCGTGGCCGAATTGGTCATATTGAGCTTTTTTAGTTTCGTCAGACAATACTTCGTAAGCTTCGTTAGCTTCTTTAAACTTTGCTTCCGCTTCCTTTGGATTATCTTTATTTACATCTGGATGGTATTGGCGTGCCTTTTTACGAAAGGCTTTTTTGATTTCATCTTGAGAGGCATTTTTACTAACCCCTAGGATGTCATAATAATCACGTGCCATTAGTTACCAACCCTTCTTATTTCTTGTCGTCATCCACTACTGTGTAATCAGCATCAACTACATTGTCATCAGATTTTGTTTGTTGTTGACCTTGATCTGCACCACCAGCTGCTTGTTGAGCTTGTTGTGCTGCTGCATACATTTGTTCTGCTAATTTATGTAATGGTTGTTCCAAAGCTTCACTATCTTTTTTGATGTCTTCAATGTTGCCAGCTTCGATAGATTTTTTCAATTTATCTTTTGCTTCTTCCACTTCTTTCAATAAAGCAGTATCGCCTTTGCCATCAAGTTCTTTCAATGCTTTTTCAGCTTGGTATACCAAGGAATCTGCATTGTTTTTAACATCTAATTCTTCTTTTCTAGCTTTATCTTCTGCTGCATGAGCTTCAGCTTCTTTAACCATGCGTTCGATTTCCTCTTCTTTCAAGCCGCTAGAAGAAGTAATTGTAATTTTTTGTTCTTTTTGAGTACCCAAATCTTTAGCTTTTACGTGTACGATACCATTAGCATCGATGTCGAATGTTACTTCGATTTGAGGAACCCCACGAGGAGCTGCTGGGATACCATCCAAGTTGAAGCGACCCAATGTTTTATTATCTGCTGCGAACTCACGTTCACCTTGCAATACATGGATATCTACAGATGGTTGGTTATCTGCTGCAGTGGAGAATACTTGAGATTTAGATGTAGGAATTGTAGTATTACGATCGATAATACGTGTGAATACACCACCCATTGTTTCGATACCAAGAGACAATGGAGTTACGTCAAGTAACAATACGTCTTTTACTTCACCTACTAATACACCACCTTGAATAGCAGCACCGATAGCTACACATTCATCAGGGTTAACGTTTTTAGTTGGTTCTTTACCCAATACTTTTTTAATAGCTTCTTGTACAGCTGGAATACGGCTAGAACCACCAACTAACAATACTTTATCGATATCGGATGCAGATAAACCAGCATCGTTCATAGCTTTACGAGTAGGTTCAATAGTAGCTTGTACCAAATCAGCAGTTAATTCTTCGAATTTAGCACGAGTCAATGTTACATCCAAGTGTTTAGGACCTGTAGCATCAGCTGTGATGAATGGCAAGTTGATATTTGTGCTAGCTACGCCAGACAATTCAATTTTAGCTTTTTCAGCAGCTTCTTTTAAACGTTGGTCAGCTAATTTATCATTGGATAAATCAATACCAGTTTCTTTTTTGAATTCTTCAATAAGGTAGTTCATAATGCGTTGGTCGAAGTCATCGCCACCAAGGTGATTATTACCAGATGTTGCCAATACTTCGAATACGCCATCACCAAGTTCAAGGATAGATACGTCGAATGTACCACCACCAAGGTCAAATACAAGTACTTTACCGTCTTCATCTTTATCTACACCATATGCAAGAGCAGCTGCTGTAGGTTCGTTGATGATACGAAGTACTTCAAGACCAGCAATCGCACCAGCGTCTTTAGTAGCTTGACGTTGAGCATCTGTAAAGTATGCAGGAACTGTAATAACAGCTTGTTTTACAGGTTCGCCCAAGTAAGCTTCTGCATCAGCTTTGATTTTTTGAAGAATCATAGCAGAAATTTCTTGTGGTGTATAAGATTTACCTTCTACAGTTACTTTGTAGTCAGTACCCATGTGACGTTTAATAGAAATGATTGTGTTTTCTGGGTTAGATACAGCTTGACGTTTAGCCAATTGACCAACTAAACGTTCGCCATTTTTTGCAAAACCAACAACGGAAGGAGTTGTACGAGCGCCTTCTTGGTTAGTAATAACCGTAGGTTCGCCGCCTTCCATAACCGCAACACAAGAGTTTGTAGTACCTAAATCAATACCAATTACCTTTGCCATAATATATGCCTCCTAAAACCTTTATAATCTATTCAACAACTTTTACCATTGCTGGACGAATACAACGACCATCAACAGTATAGCCAGTTTGCAATACTTCACATACCATATCAGATTCATATTCATCTGATGGCACTCGCATAATTGCTTGATGGAAATTTGGATCAAATGGTTTACCAACCGCATCGATAACGGCTAAACCATGTTTAGATAACATAGCCATCAAGTTTTGATGAATCATAATAAATCCATCAAGGAATACCTTAGCATCACCTTCTGCTGGACTTTGAACAGCTCGTTCAAAGTTATCTAATACAGGAAGTAAATCTGTAAGTACATCCCCTTTAACATATCCTGCAAGTTGCTCTTTTTCTTGATTAGTACGACGTTTGAAGTTTTCAAAGTCAGCTTGCAAACGCTTATACCGATTATCGAAATCTGCTTTAAGCTCATCTAATACGTGAGCAGCGTCAGCAACAACTTCTTCAGTTTCTTCCACAGCTGGTTCCTCTACATTAGTAGTCGTTGCTGTTTCGTCTACTGTTTCTTGTTTAATGTCTTGTTCTTCAGCCATTATATGCCCTTTCTATTTTTGTTCTTTTACTATAGATTCCATCATATGTTTCATATGAGACAACATTCCAATAATACGACCATATTCCATACGTGTCGGTCCTAGAATAGCAAGTGTACCAATAGGCTGATCTTGATTTGTGAAATCAGCTTGTACCACACTCATAGAATGTAGTGCCTCAGTATCATTTTCATCGCCAATCTTTACCTTCACAGGTGTAGGTGAATCATCCTTTAAAAGTTGTCCCAATTGATTTTGTTCTTCCACTAATGAAAGCAAGGGTTGTACCTTTTCAACAGACTTAAACTCTGGTTGATTTAACAACTCCGTGGTACCTACAGAATAGAACAACTTACGTTTATTAATTGCTCGTAATAATGTTTCTGAAAGGATCATCAAAATCCCTTGGGGACCTTCCATATGAACCAACAGTGTTCCTAATGCTTCAGCCGTTACATGACCAATACTTACATTCTGTAATGCATTGCTAAATTGCATAGCCATACTTTGCAATAGATCAGGTGAAACACCATCACTAAAGTACATCAATTCATTATCTAGAGATCCTGTCTCTGTAATGACAACCATGACAGCTTGATATGAATCGAGGGGCAATACATGAATGTATTTAATCAATGCTCTATCATGAGCTGGAGCTAAGAATAAACTCATGCTATGGCTAACTTGAGATAATAATTTAGCCATATTTAAGAAAAGCTCACTCGTCGACCCATTGGAATGTTTCCATAACATTTCAATTTTTTCAGCATCCTGTAATGGAACAGGTTGTTGACTCAACATAGAATCAACATATAAGCGATAGCCTTTAGCTGAAGGAATACGTCCAGCCGATGTATGAGGTTGCTCCAAATAGCCTAATTCCTCTAAATCGGACATTTCATTTCGCACTGTTGCCGGACTTATACCAAGATTATAATTCTTGGCAATGGTTCTTGACCCTACCGGTTCAGCAGATTTAACGTAGTCTTCAATTATGGCTCGCAAGATGCGCTGTTTTCTTTCATCCATAATGACACCTCTTGTTAGCACTCATAAACTTTGAGTGCTAATCGCATGTATAATATTATCACATTGGAAAAAATTGTCAAGCAAAAAAATCCTTAAAAAGTCAAATAATACCTATTTAGTCAAAAAGACAATTTAATATTTTTGATTAATTAGTCAAAAAATCAAAGTATAACAATAAGAAAACACTTATACTATCTACGTTTATGTCATATCCTAAATTTTCAATCTTAGAATATATTGGTCTAATAAAATTTATGTTATTAAAACCTGAAATAGTATAAGTGTTTATATTTGTAATAATTCTATTATGATTTTGTTGTTAATGAACTCTTAGTTAGATTACTTTCTAGCCATGCACATTTATAGATTAAGATCCATAAACCAGAACCATAAATCAATGAGAAGTATAAATATAATAATTTATAGTTCTACACCTTCTAATGGATTACCAAGTCGTTCTAACAGTTTTCCCATACGCTCACGTGGTTCCCCATGTTCCGCATACCAATCAACTAAAATATCTACAGCTTTTTTGGATTGCTCTACAGTAAGCTGTCTAGCCAAAATTTTGCCAGCTTCTGGCCTCATGCCTGTATTGCCGCCAACAGCTAGCATAAATCCTTGAGATGTACCAATAAAGGCGATATCCTTTACCATTGCATCTGGGCAGTTACGACCACATCCACTGATGCCAATTTTACACTTGTGAGATGTTTTTCGGCCGTAATGTTTTCTCTCCACATAATCAGCTAACTCTTTTGTTTCCATTTGGCCATTTTTACAATAGCCTTTACCAACGCAAGCAATTAAGGAATTAACCCCTCTATGAATAACCGTAGTTACACCTTCAGGTAATTCGGAAATAAGTTGTTCCTTATCTTCTTTTTCAATACCTGTAATTTGTATACCTGTTACAACATGACGGAAGGATCCACCATATTTTTCAGCTAATTCTATGCATGCCTTCATTTGGTCTAAAGTAAATTCATTATGTAAACCGTGTAAAATAACCGATGTCTTCATCGTTCCTCCTCAAATCTAGCATGCTTATTCATCATCATCCTATTTATACTAACATATTAGATTTTGAGAAACTGTGAAAAATTACTCACGAATAAATTGACTAAATACATAGTTACCATGTTTGGCCCCTTCCGAGGTTAAATGATAACTATCATTTTCATATTCTAATAGGTCTTTGCTAACTAAATCGTTCAAAGTAGTACCAAATAAATTAACCACAGATATGCCAAATCGCTTTTTAAACGTATGTTCATTAAGGCCCCATTTAGTACGAAGTGCTAAAAAACAAAAATCCTCTTGGGCCCGCTCTACCGTAATAATCTCTGTATCGATAGTAGGCATAGTATATCGATCAACAGCTTGTATATAAGGCATTACATTACGATTATTATTGCGACGAACTCCGTCATAAAAAGAATGAGCACCTGCGCCAAAGCCTAAATAATCTACATAGTGCCAATACTTTAAATTATGACGACTATAGGAATTATCCTTACTGAAATTAGAAATTTCATATCGTTCAAAACCTAGCTCTTTTAAACTAGCCATCATCGTATCATACATTGATTCATCTATACTTTCACTAGGAATAGAGATCAAGTTCTTTTGTACTAAATGATATAGATAAGTTCCTACCTCAACTTGCAGTCCATACGTTGAAATATGATTAATCGGCAAGTCTTTTACAATATCTAAATTATGTTGAATAGCCTCTAAGGTTTGTCGTGGCAAACCATAAATCAAATCAATATTAATATCGGTAAACCCAGCCTCTTTAGCATCGTAAACCGCCTGTTTAGCCTTCTCTCCATTATGGCTACGATGCAGCATGGTAAGCGCTTTATCATCAAAAGTTTGAACACCAAAGCTTATGCGATTAAAACCTAGTTTAACTAACTTAGTAAGATACTGTAGATCTACTTCACCAGGATTAGACTCTATAGTCATATGACAATCGTCAGTAATAGTAAAAGTACTTTTAATTTTATCTACAATCATCTGTAGCTGCTGAATTGATAATTCAGTAGGCGTACCTCCGCCAAAGTAAATGGTATCAATAGGTCTAGATTTAGATTCTGGGTGTTCTGTAACCCACAAATCTATTTCTTGTACTAATGCATAGACATAGGTTTCGTAATAATCTTGTAAGTTTTGATAAGCTGGAAAATCACAGTACATACATTTCTGTTTACAAAAAGGGATATGGACATACAAGCCCATATCCCCAAGTGTAGACAGATTCAAAGTATTAGAATCTGATTTCATAATATTAGTCCTCAACCTTGAGAATAGCCATGAATGCTTCTTGTGGAATCTCTACAGATCCTACAGACTTCATGCGTTTCTTACCGGCTTTTTGTTTTTCTAGCAATTTACGTTTACGAGAGATATCGCCACCGTAACATTTTGCTAAAACGTCCTTACGCCAAGCTTTTACAGTTTCACGAGCTACAATTTTAGTGCCTACTGCTGCTTGAATAGGAATTTCAAACATTTGACGAGGAATGAGTTCTTTTAATTTTTCCGCTAATGCACGGCCACGTGTAGCAGCACGATCTTTGTGTACGATAATGGACAACGCATCTACAGGATCACCATTTAATAGAATATCCATCTTAACCATTGGAGATTGTTTATAACCAATCAATTCATAGTCTAGAGATGCATAGCCCTTTGTAGCAGATTTTAACTTATCGAAGTAATCGTAAATGATTTCACTTAAAGGTAAGTGATACACAACAGATACACGTGTTTCATCCAAGTATTCCATGGATTGATATTCACCACGTTTATCTTGAGATAACTCCATAATAGTGCCCACAAAATCTTTAGGCACAATAGTAGTGGCTTTTACATAAGGTTCTTCAATGTAGTCGATTTCTGTTGGTGGTGGTAATTTAGCAGGGTTATCCACTTCGAGCATTTCTCCATTTGTCTTATACACTTTATAGTTTACAGATGGAGCTGTTGTAATAAGGGATAAGTTATATTCACGTTCTAACCGTTCTTGAATTACATCCATATGTAATAGGCCGAGGAAACCACAACGGAAACCGAAGCCTAATGCCAAAGATGTTTCTGCTTCATATTCTAAAGCGGCATCATTAAGTTGTAACTTTTCTAATGCATCGCGAAGGTTTTCATAGTCTTTAGAATCTGTAGGATATAAGCCACAATATACCATAGATACAGCTTTGCGATAGCCTGGTAATGGTTCTGGAGCTGGATTACTAGCCAATGTTACTGTATCACCTACGTGACAATCGGATACATTCTTAATACTTGCCGCAATGCAACCTACAGAACCACATGGTAATTCCTGAACAGGCACAAGGTTTGGTGTAAAGATACCAAGTTCTGTTACATCAAAATCCTTTTTATCATGCATCATACGGATTGTATCTTTTGCTTTAATAGAACCTTCTTTTACGCGAACATACGCGATAGCACCTTTGTACGCATCAAATCGGCTATCAAAAATCAATGCTCTTGTAGGTTCATCAGATTTATCTGGTGGTGCAGGCACCTTATTTACGATAGCTTCCAAAATATCTGGAATGCCAATACCAGATTTAGCAGAACATAATACAGCTTCTGATGCATCTAAACCAATGATATATTCAATTTCTTGTTTAACTCGATCAGGATCTGCAGAAGGCAAATCAATTTTGTTAATAACAGGAATGATTTCAAGATCATGTTCTAAAGCGAGATACACATTCGCCAACGTTTGTGCCTCTACACCTTGTGCAGCATCTACTACGAGTAATGCGCCTTCACAAGCTGCAAGAGAACGAGATACTTCATAGCTGAAATCCACATGGCCCGGAGTATCAATAAGGTTCAGAGTATACTCTTCACCATCTTGTGCTTTATACAAAATGCGAACAGATTGGGCTTTAATAGTAATACCACGTTCACGTTCTAAATCCATGGAGTCTAGAACTTGAGCTTCCATTTCGCGCTTTTGTAATGTGCCAGTATATTCAATTAATCTATCGGCAATGGTAGATTTACCATGGTCAATATGAGCTATAATACAGAAGTTTCTAATCTTTTTCGTTGACATACTATGTGAACAAGTTCAAAGAACTTGTATTCTCCTTTCTAACATACGCGATCGATAACAGCACCTCCTAATAATTGAGTGCCATTATAAAAGGCTACGGACTGACCTGGTGTGATAGCCCGTTGTGGTTCTTCGAAGATAACTTCCATCGTATCATCATCTAAGATACGTGCAGTACAAGGTGAAGGGTTCGCAGCGTAGCGGATTTTACCTTCTGCTTTTAATTCTTTATGAATTGTATCATCTAAGAAGTTATAGAACTTACAAATCATACGATTTGTAAAGAGTCGTTCATTAGGACCTACGATAACCTCATTGCGTTCACCATTAAAGCCAATAACATATAATGGGTGCTTGTATGCGATACCAAGGCCCTTACGTTGGCCAATAGTGTAGTTAAATAAGCCGTTATGTTTACCTAATACTTCACCATCTTCAGTAACGATATTACCAGACTTTGGTTTATCCTTCATTTCTTCTACCACGAGCTTTTGATAATTTCCGTGAGGCAAGAAACAAATATCTACACTATCTGGTTTTTTAGCTACTGGTAAATCATATTCAGCAGCTAATTTACGTGTTTCAGTCTTACATTGACCACCTAGTGGGAACATAAGATGACTCAAGATACGTTGGTTCATATTATACATAACGTAACTTTGATCTTTTGTAGGATCAACACCTTTATGTAACTCATATAAACCTGTTTCTTCATTATAATTAACCTGTGCATAGTGACCAGTGACCATATGTGTGGCCCCCAGTTCAAGTGCACGATTAAGCATCAAATCAAACTTGATATTTTTGTTACAGAATACACAAGGATTTGGTGTACGACCATAGGCATATTCTTTTACAAAGTAATCTACCACATTATCGTAGAATACATCGCGAGCATCGATAACGTGATGCTCAATACCAAGAAAATCACACATCTTCTTAGCATCTGTTACAGCAAGGGGAACCGAATCATAAGGTGTACCACTCACCCACAGCCACAGGGTAATACCAAATACTTTATAGCCTTGTTTTAGTAGCATTGCAGCAGTTAAAGAACTGTCTACGCCACCACTCATAGCTACAGCGATAACTTTTTCCATACTTTCTCCTTTTAATGATCTCTTGATCATAAAACTAATCAGGGTGAAAGCCTGACGTGTAAAAAAACACTAGTTCGGTGTAAAAGTCCGAGTAGTATTGCTATGAAATTATAGCAACTTATATTATAGCCTAGAACTAGGTATATTGAAAAGATTTGAAACAAAAGAATCCCTTTCTCAAAGAGAAAGAGATTCTAACTGTTATCTATGTTTTAATATTTCTTCTGCAGCACCTAAAATACCGAGCATGGAGTGTTCAAACACAAGGCCACCTTGCATGAAAATAGTATACGGTGGACGAACAGGACCATCTGCACTTAATTCAATGGAAGAGCCTTGTACAAAGGTACCACCAGCCATGATAATTTTATCTTCATAACCAGGCATATCGCCAGGAATAGGATGTACGTGAGCATCCACAGGAGAATAGGCTTGCATGCCTACACAGAAATGCTCCATTTCTTCCTCATTTTTTAGATTGATAGCTTGAATCAAATCATAGCGATCAGCATTTACCTTAGGGAATACATCATAGCCTAACAATTCACCTACCGCAGCCGTATATACGGCACCTTTAAGAGCTTGTAATACTACGTGAGGTGCCATAAATAAACCTTGGAAGAACAAGCGATAACCAGGAGCATAAGAGCCCATATGATCGCCAAGTCCTGGAGCAGTTAGTTGATACGCTGCATCTTCAACAAGGTCTTCTCTACCCACAATATAACCGCCAGTTAGTGCCAAACCACCACCAGCATTTTTAATGAGTGAGCCAGCCATAATATCGGCACCAGCTTCTAATGGTTCTTGTAACTCTGTAAATTCGCCATAGCAATTATCTACAAAACAAATAGTGTTAGGATTTTTAGCTTTTACAGCATCTACAATGATCTTAATATCGGCAATGGATAATGGCTCACGCGTACTATAGCCGCGAGAACGTTGAATGACTACTACTCGCGTATTATCATTCACAGCGTTAGCAATGGCCTCTACATTATAGGTATTATCTTTTAAAGGCACCTCAGTATAGGTAAACCCTTTTTCTACTAAAGAACCACGTACTTCACGAGCAGCACCAATTACGGATTGCATTGTATCGTAAGGAGCCCCAACGGCATAGATAAATTCTTTACCTTTAGAACCATTCCCCATCAAGGAAATCAACGTCGTTGCTAGTGCATGTGTACCAGATACGAAATGAGGACGAACGATGGCTTTTTCACCTTTAAATATATAGGCAAATACTTCATCTAATTTTTCACGTCCTACATCGTTATATCCATATCCAGTAGTACCTGTGAAGTGATAATCAGATACTTGGCATTCTTTAAAGGCTTCTAATACTTTTTTTGTATTATCCAAAGCAATAGGTTCAAATTTCTTAAATTCTGGTTCAGCCATTTCAAGGGCTTTACTACGTATTTCTTCTAATGTCATGCTAATCCTTCTCTACGGATTAAGTCCATAGCTTTATTAAATATAAAATCTTTAGATGTATTGCTATCAATATGTATCCATTGAATATATGGCATACGTTTATACCAAGTGATTTGACGCTTCGCAAAATGTCGTGTATTCTTCTTGATTAAATCACGACATTCATCAAGGGTAATACCACCATTCATATATTCTACAACCTCTTTATAACCAATGCCTTTAAAAGCTTGGCAATCCGGATTTACTCCAGATTTAACAAGTTGCTCTACTTCTTCAATCAAACCTGCATCAAACATCATATCAACGCGTAAATTAATGCGTTCATATAACTTATCACGGTCTCTCATAAGACCTATAACAGGTCCTTTATAAGATACACCATCTTTTGTTTGATTACGTAATGAATCTACATCACCATGATGCAATATCTCAATAGCCCGATACAAACGATGTTTGTCATTATATTGTATCTCTATATTATATTCTTTACCTAATGTGAAAGCATAGTCTCGTAAGCCTTCAATACCTTTTATTTTATAAAGCTCATCAAGTTTTGCTCGTAAATTTTCATCAGGCTTAACATCATTAAAGTTATAGTTCTCCAATAATGATTGAACATACAGTCCTGTGCCACCAGATAAAATAGGAAGAATATTCTGATCTTTTAAACTAGCGATAATCTCTTTCGCTTGGTCTTGAAAAATAGATACCGAATATGAATCATTTGGTTCTAGTATATCAATGAGATGATGTTTTACCCGATTAAGTTCATCCAACGATGGTTTAGCGGTACCAATATTAAGTTGTTTATATACTTGGTAAGCATCACCAGAAATAACCTCAGCATTAAGTTGTTCAGCTAATTCCAAGGTAAGATCAGTTTTGCCCACCGCCGTAGGTCCAACGATGGTAATTAAGGGATTCACAATAACTCCTTCATATATACACCATAGCCTATACGGCTATACTTTCCCCCCACCCATTGATGCGGTGGATACTTTTGAAAGACCGAACTAAAGGGTCGTTCTTTTATAATAACACCATAAGAGGCAACACGCATAGCCTCTGCCATGATATGATCATCAATATGACTTTCTACAGTATGACCACGAAGTGGCTTGAATTGAGGACTTTCCTCTACAGGCACTTCAAACATGGGATCAAAATAAATAATATCAACACTATTATCTGGTAGGCTAGGTAAATAGTTTTCATAGGTCTCATGTTGTACCTGAATACGACGTAACGCATTTGTTACACTATCCTCACTATGAATATAATGAGCCAATCCATAGGAAGTAGCAAGCCATATAGGAAACGAACCTTCTAACCCTTGTATCTCTACATTAGGAAAAGCATAACTAACAATAATGCTATCACTAGCTAGGCCTATAGTAGAGTCGAGATATGTAAACTGCTGTCCATCAAGTATGCCTTTTTTATCCAGAATAGTTTGAACAGCATTAACTAGATGATCTCCTTCACCACGTTCTATACGTAATATACGTAGTTGTGCCATAGAAAGATGAAAGCTATGTTGTTTATTTTCAGGA
The DNA here is from genome assembly GCA_934202215.1 of uncultured Veillonella sp. Lineage (GTDB taxonomy): Bacteria > Bacillota > Negativicutes > Veillonellales > Veillonellaceae > Veillonella. The sequence goes on from CAKPXR010000003.1 coordinate 19,335, forward strand.
AAGTGGATGGTTAATCCAGATCCTGAAAGAACTGCAATATATTCACATTGATGTTCTCTAAATAATGCCGGTATAGATGTTTTTCCACGTTTTATATAGGTCATATGCATAGAGGAAGCCAATGCTTTGGCTGCCTCCTGAATGGACTCATTAGATTTTTGAGATGTAGTTAACATATTCATATTAGGACCGTAAGAATAATTTCCCTAATTCATCAGGTGTAAACTTAATAATTGTTGGTCGACCATGAGGACATACATAAGGCTTTTCAGTACTAAATAAATCCTCAATTAAGGTAGTCATTTGATACATATTAAGGTTATGACCTGCCTTAATGGCCCCTCTACAAGATGCATAGGCTAACATTTCATGACGCAACTGAGCCTTAGTAGGTTGTTGGTGGTCATGTAAGTAAGAAAATACATATTGGAGAATTTCAAACGCCTTAGATTCTACTAAATCTACAGGAGCGCCTACAAGTTTTATCTTTGTAGGACCACCTAATTCGACATCAAATCCAAGATCCAGTAATGTTTCTCGTTCTTCCTCTACCAAATTCATTTCATCATCAGTGGCCTCACTATATTGAGGAACTAGTATAGATTGCATAGGAATTGATTCAGAAGACTTACAAAGCTTATCATAACGTACACGTTCATGAGCCGCATGTTGATCTATAATATAGAGATCATCACCCTTTTTAGCCAAAATATAACAAGACGCAACTTGTCCCATCGGTAAGAACCCTGAATTTTGAATCGTACGTTCTTCCGTATTGTCTTCCCGAATATCTTGAGCTAAGGACTTAAATCTCTCAACATCCTCTTTCGTATAACTAGTATATTCAGTAGGGACAGCATCAAAACTTTCATCTCTAAAGGATGACTGTTCATAAGTTGCCTTAGGCGCAGGTGGTGTGTACCCTTTAGTTTTAAGGTTCTCTACAAACTGCGTAGTTTCACTACGCATGACTTCGTACCCTTTTGTACGTCGTCCACCAAAGACCTTATCAAAATCTACCGCTGTTGCTATATGTTCAGCAGACTGCATCTCATCTTCTACCACAGAAGGTGTTCGATACGAATCATACGTACTATTGCCAGCGAAAGATGAACTACTATTACTATCCCTATTGTTACTATTGAAGTCAACTCCATTAGTGACTGTACCATTCATATAAGAGGATGATTCGCGTTCATATCGCTCATGGAGAGGATTATTTAAGGCATTTAAAATACCATGGTAAACTGCTTTAAATATAATCTTATCGTCAGAAAATTTTACTTCACTCTTGCGAGGATGGACATTAATATCAACCATCTCAGCAGGAACAGTAATATTTAGGACCACTAAAGGATGACCATTTTTTGGCAATAATGCGTGATATGCATTATCTATAGCCTTCATTATAGTTTTATCAGAAATAACCCGGTTATTAACGATAATAGTCTGCCATATTCTCGTGCTTTTAAGAAGTGTTGGTTTACTCACCACACCATCGATATAGATAGAGTCACTTTCATAAGAAACAGTAAATATATCATCCTTAGTTTTATAGCCATATAGGGCAGCTACAGTATCACCAATATTACCATTTCCAGGCGTAATGATAGCCACTCGATCATCAATGATGAGCTTAAAGGAAATGTGTGGATTACTAAGAGCTAATTTTCCTACAATATCTTGAATCTTAGACGATTCTGTACGTTCTGTTTTCAAGAATTTACGGCGAGCTGGCGTATTATAGAACAAATCTCTAATTTCAATTGTCGTACCAGGTGCTGCACCGTAAGGAATACAATCGGTAAAAGTACCACCGTCTACGGTAATACGAGTCCCTAAATCAGAATCTGCTTTACGTGTAGTCAAGGAAAAATGAGATACAGAGGCAATACTAGCCAATGCTTCACCACGGAAGCCGAGAGATGCAATATCAAACAAATCCTCTACATGCTGAATTTTAGATGTAGCATGGCGTAAGATTGCTAACCGTGCATCCTCTTCGGTCATGCCAATACCATTATCGGTAATGCGCATATATGCCACACCACCATCTCCAATTTCTACCTCTATATTTGTAGCAGAAGCGTCAATGGAGTTTTCAATGAGCTCTTTAATAACTGATGCGGGGCGCTCAACGACTTCACCAGCAGCTATCTTATTGATTGTGGTTTCATCCAATACATGAATGATAGCCATTATTTCCCGCCTCCTTTACGAGCCTCCTCTTGAAGTTCATATAATTTATTTAACGCTTCAATAGGTGTCATGCTCATTACGTCCACTTCTAGCAAGCTATCAACTACTGAATGAGTAAATAAGTTACCTAGTGGAGAATCACTAACCTGTTTAGAGGCTGGTTTAACTACATTAGTAGGTTGACCGCCAATCACACGATTGTTTAAGTCACTAGCATCATGACTTTGGTCTTCTAAGGATTCTAAAATCACTTCTGCTCGTTTTAGTACAGAATTAGGTAAACCCGCTAATCTGGCTACGTGAATACCATAGCTTCTGTCTGCACCACCTTTAATAATGCGGCGTAAGAATGCCACATCCTTACCTTTTTCTTTTACTGCTACAGTATAATTTTTTAATTTACTATAGCTTTCTTCTAAACAGATCAACTCATGGTAATGTGTAGCAAATAATGTTTTGCCATGAATATGCTTGCAAATATGCTCTACTACAGCTTGGGCGATACTCAATCCATCAAAGGTACTCGTACCACGCCCAATTTCGTCGAGAATAATCAAGCTATTGTGTGTGGCATTTTCTAATATATATGCTACCTCTTTCATTTCTACCATGAAAGTACTTTGACCAGTAGAAATATCATCACTTGCACCTACACGCGTAAAGATACGATCTACAGGTGAAATAGATGCTTCACGAGCAGGAATGAAAGATCCGACTTGAGCCATAATCATTAAAATAGCCGCTTGACGCATATACGTTGATTTACCAGCCATGTTAGGTCCTGTAATGAGCAAGAACTCCTCATCATCATGATTTAAAACGATATCATTCGGTACAAAGACCTCACGTTTTAAGAATTTTTCAATAACAGGATGACGACCATCACGAATATTAATTTGTCCATTCATTACAATGGTAGGACAAATATAATTCTCTTCATAGCCTACAAGTGCTAAGGAACCTAATACATCAAGCTCAGCAAGAGCACGAGCTGTCTCTTGTACATCTTTTATAACGAGTTTAATATCATTTCGTAATTGTTGATATAGTTCATGTTCTAAAGCGATTATCTTGTCTTTAGCGCTGAGAATTTTGATTTCAAACTCTTTTAATTCCGGTGTAATATAACGCTCTGCATTGGCTAAGGTTTGTTTTCGAATAAAGTAATCCGGTACTTGCTCAGATTTACTGTGAGATACTTCAAAATAGTAACCAAACACCTTATTATAGCCAGTTTTAATCTTAGATAAACCGGTAGCCTCTTTAATGTCAGCTTCCATCTTAGCTAGCCATTGTTCACTATTCGTAGCCAATGAACGTAGTTCATCTAAATCCTGATTAAAACCATCCTTAATAACTCGACCTTCTTTCAATGTCAGCGCTGGCTGATCAGCAATAGCACGACATAATAGGTCATATATATCTTTATGATCTTGAATGCGATCATTAATAGAAGTTAATGATAAGCTCGCACATGTGCTCAATACATTTTTAATATCTGGCAAAACAGCTAATGATTCACGAAGTGCTGTTAAGTCCCTTGGGGACACAGATCCAGTTTCTACACGCCCTACAATACGTTCAAAATCATAAATACAGTCTAGCAGGCTGCGGATATGAGAGCGTTCTGCACCACGTGTAATAAGTTCTGCTACAGCAGCTTGTCTACGTTGTATTTGATTAACATCAGTTAATGGACTTTCAAGCCATTGTTTTAATAGACGTGCGCCCATTGGTGTTAATGTACGATCAAGTACATCAAGTAATGTACCTTTCTGGCCTCCATCTCGTAGGTTGTGAGTAATCTCTAAATGACGTAAAGAAGATGTATCTAAAATCAGGCGATTACCTACACTCAATTGATGAACATAGTTAATGTGATAAATTTCAGACTTAATGATATCCTCTAAATATAAGAGCATATAACCCAAAGCTTCCCATACATCCTCTTCCATGAGACCTAGATCACCAAAGTGAGTAACAGCCTTTTCCGCTACTTCGCGCTGTGTATGATATGTACTAAATGGAGATAATACAATATTACTGAATTGATTATCCATAAAGTCTTTTATATCTTGCGGTAATACTGTTCCCTCAGGCAATATAATTTCACTTGGACGATACATGCTGAGTGCATCAAACATATCGCTTCGTTTTTCACAATCCGTAATGCGATGCCAAATAACTTCCCCTGTAGATACATCAGAAAATACAAGTATCCATGCATCTTTTACCATATAAAATAACGATAAAAAGTTATTTGACCGTGCATCATTACCATTTTCAGTCATTACAGTCCCTGGTGTAATGACCTTAATAACGTCACGCTTAACGATGCCCTTAACTGCTTTAGGGTCTTCTAATTGTTCACAAATAGCTACCTTATAGCCTTTTTTTACCAAGGTCTCTATATAGCTTTCAGCAGCATGAAAAGGAACGCCACACATCGGTGTGCGTTCCTCATCTCCTGTTGGGCGACCGGTTAAGGTTATGTTAAGTTCACGAGATGCAATTAATGCATCATCATTAAATAATTCATAAAAGTCACCTAAACGAAAAAACAGTAATTCTTCAGAATATCTAGATTTAATATCTAAATACTGCTCCATCATAGGTGTTTGCTTTTTTGCCATACTTACCCCTTTTGTATTGTACCGTAGCAAACCCAAGTTTGTGCTTTATCAATATAGGCTGGTACTGTTTCGCCAATTGATAAAGAGTCGTCTTTCGGGAATAATACCATTTTATTGCCCGATGTGCGACCAAACCACATATCTTCATCACGAGGACTTGGCCCCTCTACAATAATATCAAACACTTGCCCTTCCATAGGTTTATTTAGTTCATAAGAGATTTCATTTTGCACATCCATCAATGTTTGTAAACGTACGCGTTTAACCTCTTCTGGAACTTGATCATCCATAGTCGCTGCTGGGGTTCCAGAACGTTTAGAATAAATGAATGTATAAGCCATATCATAACGTACATCTTTTAACAATTGTAATGTAGCTTGGAAGTCTTCCTCTGTTTCCCCTGGGAAACCTACGATAATATCTGTAGTAACTGCTAGATCTTTAATTTTCTCACGACAGTAAGAAAGTAATTCTTTGTAATGTTCTACTGTATAATGACGGTTCATTTTCTTCAAAATACGGTCTGAACCGGATTGAATAGGTAAATGTAAATGGGTAACGATATTAGAAGATCGACCAAGTGCATCTATCATAGATTTAGTCATATCTTGGGGATGACTCGTCATATAGCGAATACGTTCAATTCCTGGAATGCCATCGAGGGCATCAACTAATGTACCAAAATCAGTACCATCTTTGAAATCTAAACCGTAAGAGTTTACATTTTGTCCTAATAACGTGATTTCTTTAAACCCTTTTGCACCTAGTTCAGTAACCTCTTTTACAATGGCGTCTACAGGACGACTTATCTCTCTACCACGAACGTGAGGAACAATACAATAAGTACAGAACTTATTGCAACCATTCATAATAGGTACCCATGCATAAAAGGTGCCATTAGGTTTTGCTTCCAATTCAGGTAGTACAGAATTATCCATATCCACATTGATTTGATGTGTATGACCGCGTTGAACCTCTTCGATCATTTCATTAATATGTTGAATATTATGAGTACCTAATACAATATCAATATGTGGAGCCCGTTTAAACATTTCCGCTTGATTCTTCTGAGCCATACAACCTGTAACAGCAAGAATGAGATTTTTGTTTTTACGCTTTAGTCTCATTAGCTCACCTATGCGGCCATAGACTTTAGTTTCTGCATTCTCACGCACTGCACAAGTATTTAATAAGATTAAATCTGCAGTTTCTACGTCCTCTGTAGGCGTATAGCCTACAGATTCTAACTGATGCGATAAACGCTCAGAATCAGCAGTATTCATTTGGCAACCATAGGTGTAAATATAATAAGACTTCATTCTAACTCCTATACTTTAACAATTTTACGTTTTGTTTCTATAATATTCTTAACTTTTATGGACATTCGTTCAATAGACATGCCTGTAATATACTCAATTTCATTACGAACAGACTTTTGCACCTGTTGCATTAATGGTTTAACAGGATAACCATGTTCAATAACGACAGCCATATCTACAACTAAACCATTTTGGCCTTTGTCACTTTTTTTGAAGGAAATAACACTAGATTCATCAACACCAACAACTTTTTTTAAGCCATTGCGAATCAATTTAATAATTACATCATCATCAAAGGTGAGTCGTCCATAATAGCTGAAAGCAGGACGAACTACAGACCGTTCAAAACCTTCTGATCCAATTTGCCCCAATGTGTCTTGGTCTTGTTTTTTTAAAGTACGTCGGCGCCACATAGTTTTAATAGGATCAATCAAATACCCTCTAAAATGAGGTTTTAATTCCATTGTTGGAACTGGAATAATATGTTTACCCTCTTTTAGACGTGCATGCTGTGCTTTTTCAATTTCTTTAGGTGTAGCTACATCTTCAATACGAATATATCGATCAGGATCTTGCAAGCCTAGTGCCTTCGTAATCTTCTTAACCATGTTATCGGATGTACCAATAATCATAAGCTTATTAGGATTGATTTTATCCAATTGCTCGCGCACTGATTTAACTTGTACTTCATCTTGGAAAATGGCACGACGAACAGCTTTTAATCGACTAGATTCCTTTTTTGCAGAAAAACCAGCTACAATCTTATTATCATGAATCAAAATACCATCATCGATAATACATTCAATATTATTTTCATGAGCAACTACGAGCGCACGATGGCTTTTACCAGTGCCACTACTACCTACAAATGCAACGACTTCCATAGTCAACCTCATTATTTATAACAAACTAATAAATTCTGATACATCTTCAGCGGATACCAAGTAATCTCCAAATTTATCCGGCGCTTTTCCAGGAATACCATGATAATCAGAACCACCTGTAATAAACAAGTTATGTTCTTTAGCTAATGCTTTATATCGTTTCACATCATCAGCGTTATGTTTAGTATGGTAGACCTCCATACCATCAAAATCATAAGCTAACATTTCCACCACATACTCATCACTAGTTACCAATTTAGGATGAGCCATAACGGCAAGGCCACCAGCTTTATGAATAATATCAATAATATATGGAACATCAACCTTAACCTTAGGCACATAGCAAGGGCTATCTTTTCGGAGAATCCCCTTGAATACATCATTGATATCCTTAGCATAGCCACCATCAATTAATAACTGTCCAATATGTGGGCGCCCATAAGCTTGTGTCTTAGGAAATTTTTTGAGTAGGTCATCTTTTGATATTAAATATCCAGCATTAATACAACGCTTAATAATCTCATCAATCCGCTCTTCACGTTTCGATTTAAAGTATGTAATGAAATCTCTTAATTCTTGATTCGTTTCATCAAAACGATATCCAAGGATATGAATAGATTTATCTTTATAATCAGCACTAAATTCACAACCATTAATAATTTTAATGGTTTCCGCTGGATCTAATTGTTCTTGAGCGGTACGCAATGCTTTAATACCATCAATTTCATCATGGTCAGTTAAAGCCATCATAGATAGATTACAATCTAAGACATGACGTAATAATTCTTCTGGACTTTTTACACCATCAGAATAGATAGAATGCATGTGAAAATCAACAAGCATAGAGCACCTCCCATTACAATTATCCTATCTTTTAATTATGACTGATTTAGCTAATTTATTCAAGATGAGATAGAAAAATTGCGACCCTAATGAGTATTCACTAGAATCGCAATTTAATTATAAGTCTTGTAGTAATTCAGTAACCTTAGTTGCTACAGAGTCGATGACACATGTAATAGCCTCGCCAGACTTACGTATTTGAATTTCTACTTCGTTATTTTCAAGTGTATTTTTACTTACTGTAATACGGAGTGGATAGCCAATTAAATCAGCATCTTTGAATTTTACACCAGCTCGATCCTTACGATCATCAAGTAACACATCTACACCCGCATCGTGTAATGCAGTATAAATTGTTTGACTTGTAGACATCAAAGCTTCGTCTTTTGCATTAATAGGTACTATAACGGCTTCAAATGGAGCAATAGAACGTGGCCAAATAATACCATTTTCATCGTGGTACTGCTCAATAGCTGCAGCTAATGTACGAGATACACCAATACCATAACACCCCATAATCATTGGATTAGGACGACCATTTTGATCTAAGAATGTAGCTTGTAAAGCTTCAGAGTATTTTGTACCCAATTTAAATACTTGACCTACTTCAATACCTTTAGCATGTTCTAATGCACCACCACAAGTTGGACAAACATCGTCATCTGTTATTAAACGAATCGGTGCAACAATAATATCTTCTACATTAAAGTCACGTTTAGGATTAATGTTAATATAGTGTGCATCTTTCTTGTTTGCACCACCACAAACATTGTACGTTTCCATAACAGATTCATCCACAACAATAGCAAACTCTTCTGTTTGTTTTAACCCAACAGGACTAATAAAGCCAGCTGTTAAACCTACTTTTTCTAATTCCTCTGGAGTAGCCATTTCTGGCTCTACAGAACCAAGCACAGCATGTTGTACAGCTACTTCATTTACTTCATGGTCACCACGAACAATGGCTAATACAACTTTACCATCAATAGAAAATACTACGGCTTTAATAGTTTTATGTAATGGAAGATTTAGCATATCCGCAACAGCTTCAATAGTACTTGCATTTGGAGTATCTACAATAGATAACTCTTGAAGTGCTTCTTCTTCCTGTTTCATAATACCAGGTTTACCAATCTCAATATTGGCAGCATAGTCACATTTTGTGCAGTACACAATATCTGCTTCACCTGCATCAGCAATAGCCATGAACTCATGGGTACCACTACCACCGATGGCACCACTATCAGCCTCTACCGGACGGAATGTAAGGCCACAACGCGTAAAAATACGTGTGTATGCATCATACATAGATTTATAGGATTCATCTGAACCGGCTTCATCTACATCAAAAGAGTATGCATCTTTCATAATAAATTCGCGACTGCGCATTAAACCATAACGCGGACGACGTTCATCACGGAATTTACTTTGAATTTGATATAAATTTACTGGTAATTGACGATATGAATTGATCTCATTTTTAACAAGAGTAGTAATCATCTCTTCATGAGTTGGTCCTAAGCAGAATTCATTATCATGACGATCATTAATACGCATCATTTCAGCGCCATATGCATTCCAACGGCCAGATTCTTTCCAAATTTCAGCAGGTTGCAAGATAGGCATCATGATTTCTTGAGCACTAGCACGATCCATTTCTTCACGTACAATAGCTTCGATTTTTTTGATACTTCTCCAACCTAATGGTAAAAAGCTATATAAACCATTTGCAGTTTTGCGCATAAAACCAGCGCGAAGCATAAGCTGTTGGCTAACTACATCAGCGTCAGATGGAACCTCACGCAATGTAGGTGCATATAATTTAGTGGCTAACATAAAGACTCCTCATCTAAGTTTTCTAAATATTGATCAATTTCTCTAAATAATGTATCTACTAATTCAGCTTCTGGCACAGTCTTGATAACTTCCCCTTTACGGAAGACAATACCTTGTCCATTACCACCAGCAATGCCGAAATCAGCCTCACGAGCCTCGCCAGGCCCATTTACGACACAACCCATAACAGCTACTTTAATAGGTGCTTTAATGGATGCTAAACGTTCCTCTACAATCCCTGCCATATCAAATAAGTTTACTTGGCATCGACCGCATGTAGGACAAGAAATCATTGTAGCTCCAAAGTTTCGCAATCCTAGATTACTTAAAATACTTCGACCTACTTCAATTTCATGTATGGGATCACCTGTTAAGGATACCCGTAATGTATCACCAATACCGTCTAATAATAGCGCACCAATGCCCATAGCAGACTTAATGGTACCTTGTTTTATCGTACCAGCTTCAGTAACACCTAAATGCAATGGATATGGAATCTTATCGGATAACTTACGATAAGCTTCTACCATTAAAGGGACTTCTGTTGCTTTAATAGATAATTTCATTTGATGGTAGTCGAGCTTCTCAAGAATTCGCACATGTTCTAATGCAGTTTCCACCATACCATCAGCTGTAGGATGACCTCCATGTGCATCGAGGATATGCTTTGGTAAAGACCCTGCATTAACGCCAATACGAATCGGGATTTGTTTAGGTTTAGCTTTTTCTATAACAGCTAATACCTTATCCTCACCACCGATATTTCCTGGGTTAATACGCAATCCATCAACATTATTCTCGATAGCTTCTAACGCTAATTTATAGTCAAAGTGAATATCAGCAATTAAAGGAATATTAATACCAGCACGAACGGCTTTTAACGCTTTTGCAGATGCCATTGTAGGAACTGCAACACGTACTAGTTCACAACCAGCCTCAGCTAAACGATTTATTTCAGCTATAGCCTTTTCCGTATGAATTGGATCTGTAGTAATCATAGATTGAATGCTTACCGGTGCATAATCACCTATTTTAACTGTACCTACATAGATACCATTTGTTGGTTTACGTACAATCATTCTAATCTCCCATCTATCTTATAGTAATCGGAATATATCCTGAGTTGTTACATATAAGAATAATGCTACCATTAAAGCAACACCAACCATTTGAATATACATTAGTGCCTTAGCAGGTAATTTACGACCTGTAATTGCTTCAGCCAAAATAATAATTAAATGACCACCATCTAATACTGGTAATGGTAAAAGATTGATAACTCCTAAGTTAATACTTAAAAATGCGGCAAAGCTTAATAGTGGTGCAAAACCAGATTGTGCTATAGTGCCAGCCATTTGTGAAATACCTACTGGGCCGGATAATTCTGCAGCTTGTGTACCGCGAATCATATCATATAAGCCACTTAACATAGCTACAATTGTTTGACCAGTACGAGTAACAGCTAGACTCAAAGACTCGCCTATACTATAACTTTCTCGTGTAAAACTAGGATAAATACCAATTTTAGGACTATCTTGTTCCATTTTTGGAATCACTGTAGTTTCTACAGTTTCTCCGTCTCGATCTACCACAACGGTAACACCATGGTTGGCAGTACCTTGTAAACTAGGACGGATTTCATCCCACGTTAAAATCTTTTTACCATCAATAGTAAGAATTCGATCATTTGATTGTAAATGAGCTTGTTCAGCGGCACTACCAGGTATAATATTACCAATAACAGGATCATTTGTATAAGTAAGATTACCTACTGTTGCATTAAGGCCAAAGAATAAAACAATGGCCAATAAAAAATTGAATACTGCCCCTGCAGAAATAACAATAAATTTCTTCCATGCAGGTTTAGTATAAAATGACCGTTCATTTAACGGCTCGTCAGGACTCATGCCAGCAATACGATTAAAGCCACCAAGAGGAATGATTCGAATAGAATATAAGGTTTCCCCTTTTTGAACTTTAAAAATCGCAGGTCCAAAACCTATAGCGAATTCGTCTACTTGCATACCCGACATTTTTGCTGTAATAAAATGGCCTAACTCATGAATAAACACGATTAAACCAAATACAAATATTGTGGCTAATGCCGTTGTCATATATACTCCTATACCATCAATGATGTAGCCTTTTCACGAGCCCATCTATCAATAGCTAATAAATTGTCTAACGTAAAGTCATCTTCAGGTCCCATAGATTCTAGAACTGATGTAACGACTTTGTAAATATCACCAAAGGCGATTTTATCATCTAAAAATGCATAAACTGCTGTTTCGTTTGCAGCATTAAATACGGCTGGTTTAAAGCCACTTGCTCGTCCTACTTCATATGCTAAACGAAGAGCAGGAAAATCATCATATCGTGGTGGCAAAAACTCTAATTGTAAGGCTTTAGTAAAATCAAGATGATTCATACTTAAAACTTCACGTTTTGGATATGTCAAAGCATATTGAATAGGCTCGCGCATATCTGGATTCCCCATCTGAGCTAATATAGCCCCATCTTTCATGCGTATCATTGAATGAACGATACTCTGAGGATGTACCACAACATCAATATGATCAAAATCAAAACCAAATAGCCAATGAGCTTCGATTACCTCTAAGCCCTTGTTAAATAGAGATGCAGAGTCGATAGTAATCTTATTGCCCATATTCCAAGTTGGATGTCGCAAGCAATCTGCAGCTGTGGCAGTTTGAATCTTATCAGAGTCCCAAGTACGTAAAGGGCCACCAGAAGCTGTAACGATTAAAGAATCAACATTATCGCGATTTTGTCCTTCTAAGCATTGGAAAATAGCACTGTGTTCACTATCAATAGGTAAAATTTGTACGCCATACTCTTTCGCTAAGGATGTAATCAATGGGCCACCAGCTACTAATGTTTCTTTATTAGCAAGACCAATGGTCTTACCTTTTTTGATAGCCTCCACAGTAGGTTCAATACCAGCAGCACCTACAATAGCAGTTACAACCATAGTAGCTTCTTGAATTGTTGCTGCCGAAATAAGCGCTTCCTTTCCACCTACAAGTTTTGTAGGACCTGTATAGCGACCTTGTAGCTCTATAAAAGCATTTTCATCAACTAGTCCAGCTACTAATGGCTGATATTCTTTAATTTGTTGTTCTAAGAGGTCAATATTATGATGTGCCACTAAGGCAACCACCTTGAATTGATCTGGATGTTGAGATACTACATCTAGTGTCTGTGTACCGATTGAGCCAGTACTGCCAATAATACTTAGGTATTTCATAAGCTTACCTCTATTAGATTAGTACGAAAAGAGTAATATATATATCAATGTAATAGGAGCCGCAAATAATAAGCTATCAAAACGATCCAATACACCACCATGACCTGGTAGTAAAGTACCAGAATCTTTCACATTACATAATCGTTTAATCTTTGATTCAAATAAATCACCTAATGGTGCAAGTATACCGCTAATCATACCAACATGAATGCCCATCCACCATGGAATACCTACGATATACGAAAATACAGCGCCTGTAATAATACAACCGATAAAGCCACCAATAAAACCTTCTAGTGTTTTATTGGGACTAATTGATGGAACAATTTTACGTTTACCAAAGGCACGACCAGCAAAATAAGCAAAAGTATCACTAGCCCATGTTGTAAACAATACTAGCCAAAGAGTAATTGTTCCCCAATTATATAATTCAAATGGCATTGATAGAGTCATGTATATAGAGTCATGACGAATCATGAGCAACGAAATCATACCAATACCAACATATAATAAGCCAAATACACTAAATGAAACACTAGCTAAAGAGTATTTGTTTTCACCAAATGTACATAACATATAATTGGCTGATAAACTCAATACAAATATAGCTATTGCTAGAATATACTGATGACATGCAAAAGCAATCATCAATAGTAAAATACTAATATAGCCCCATAAAATGGACATCCGAACATGTTTAGCTTTACCTAGTAAAACAAACTCACGCCAGCCCAATAGCGCTAATAATGTAATTAGAATATCATATACAGGTCCGCCTAATGTAATGGCCCCTAAGGCAATAATAAAACCTATAACAGCGGTTATAACACGTGTTTTTAACATTTTTATTCCTCATCACGTAAGCCACCAAACCGGCGTTCTCGTTTTTGATATGCTGCAACAGCCTCTAATAATGTTTCCTTAGTAAAATCTGGCCAGTTTAAATCAGTAAACCAAAATTCTGCGTAAGCTAGCTGCCACAATAAAAAGTTACTAATTCTAAAATCACTACTTGGACGAATTAATAAATCCACATCGCTAAACTCTTTTGTGAAAAGTTGAGCGCTAACATAGTCTTCTGTAATGTCGTCTGTAGTAATAGTTCCATCCACAACAGAATTTGTAATATCGCGGATAGTTCTTACTATTTCATCACGCCCACCATAGTTTATTGCTAACTGTAAGGTAAGGCCTGTATTATTCTGAGTTAATAATTCGGCATCGTGAATAATCTTTTGAAGCTCATCTGAAAGAGCACCGATATATCCAATAAAACGAATACGCACATTATGTTCATGCATATACTTAACATTATTATTTAAGTATTCTTTTATGAGAGCCATAAGTAAAGAAACTTCCTGTTCAGGACGCTTCCAGTTCTCTGTGGAGAAGCCATATACCGTAAGAGCTCTAATTCCAATCTCATCTGCAGCAATAACAATCTGCTTTAATACGTCGGCCCCTGCGCGGTGTCCCATTGATCGTGGCATACCTCTTCGTTTTGCCCAACGACCATTACCATCCATAATAATAGCAACATGTTTTGGTATCACATTACTATGAATAACAGGCGTATCAGATAGTTTACGGTTAAATAATTTCTTTAGCATAGTCTACCTCGATAGAATTTCCGAAGTCGCTGGCAATCATTGGTCTATACACTAGTATATGTAAACACTTATCAACCTTGGTAATACGTGCTACATAAAATCCTTTATCAGCAATATCAAAAAAGCGATTAAAGGATCCCCCAATCATTACCTTAAAAGGAATATGGGCAGCTTGCAAACGAGACTTTGCAAGCTGCCATGGCATTCCAATAAGGCTATTAGAATCTAACATTATACTTCTAATACGTCCTTTTCTTTTACTGCTTTTAATTCATCAATCTGCTTAATTTTAGCATCAGTAAGTTTTTGAATTTGATCTAAACCGTCTTTAGCATCATCTTCAGTAATTGTTTTAGCTTTCTCTTCTTTTTTCAATGCATCATTTAAATCACGACGAATATTTCGTACTGCAACTTTAGCATCTTCAGCTTTTTTATGAACAACTTTAACAATTTCTTTACGACGTTCCTCAGTTAATTGAGGAATAGTCAATCGAATTTGAGCACCATCATTACCAGGATTTAAACCAAGATCAGATTGTAAGATTGCTTTTTCAATAGCACCAATCATAGTTTTATCCCAAGGTGCAATAACGATCATACGAGGCTCAGGCACGGAGATATTTGCAACTTGGTTAATTGGAGATGGGCTACCATAATAGTCAACCATTACTTTGTCAAGCAATGCTACACTAGCACGGCCTGTACGAATAGATGCAAATTCATGTTTTAAAGCCTCAATAGACTTATTCATGCGTTCTTCTGCTTGCTGCAACAATTCTTTAATTTCCATTTGAATTATTCTCCTCGAACAATAGTCCCGATTTCTTCGCCTTTAGCGGCTTTTGTAATGTTACCAGGAATATCCATGCTAAACACAATAATAGGAATATTATTATCTTTACATAAAGTTGTGGATGTTGCATCCATAACCTTTAATTCTTTTGTGATGATATCATTATATGTTAATTCATCAAATTTAACGGCATTAGGATTCGTTTTAGGATCAGAATCATATACACCATCAGCAAACTTCTTCGCCATCAAAATTGCATCTGCTTCAATTTCAGCAGCGCGCAATGCAGCAGTTGTATCTGTAGAGAAGTATGGTTTACCAAGACCTGCACCAAAGATTACGATACGTTTTTTCTCTAAGTGACGAATTGCACGACGACGAATATAAGGTTCTGCAATTTCTTGCATTTCGATAGCAGTTTGAACACGAGTGTCTACGCCTGCTTGTTCTAATGCATCTTGCAATGCTAAGGAGTTCATTACTGTTGCTAGCATACCCATATAGTCAGCTGTAGCACGGTCCATACCTTGATTACTACCTGCTAACCCTCTCCACAAGTTACCGCCACCAACAACAATTGCGATTTCTAAATCAGTGGATTTTGCTAAAGCAGCAATTTCTTTTGCAAATTCTTCAACAACATCAGGGTTAATACCAAAACCTTGTTCACCCGCTAATGCTTCACCACTCAACTTCAAAACAATACGTCTAAAGTTTCTCTTTGCCATGTGTTTACTCCTCTATTGCAAAATAAGAGAACACTGTACGGTGTTCTCTTATTATTTCTTAATTATTTACCAACAGATGCCATTACTTCAGCTACGAAGTCATCTTGGCGTTTTTCAATGCCTTCACCCAAACCGTAGCGAACAAAACGACGTACGTTGATGTTTTCACCGATTTTTGCAATATTTTCATTAATGATGTCTGTAACAGTTTTGTCGCCATCTTTAATGAATACTTGTTCTAATAGGCAGTTTTCTTTATAGAATTTTTCAATACGACCAGCAACCATTTTTTCCAAAACAGCTTCAGGTTTTGGTTTACGGCCAGCTTTAACGTCTTCTTCAGCTTCTACTTTAGCTTGTTCCAACAATACTTGTTTTTCGTGTTCGATTACTTCAGCAGGAACTTCTTCACGGTTCAAGTATGTAGGGTTTACAGCTGCGATTTGCATAGCGATATCGCGTGCCAAGTTTTGGAAATCATCAGTTTTAGCAACGAAGTCAGTTTCGCAGTTAACTTCTACCAATACACCGATACGGCCACCAGCGTGGATGTAAGATTGTACTACACCTTCAGCTGCGATACGACCAGCTTTTTTAGCTGCAGCAGCCAAACCTTTTTCACGAAGAAGGTCAACCGCTTTTTCGATATTACCGTCAGTTTCAACCAATGCTTTTTTAGCGTCCATCATACCTGCGCCAGTCATGTCGCGCAATTCTTTTACCAAAGCAGCAGTAATTGCCATTATTTTGTTCCTCCTAGTACTAATTAAGGTAAGGATATAGTCCTTACCCTAATTATATATGTTATAGATTTATCTTTCAAATGCTAATCAGAAATGATTAAGTAGCTTAACAGAATTATTCTGCAGCTTCAGCACCGTCTAAAGATTCGCCTTGACGACCTTCAAGAACAGCGTCTGCCATTTTACCAGCCAATAATTTTACAGCGCGGATAGCGTCATCATTTGCTGGGATTGGGAATTCTACTTCATCAGGATCGCAGTTAGTGTCAACTGTTGCAACAACTGGAATACCCAATTTTTTAGCTTCTGCAATAGCGATTTTTTCTTTTTTAGGATCAACTACGAAAAGAGCACCTGGCATTTTAGGCATATCTTTGATGCCGCCAAGATATTTTTCCAATTTTTCCATTTCATGACGAAGACCGATAACTTCTTTTTTAGGCAATACTTCGAAAGTACCATCTTCAGCCATAGCTTCCAATTGTTTTAAACGTTTAATACGAGTTTCAATTGTTTTGAAGTTAGTCAACATACCGCCCAACCAACGTTCGTTAACGAAGAACATGTTAGCACGGATAGCTTCTTCTTTAATAGCTTCTTGAGCTTGTTTTTTAGTACCTACGAATAAGATTACTTCGCCTTGAGAAGCAACTTCACGCAAGAAAGTGTAAGCTTCTTCTACTTTTTTAACTGTTTTAGACAAGTCAATGATATAAATACCATTGCGTTCAGTGAAGATGAATTTCGCCATTTTAGGGTTCCATCTTCTAGTCTGATGACCAAAGTGTACACCAGCCTCTAATAATTGTTTCATTGATACTACTGCCATTGTGGCACCTCCTGTTAATTAACCTCCGCCGCTTCATCCTTCGGGTCACCCAAAATTAGGCACAGTACCGAAGTCCACCGACGTGCATATTTTTCATACCCAGTAATTTTACCAAAAAATTATTCTAAAAGCAAGCAAGGAGTGTGGATTTCTTAAATAAATCCACACTCCTTCTGTTTGATTATGAAATTACTTTTCTAGTAGCTATTATTTCTTAGCATAATACTATTTAGATAATACTCATATCATTATGATAGTTAGCTCAAAATAACAATTATTATAATAACTAGTTATTTCGAATGGCCTCAATCATTTTTGCTCGATCATCAGCGCCAAATACAGCGGAACCAGCAACTAAAATTTTAGCCCCTGCTCGTTTAATCGGTACACAAGTAATATCATTAATACCGCCATCAACTTCAATAACTGCAGTCGTGTTGTCCACTTCTTCTAAGAGCATTTTGGCTTGTTTAACTTTTTTAATAGCATTTGGAATGAAGGATTGACCACCAAATCCAGGATTTACGGACATAATTAAAATCATATCAAGATCGGCTGCTACATCCTCTAATAAAGATACTGGTGTACCTGGATTAAGTGATACCCCTGCTTTCATACCACATTGTTTGATATGTTGAATCAATCGATGCATATGAGGCACTGTTTCTTGATGGAATGTAAAATACTCTACACCAATCTTTGCAAACTCTTCTACGTAATCACCAGGATTAGTAACCATTAAATGAACATCAAATGGTAGTTGTGTATAAGGACGAATTGCTTTTACTATAGGTGCACCAAAGGTTAAGTTTGGTACAAAATGACCATCCATAATATCAATATGCAATAAGTCCGCTCCTGCTAATTCAATGGATTGTATTTCTTCACTTAATGTTGCAAAATTTGCAGAGAGCATAGATGGTGCAATTTTAATCATTTTAAAACCTCTTTCGTTGACTTTCTATGTCATTACGTATAGACATATATGCATCATATCGTCCTTGATGAATATGGCCAGCCTCTAAAGCATCTTTTATGCCACAAATAGGTTCATGTTCATGATAACAAGGATTAAATTTACATGTATCAACATAATCACTAAATTCAGGGAATAACGTAGGTAACCGTTCTAATGATACATCATTGAACTCAATGGCGCTAAAGCCTGGTGTATCCATGATAAAGGAATTTGAATCCAAACTATATAAGGAAGCATGACGAGTAGTATGTTTACCACACTTAATTTTGTCACTAACCTCTCCCGTTTGGAATGCAAACTTAGGGTCTACTGCATTTAATAAACTACTTTTACCAACACCAGAAGGACCTGCAAAAGCAGTTACCTTATGTTCTAAGACATGACGTAAGTCATCAATACCAGTCATATTATATGTTGATGTCATCAATACTTCATAGCCGATAGATTGATAAAGTTTTACCATATCTTCCGTATCTGAATCCATCAAATCACATTTGTTGATACATAATACAATAGGAATATCTACATGCTCAATCATAACCAGCATTTTATTGAGCAATAACTCATTAATATCTGGCTCATGGGCAGCTACCACCAATACAACTTGGTCAATATTGGCTACCGCAGGTCTTACCATAGCATTATGACGATCATGGATAGACTCAACGAATCCATCCTCTGAAATCGTAACACGGTCACCAACAAGTAAACTGTAGCGACCTTTCTTTAATCTGCCTCGAACTTTACATTCATGAACAGTACCGCTATCGTCTTGTACGTAAAAGTAACCATTCATATTTTTGACAACAATGCCTGTAATCATAATTCCCCTTATAATGCTGTTTCTTGTACTAATGCACCATTGAGATAAACCTCAATACGTACATTACCTACACCAGACACTTTTTTAACGATACGATCACCAGGTTTATTTGTATCATCATAAATAACAGCAGAACCTTCATCATCCTTTACGACAATTTTAAGTTCTTGATTTTTAGACCCCGCTGGAACTGTAATATCTACAGTACCAGTTGTTTTATTACTGCTACTATCCGACTTTTTATCAGATTTCTTTTTATCATCTTTGTATTCAGTCGTTAAGTTTACTGTAGACCCTTCATCAATTTCATCGCCAGCTTTAATGCTTTGCTCTGTTACGATAGATTTTTCTTCTACTGAACCAGCTACTTGATTAACGCCAAGATGAGCATTGCTCAATGTATCTCGCGCATCTTTTAAGGTCATACCAATAACATTTGGCATTTGAATCTTTTTAGCTTTTGCTTTATTTACAACGAGATCAATTGTAGTACCTTTAGAAACTTTAGAATCACCAGATGGACTTTGAGCAATAATAACGCCATCAGGTTTATTATCAACAGATTGTTGAGTTACTTTACCAACAACTAAACCTACATCTTTGAGGCGTTGTCGTGCTTGTTCTACAGTTAAACCGGATAAGTCTGGCACAGTAATATCACCAACGCCTTTAGAAACTACAAGGTGTATTGTTCGTTGCTCTTTAACCTTTTCCCCAGCCCCTGGAGTCTGAGAAATAACTTGACCTGCTGGTACATCAGGGTTTGTAACTTCACTTGTAGAAACGCGCAAATGTTTATCTTCTAAAATATTTTTAGCTACAGATACTTGCTTACCCACAACATTAGGTACATCTACTGTTGTATTGCTCCAAAAGTTACCATAACTCAAGAAGGCGCCTAAAAATGCTACTAAGAAAATAACAGCAGCACCTAGAACAATATATTTTTGTGGAATCGATGCTATTTTGCTTAACATACTCTTCTTTTTACCCTCATCTTTTTGCTCTTCTTGAATGGTGCTAAAATCTTCCATAGCTTCAGGATCGACAGCAGGAATCATTTGTGTAGCAAAGTCATATGGTTCATGACGTTGTGTTTTCCCCATTGTAAATCCTTGGGACAATCGTAAATCACTAATCATATCAGAAATAGAATCAAAACGATCCGCAGGATTTTTAGATAGAGCCTTCATCACAACTGCTTCTAAAAGCGGTGGAATGGACGGATTATATCGAGTAGGAGGAGCTACTTTTTCACGCACATGTTTTAATGCTACTGCGATTGGTGTTTCCCCTTCAAAAGGAACCCTTCCAGTAAGCATTTCATATAAAACTACCCCTAAAGAGTAAATATCAGTATTTCCATCCACAGGTTTACCACTAGCTTGTTCTGGTGATAAATAATGGGCTGACCCTAAAATAGAGTTCGTATACATCACTGTATTGGTAGCATTCATGGCTCGAGCGATACCAAAGTCAGTAACTTTTACACGACCAGTACGAGTAATAATAACATTATGTGGTTTAATATCACAATGTACTATTCCCATTGTATGTGCGTGCTCTAAGCCCTCAGCAATAGCAATTGTGAACTTAACAGCCTCATCTATGGATAGTCTGCCATGACGAGTAATGTATTCTTTTAGTGTTTCACCATCTACATATTCCATAATGATATAGTGTAAGTCTTGATCAAACCCTACATCATACATGTTTACAATATTAGGATGATTTAGTTTGCCTGCCGCTTGTGCTTCTCGTTTAAAACGCGTAACAAACTCATCATCATTGGCAAAGTTAGCATGCAATACTTTAATTGCTACTTGTCTACCTAGTAAGGTATCTTCTCCAAGGTATACGTCAGCCATTCCGCCAACGCCAATTTTATCAACTATTCGGTAGCGGTTATCTAGAAGTAAACCTTTTATATTCATAGTACTCATTATTTCTCCATTTCTAGATTAGATTGTTCCCACCACAATGGTCACATTATCTCCTGCTCCGACATCATATACGGATTCCATTAATGATTCTATAACTTTCATATCATCATCAGTAGATTGTAAAGCACTAGCTATTACATCATCTGATACATAACCGCATAGTCCATCAGTGCAAAGTAAAATACGATCACCTGGAAGAATGGATTCTATACCACTATCTACCTCTAAAGTATCATCAACACCGACTGCACGGGTTAATAAGTTTCTTTGAGGATGATTTAGCATTTCATCCTTAGTAATCTCTCCAGCAGCTAATAATTCTTGTACCATAGAATGATCTGTAGTAATTTGTCGTAAAAGACCATCTCTATATACATACAAACGACTATCACCAACACTTGCCCAGTATAATTGGTTACCATTAATAGCTGTAACAACAGCAGTAGTGCCCATACCAGCAAGACGTTCTTCATGAGCTACGCGATTGGCTATACGTTCATTTGCATGAATAATAGCATCACATAAGTCTTGTTGACCAACCGTTTCAAGGGAGGCCAAATATTCTTTTATTTCATCAACAGCATAGGTACTAGCAATTTCACCACCACTATAGCCACCCATGCCATCAGTGACAGCACAAATAGGACCGTCTATAAAAAATCGATCTTCATTGCGCTGACGCACAAGTCCAATTTTACTTAAACCAACAAAATTATTCATGATTCTCCTTTTTCCGACCGTGAGCTGCTTTTAGCTGTCCACATGCGGCTTGGATCGCATCGCCCATCTCTTTACGTACCGTTACAGATACGCCATAGGAAGCAACGATGTCTTTAAATGTATTCATATTCGTAATAGATGGTTTATATAATTCAATATGTTCATTGCCGTTAACAGGAATTAAATTAACATGGCAATTTGGGAAATCCTTACAGATTTCTCCCAAAGCATGAGCCTCCTCCATAGATGCGTTTATAGAATCTATAAGGATATACTCAAAGGTAATACGACGTTGAGTCGTATCATAATAATATTTTACCGCATCTAAGACTTCCGTCAATTCATAACGAGCCCCAACAGGCATAATACTGCGACGCACTTCATTATTTGTAGCATGTAATGAGAGTGCTAATGTTATAGGCAATCCTTCATCAGCTAGCTTATAGATGTTAGGAACCCATCCACAGGTAGAAATCGTCATCTTACGATAACTAATATTACAAATCACAGGATCGTGTAACAGTTGTAAAGCTTGTAACACATTATCATAGTTTTGTAACGGTTCTCCTGCGCCCATAACGACAACAGAATGAATTTGCTCTTTAGTAAGAGCCCCGAAGATAACAACTTGACCTATGATTTCAGCCACTGTCAAATCACGGTACAGACCACCTTGTGTAGAAGCACAGAATACACATCCCATAGCACAGCCCACTTGAGAAGAAACACATACAGAATATCCATAATGTTGCTCCATCAAAACGGCTTCTACTCGGCTTTGATCTGTCATTTCAACGAGTATTTTACGAGTCTTTCCATCTGGAGAGACAGACTCTGTAATTAATGTAGGTAAAGAAATAATACAGTTATCACTTAACCATTGACGCAATTCTTTTGGAAATTGTGTCATGTATTGAAAATCAAACACATATCTATGATAGATATAGTCGATTAACTGTTTCGCTCGAAACTTTTGTATATTATGGGTCTTAAAGATAGATTGTAATTCTTCTAAAGACTTACCCAATAATTCTATCATGGTACTCCATTTCTATTATTATTATGATATGCGTTTCATACGAGCCATAAAGAATCCATCCATATGATCTCGCGGTGGATATGTTGTAATCATACCATCAGTAGATGGTGGTAATCCTTCATAGGATACAGGTTCGATAACAAAATTCTTATGAGTTGCTAAGAATTTTTCCAATACATCCTCATTTTCACCGCTATTGATCGTACATGTGGAATATACTAAATATCCGTTAACTTTCACCATTTCAGCGGCTTTTTCTAATATTTCAAGCTGTAATGGAGGCAATTCAGTAAGTAAGGATTCTGTTTTTCTCCAACGCATATCTAATTTTTTTTGTAAAATGCCAAGTCCAGAACAGGGTGCATCAACTAAGACACGATCGAATTGTTCCTTCCAATTATCTGGTAAATAGCGACTATCTTGTAGTTTAGTGGAAACAATAGATACGCCTAATCGCTGAGCATTTTGGTTCATGAGATCTAATTTATGATCGTATATATCACAACTCATAATAGCGCCTGTATTATTCATGAGACTTGCCATATGCATAGACTTACCACCTGGCGCAGCACAACAATCTAATATGCGCTCTCCTGGCTGCGGATCTACTACATGAGCCACTAACATAGATGCTTTATCCATAAAGGTAATGTGCCCATCGATAACAGGTTTTGCTTTTTCTAAATGGCCTTGATGCGCATTAATATATACTACTTCTGGAATATATGTATCCTGTTCAACGGTCCAACCTAAATCTTGTAGCTCTTTTAGGCAATCCTTAATGGATACTTTTATCGTATTGATACGTGCCGTCAATCTAGGTTGTTCATTGAACCAAGCGCAAAGATCTATAGTCTTATCTTTACCCATTTCATTCATCCATAAATTAACCAGCCATAATGGTTGATTATAAATGAAAGAAATTTCTTCAGCCTCAGATTTAGCAAGCTCACCAATAGAAATGCTATCACTTTCACGCAAAACAGAACGTAACACAGCATTTACAAAACCAGATAAACCTCTAGTTAACTTTTTAGCCAACTTAACAGATTCATTGACAGCTGCACTTTCAGGTACCTTATCCATATAGATAATTTGGTAGATACCTAGTCTAAGAATTTCTACAACCATTGAAGATAATTTCTTTAGGGGTCGTTTTGCAAAGTGAATGATAATGGCATCAAGATAATTTTTTCTACGAATGACACCATATACCAACTCAGTAAAAAATCGTCTGTCTAAATCGGATAAATGATATTTCTGTAAATACTCCTGTAACTTGATATTCGCATAAGCACCATTACGATTAATATCACTCAAAGCTTTCACTGCGAGCAATCGAATATTTTGTTGTTCATAACTTTTTACTTCAGTCATCGTTTTTCCTACCAATTAATTGTTCAACTGCTGCACGAACTCGTTCAGGATCCACTGTAGTATTACAACATGGTCCATTAGGTCTTTCATTTAAAACACCAATGACAGGTATAGGAAATACATCAGCCATACCACTTGCTAAATCACGTTCACAAGCAATGGCTACAATAGCCTTAGGCCTTGCTTCTTTTACCTTCATTCGCGCTAATGTACCACCTGTTACAACTATAAATTGACAGCCATAATCTTTGGCAACTTGTAATAAACTTCCAACCTGGCATCTACCACATTGCTTACAATTATAAACATCATGTGTTACCTTATGAACACATGAACTTTCTTGTAGACAATGTGGTGTCAATAATAATATACGTTCTGGATCAACCGTATACATATCAAGCATCACTAGATGATTAATTAGGTCAATCATTGACTGACGTAATTGATTCTTAGTAACCCCTCTCACCTTACCGATAGCCAAAGTTAATGGAAATAATCTATATATAAACTGATTGGCTAATCTTAAAACAATAGGATGTAACCGTATAGCACCTGTACTTGCAACAATAAGGGATAAACACAATAACCATATAATACCTATCAGAATAGAAAGAACTACACTACTCATAATTGGTGCAATGGGATGTAATTGTGAAAGCCCCGGTTCTAACACATACATTAGAAATCCGATTATTGCTGTAATTAAAGTACATGTAATTGATGATAATATCAGGTATAACGGATACGTTTCGTACTGCTTATATTGAGTCTCCAAAAACGATACCTTCCTTTATCTGATGTCCATTAATAAAATCAGTAGCAGAAATACGCTTTTTATTTTCCGGTTGTACTTCTGTTAGTAATACAACATTCTTATCACCGCAAAGTACAATTAAACCGCCAATCCTAGATACAACAGTACCTGGTTGTTGATTTAACTGTATTTCTATGTTTTTACCTTGAACAGATATGTGTAATAGAGCATTAGAGTTGCTTAGAATTTCTGGATTTTCAGCCTGCCAAACCTTTAAGCGCTTTCCATCGAGATATGTATAACATCCAGGGGCTGGATTAAGTCCTCTAATTAGATTTACAATTTCATTAGCTGGCTTAGACCAATCTATCTGCCCCATTTCCTTTGTAATCTTAGCAGTATGTGTAGCCATTGTATCATCTTGTGGTGTGGCCACAATTTCTCCGTTAACCCAACGAGTTAATACAGGTACAATTGTTTCGCCACCAAGTACGGCCATACGTTCAAATAGCTGTCCCGTTGTTTCACCACACAAAATATCAGTCTCTACTATGTCAATAATATCGCCTGTATCAAGGCCATCATCCATATGCATGATAGTAACACCAGTCTTAGCATCACCATTTAATATGGCATAATGAATTGGTGCAGCCCCTCTATACTTAGGTAAGATAGATGCATGTACATTAATACATCCATATTGAGGTAGGCGAATAAGCCATGGCGGTAAAATTTTACCGTATGCAATAACCACTACTACATCAGGTTGTAACGCTTCAAGTTCTGCTTGTACTTGTTCATCACGTAATGTAACAGGTTGGAACACAGGTAAATTATGTTCCAGCGCTGCCACTTTTACAGGTGGCATTTGAACTTGTTTACCGCGACCTTTTTGTTTATCAGGCTGACAGTACACGCCAACAATAGAGTGTCCAGCCTTAATTAATGCTTCTAATGTAGGAACCGAAAAGTCTGGCGTACCCATAAATACAACGCGCAATTGTTTTTGATTAGACAATTTCTTTCTCCTCTGGATGATCCGTAATCAATCGTAAGTTAGTAGCTTTTTCAATAAACAAATGCCCTTCTAGATGGTCAATTTCATGTTGAAAAATACGCGCCAAGAATCCTTCAGCTTTAATTGTTACCTTTTTATTATGAGGGTCAATACCTTTAACGGTAATTTTATCAAATCTTTCAACATCACCAAAATAACCTGGTACACTCAAACATCCTTCTGGGCCCACTTGGGAGCCTTCAGCATGAGTAATCTCAGGATTAATTAAGGCAATGAGACCACTACCAGCATGATCATCTACGACGATAATTCGTTTAGATACAGCTACTTGAGGTGCCGCAAGTCCAACGCCTTCGGTTTCATACA
Organism: uncultured Veillonella sp.; assembly: GCA_934202215.1. Lineage (GTDB taxonomy): Bacteria > Bacillota > Negativicutes > Veillonellales > Veillonellaceae > Veillonella. The sequence continues at coordinate 46,041 of CAKPXR010000003.1, forward strand.
TTGTTTCAGCCATATCATCAATAAGGGCTCTAAGTTTTTTATTAACATGCTCTACAGGTTCCGCAATTTGTTTTAAAACGGGATGACCTGCTTTCACAACATCTAATACTGCCATTTATACTCCTATACTAAACTGGATCTACATCAATCAAAAGTCCTTCTTGTGTGAAGATCCACGAATTATATATATATTCTTTTAAATTTGATAAATCGGTACCGCGAATCATAATCGCTAAACGATACATATCCCGTACCTTTTTAACACTTGCTTCATAAGGTCCATTGATGAGAATATCTCTACTACCTTTATGGGACTCTAAATCGCTTACAATGCGATTAGCAATGGTCTCCAATGTTTCCATGTTCTGATGACGCACTACCATATGTATCATCTCTCTAAATGGAGGATATCCTAAGGCTTTACGATTTTGAATTTCTTCATTGTAAAAGCCCACATAATCATGAGCCTTACTCTTTATTATAGCATAATTTAAAGGATTATATGTTTGTATAACTACACTGCCCGTTTTATCACCGCGACCAGCCCTACCAGAAGTTTGGGTAAGTAAATCAAAAGTTCGTTCAGATGCAGTATATACAGGAATATTTAAAACGGAATCAGCCGTTAAAATACCAACAGCTGTTACATCTTTAAAATCATGCCCTTTTGATACCATTTGAGTTCCCAGTAAAATATCATATTTATGGGCCCCAAAATTATGTAAAATATCTTCTGCTAATTGTTTATTCTTTGTCACATCTTGATCAAGTCGAGCTATACGTGCAGACTTAAAGTGACGTCGTAATTCTTCTTCAACCTTTTGTGTGCCTGAGCCAAAGAACTTAATACGTTTACTATTACATTTCGGGCATACCGTAGGAATTGGTTCATGATGTTCACAATAGTGACAACGCAATTCCTCACCAGCTTGGTGATACACCATTGCCACATCGCAATGAGGACACATAATAGTTTCCCCACAATCTCTACACATAACAAATGTATTATATCCACGTCTATTCAATAGAATGATCATTTGATTATGTTCGTTCAATGTTTTTTGAATTAAGCTACTCATAGCATCAGAAAAAACAGAATAGTTGCCATGAAGAATTTCTTCCTTCATATCGACAATCGTTACTTTTGGCATTGGCTGTTCAAAAATACGATGTGGCAACTCAAGCAAATGATACTCCCCTTTCTTAGCTTTATAATAGGAAGTAACTGAGGGTGTAGCGGAACCTAGTATTACAGGACAACCATGTGCTTCTCCACGCCATAATGCAACATTCCGCGCATGATAACGAACCATGTCCTCTTGCTTATAAGATGTATCATGCTCTTCATCAACTACGATAAGGCCAATATCTTCTGCTGGAGCAAAAACTGCTGAGCGGGCACCAATAATAATATGACTATCCTTACGACGTAAACGCTCCCAGTTATTATTGCGTTGTTGGACAGTCAATTTACTATGAAATACTACAACTTCATCACCAAAGGTTTCTACAAAGCGCCGTACAATTTGATCTGTCAAAATAATTTCTGGAACCAGTATAATAGCCGTCTTATCTTGACTTATACAGCGTGCTGTGGCTTTTAAATACAGTTGCGTTTTCCCACTACCTGTTACACCATGCAATAAAAAAGTTTTATGATAACCTGTATTCATCGATTTTTGTATCGGTTCATACACGGCTTGTTGTGCATCAGTTAGCGGTATATTTACTTCTTCTGTAAACAATTCATAAAAGGTAGTCTTTGTAGCTTTAAATCTTGATTCAATCGAAATACCTTTAGCTTCACTAACTTGTTTAATGACCATACGGGAAAAGCCTTTGGCCAATAATAAAGCTTTTGATGCACCACCTACTTCAAGTAAATATTTGGCTAACTCTCGTTGCTTCTTTTTCCGCTCACTAAATTGTTCTACAGAAAAAGCAGGAGTGACAACAAGCCATTCTTCCTTAGGCGCTTCATAAGATTTAAGGGTTTTATTAACTGTAAACAAACGCAATGCATCGCCATAAGAGAATAGATAATATTCATTTAAGCGATGAGCAGTGTCCATCATTTCAGGGGTAAACCAAGGCTCATTATCTAATACTTGAGCAATATTTCGTAACGTGAACTCAGGATTTTCTAGCAATTCTTCATATCCAATTAGAATGCCCTCTTCACGACTATTGCCTAAAGGAATAAGTACACGTGTACCAGGCAAGACATTTCCAAACTTTTCAGGCATTAAGTAACTTAACGGTTTATGAAGTTGTTTGGCTGGTCTATTGATAATAACTTGTGCGACACGCATACACTATTTCCTTTCATTTACTATAAAAGGTCTCAGTAGAAATTCTACTAAGACCTTTTGTATTATAAGCCAGCTTCAGCTTTTAAGATTGCTGCTTTATCAGTACGTTCCCAAGGTAAATCTACATCAGTTCTACCAAAGTGACCATATGCTGCAGTTTTGCGATAATGAGGTTTTAACAAATCGAGCATTTCAATAATACCTGCTGGACGAAGGTCGAAATGTTTCTTAACGAGTTCTTGAATTTTAGTTTCCTCAATTTTACCAGTACCAAAAGTATCAACCAAAATAGATACAGGTTTTGCAACACCAATAGCATAAGCTACTTGTACTTCACATTTATCTGCTAGACCTGCAGCAACAACATTTTTAGCTACATAGCGAGCTGCGTATGCTGCAGATCGGTCAACTTTTGATGGATCCTTACCAGAAAAAGCACCGCCACCATGACGAGCCATCCCGCCATAAGTATCTACAATGATTTTACGACCAGTTAAACCAGCATCACCATGAGGGCCACCGATTACGAAACGGCCAGTTGGATTAATAAAATATTTTGTGTTTTCATCAACAAATTCAGTAGGCAACGCTTCATCAATAACGTAGCGTTTCAAATCTGCTTTGATTTGTTCTTGAGTCACTTCAGGACTATGTTGCGTAGAAATAACAATTGTATCAATACGTTTTGGTTTACCATCAACATATTCAACAGTAACTTGAGTTTTACCATCTGGACGAAGGTAAGTCAAAGTGCCATCTTTACGAACTTCTGTAAGACGACGGGATAAACGATGGGCCAAAGAAATAGGCATAGGCATTAGTTCAGGTGTTTCATTAGATGCATAACCAAACATCATACCTTGGTCCCCAGCACCAATTTTATCTAATACTTCACCATTACCGTCTTTTGATTCAAGTGCTTCATCAACCCCCATAGCGATATCAGCAGACTGTTCATCGATAGAAACTAGTACCCCACAAGTATCACAGTCAAAACCAAATTTAGCACGAGTATAGCCAATATCTCTAATAGTATCACGTACAATTCGTGGAATATCCACATATGTATTTGTAGAGATTTCACCTACTACATGAACTAGACCCGTAGTAACTAAAGTTTCACAAGCTACACGAGCAGTTGGATCTTTTTCAATAATTGCATCCAAAACAGCGTCAGAAATTTGGTCAGCTATTTTATCTGGATGGCCTTCAGTAACAGATTCAGAAGTAAAAAACATATGTTTTTCAGCCATTTATTTAATCCTCCTAATACAAAAAAAAAGCCTCTCATGTACTCATGAGAGACCCTCCCATCTAACGACATTTGTCATAGGAATTAGCACCTTTTCCTTTTGGAATGGTTGCTGTAGCTTCACAGGGCCTATCCCTCCACTACTCTTGATGAGTTACAGGAATATTATAGTGTATTTACAATGATAAAGCAAGTCATTATTATATTTCTTTCAACTCTGATAAAGTCAAATTATCTTTAACCTTGTAATATCACTTTAAAATTTACAATATATCATGTAAGATATCACCAAATATCGAATTTATTTAATTTTAACTAATTCAACAACTTCATTCATAATATTATAAGCCAATTCTGATTTTTTCATATTAGGCATTTCTTTCGGGTCTTTATTAGGATATAAGAAGTAGCCTTCATTTGTATCTACATTAAAGCCAGCATTAGACTTACTTACATCATTGGCAACAAGCATATCTAGATTTTTTCTAGCTACCTTATCTTGACCATACTCGATTACATGTTCTGTTTCTGCAGCAAACCCCACAAGAATTTGATGTTTCTTTTTAGCACCTAAACCTTGTAGGATATCTGGATTCTTAACAAGTTCTAATGTCATAGACTCCATTTTTTTAATTTTTTGCTCTGCTTTGTGAAGGACTCTAAAGTCAGATACTGCAGCCGCCATAACAACTACATCTACCTTATCGTATCGAGATTCAACAGCATGTTGCATAGACAAAGCAGAATCAACTGAAACAAAATCTACTCCACTTGGTACAGCTAAAGATGTAGGAGCACTAACTAAAATAACATTAGCCCCCATGCGTGCTGCTTGTTCAGCAATGGCGTACCCCATCTTGCCGCTAGAACGATTGCCAATATAACGAACAGGATCTATATTTTCTTGCGTACCACCTGCTGTAACAAGTACTGTGGTACCTTCAAGTTCATTAGATTTGCACATCTGCGATTCAAGCCATTCTACAATAGCTTCAGGCTCTGGTAGACGTCCTACACCAGTGATACCACAGGCTAGCCAACCTTCAGCCGGTTCCATAATATGGTATCCCAAAGCCTGTAATCCCTCTAAATTTCGTTGCGTAATGGGATTATTATACATTTCTGTATTCATGGCAGGACAAAGATATTTTGGCGCCGTAGTAGCCATTATTGTTGTAGTTAGCATATCATCTGCAATACCGGCATAGATTTTACCAATCACATTTGCTGTAGCAGGTACAACCACATATGCATCTGCCCATGTGGCTAAAGCAATATGCTCCACATCCCATTGATGTACTTGTTCAAACATATCGATAGCTACAGGATGTCCACTAATCTCACCAAATGTAAGTGGTGAAGCTATATGAGTGGAGTTTTCAGTCATAACAACCTTTACTTCAGCACCTTTTTTACGAAGTCGGCTTACTACTTCAATTGCCTTATACGCTGCAATACCTGCAGATACAGCGACAATGATATGTTTTCCGCGCATGTTCTTCTCCTTTTAAAAATTCCTTGTATCAAGGATACAAGGAATTGATTAATTTTATTTAATGCCTTCTTTAGTGCGTTTATAAGTCACTTCACCTTCGGCAATTTCATAGAATGCCAAGGATACAGGCTTGTCAGTTGCATGAATATTTTCTGCTAAACATGGTTCTCCATCTGTTAATTCACGAGCGCGTTTAGCTGCCAATGTTACCAAAGTATATTTGCTATCAACTTGACTTTCCAATTTTTTCAATGGAGGCTTTACCATCATACTATCACTTCTCCTTAGACTCTTGATACTGTTTATAAATAAATTGAATTTGCTCTTTATTACGACTAATCTTACAGGATTCTGCTCGTAAAATAGAAGCAACCTTCTCTGATGCTTCTCCGAGATCATCATTTACAACTATATAGTCATATCGATGAGCTAATGCCAATTCAGAACAAGCTAATGATAACCGTTTATCAATAACTTCTTTCGCATCTGTGCCGCGGTTATGTAAACGCTCAGATAACTCAGTTAAAGACGGTGGTACTATATAAATAAATACAGCATCACTAAAACGTTCTTTTACTTGCATAGCACCTTGAATATCAATTTCTAACAGCACACTTTTACCTTCATCTAATAAATCCATTACATGTTGCTTCGGTGTACCGTAGTAATTATCATATACTTTTGCATATTCTAAAAATGCATCTTCACTTAATAGAGATTCAAACTCTTCTTTTGAGCGAAAGAAATAATTAACCCCTTCCATTTCACCAACACGTGGTGCCCGTGTTGTCATAGAAACGGAATAAACTAGATTAGGCATTTCTTTTCGAATATTCGCACAAATCGTACCTTTACCTGCGCCAGATGGCCCGGATATAACGATTAATAATCCTCTGTCTGACATATGTACTCCTATGATTCTACTGTATCTTCGTCTACATCATATTGCACAAGTCGATGTGCTACGGTTTCTGGTTGAATTGCAGATAATACAATTTGACCACTATCCATAACTAATACAGCACGAGTCTTACGACCATATGTAGCATCAATGAGTAGGCCCTTATCACGTGCATCTTGAACCATACGTTTAATTGGTGCAGATTCAGGACTAATGATAGCCATGACACGGTTAGCAGATACCATATTACCAAAGCCTATATTCAATAATTGAATACTCATTTATGGACCTCCTATTACTCTACATTCTGTACTTGTTCTCTAATTTTTTCTAACTCACATTTAAGTTGAACCACAAACTCTGTAATACTTGAATCCATAGCTTTGGAACCAATTGTATTCACTTCACGATTCATTTCTTGCAAAATAAAATCCACCTTACGACCGATGGAATTCTCATCTACAAGTGTGTTTTTTAATTGTACCACATGTGAGGTGAATCGGACAATCTCTTCCGTAATATCAGTCTTATCAGCTAATAAAGCTATTTCCTGCAAAAAACGATCTTCACTGATACGCGCTTCCAAAGAAACTAAATACTCTTGAATTTTACCTTTTATATGCTCTTGATACGCTTCTACGGCTCCCGCCTTATTATCATCAATATGTTTAATAGCATTTTCTAAGGTAGAGATGCGTGATAATAAATCTTGTTCAATATGTTTACCTTCCACCGTACGCATTGCTATTAGCGCATCTAATGCTTGAGTTGTAGATTCTTTTACTATTTCTGAAAGCACATCTTCTGCAATCGGTGTGTCTTGTTGTTGTATCCATTCGTTAGAAACAGAATTAACCGCTTGTAAAGGTACCTTTTTAGGATCATCATAAAACTCTTCTTGAACAAGTAATTCTTGTATCTGTTTTCTCAATACACTATTTATGGTAAAAGTTTTTGGTCTCTCCCCTGCATCTTGGATAGAAACCGATACTTCAACCTTACCGCGGGTAATTCGATCCTGTACTAATCCGCGAATAATAGTTTCAAAAGGGTTTATTTGCTTTGGACTACGTATAAATAAATCAAGAAATCGCGCATTTACGGACTTTATTTCTACCGTGCAGGTAATGCCATCTTTGGTTGCCGTGCCAGAACCAAAACCGGTCATACTTTTCATGTGATATCCTCCTTAGCAGTTTTTATTATTGTACCACGAATTATACATTCCGTGTTTAAATACTAAGAATTATATGTACATTATGTTATACTAAACTATACTTCTAAATAAAATTGAAAGGAGTACCATGAATTTAGACGGACTTACCATGTCTGTTCTCGCTAAAGAATTAAACGAGCGATTACAAACAGGTCAAATACAAAAATTATATCAAATAGATAAAACTACATTACTATTTAAAATTCGAGCCCTTAACGAAGATCAAAACTTGATTGTTACCGTTGGTGCAACCCCTGCAATGTATCTTAGCAAACCACTACAGGATTTACCAAAAGAACCAAGTTCACTATGCATGTTTCTTCGTAAACATATTGAAGGTAGCCGCATTGTAAAGGTGGAACAAATTAATGGTGACCGAATCATGTGTATCCAAACGGATAAGCTTGAAATGGATGGGTCTATTACAAGTACATTTATCTATGTAGAATTAATGGGCAAATATTCAAACTGTATCTTTGTGCAAGATGGAGTTATTTTAGAATCCTTAATTCACGTATCGCCTTTAATGAATCGTGAACGTTCTATTAGCCCCAAACTACACTATGAATTACCACCAAATGCTAATCGTGTTAGTTTAATGGACTTCGATTATGAAGAAATAAGAAATCTACTCACATCCTTTGGTAATGGTAATGTACAACAATCTATACGAGCTATCTTTAACGGTTTCGGTAAACCTTTATTAGATGAAGTATTATGGACTTCTACTCTAAATGGTGATGAATCTATAACTGATTTAAGTCCAGATCAAATAGATACATTAGCTAAATCATTATATAACCTAAAAGCAAAACTCCAAGACAGTCATGGCTTGCTTACTTTAATCAATGAGAATAATAAAAAAGCTCACGCCACCTTTACGTTACACAATTACAAGGTACTAAAAGAATATAGTACGATTTCAGAAGCTCTAGAAGAATCGATTCACAATACAAAATCTATTCACACTGCTGATAAGGAACTAGAAAAGATTTTAACAGCAGCCATCAAAAAAGAAGAAATCCGTCATCAAAAAATCAAAGATGAATTAGATGATACTAATAAAATGGATACCTATAAACTGTATGGCGATATCTTAATGATCAATGCTCACTTACAGGTGCAATATGAACCTTCTATCCAATTACCAAATCTTCTTTCTGAAGATGGAGAGTTATTAACAATCCCTCTAAAGCCAAATCTTACGATTGTAGAAAACGCTCAATGGTATTATAAGCTCTATACTAAATTAAAAAATCGTATGGTCAGCGGTGAATATCAACTTAATGCAAGTACTACAAAGCTTGAATACCTCAAATCGATTTTATATAGTATTTCATTAGCTACTACCCGTGAAAGCTTAGAAGAAATTCGCAAAGAATGTATGGATGCGGGCATCATAAAAAAATCTAAGAAGCCTCTCTCTTATAAGCTAGGGAAATCCAATTACATTCATTTAACCATTGATGAAGGCGAAATATTTATAGGTCGAAACAATCAACAAAACGAATATTTAACTCATCGATTTGCAAAACCAACCGATATTTGGTTCCATACACAAGATATTCAAGGTTCCCACCTCATATTAAGACTCAATGTGGAGCCTGATGATATGATTTTATCTAAGGTTGCTCAATATGCGGCCTACTTTAGTAAGGCTCGTGAAACTAGTAAGGTGCCTGTAGACTACACATATATTAAAAATATTAAAAAACCACCTGGGTCTCCTCTTGGATTTGTTATCTTTAATACTCATCAAACAATGATTGTAGAGCCTAAAAAACCCGATAATTATACTGAATAAAAAAGAAGCGAAGGATTTCCTTCGCTTCTTTTTTATTTATATTATTGGTTTTCTTCTGTACGTTGTTCAGTTTGTTTCAAACTTTCACGATTTTGACGTAAGCTTTCCAATGTTTTCTCTAAGTTGTTTTCCACATATTTAAGAACATCACCAGCATATTGAATAGAGCTAGATTTCAATTCTTCAGAGGATTGGTTAGCAGCATTGATAATTTGATTTGCTTGTTCTTGCGCTTGTTTAACAAGTTCGCTTTCAGCAGTTAATTTAGCAATATAGTCTTTTGCTTGATCAATTAAAGTTTCAGCTTGACGTTGAGCATCAGCTAATACTTTATCTTTATCAGCTACAATACGACGAGACTCTTCAAGTTCCAATGGTAAGGACTCTTGAATAGAATCAATAATACGCATAATTTCGTCTTCCTCAACCATACGTTTAGTAGTCATAGGAATACGGCTGCTAGATTCAATAAGAACCTCTAAATCTTCTAATAATTTTTCTGTTTTCATACAATTCACCCCTATTTATTATGGACCGTATTAAAGCGTTCTTCAAGTTTTTCCTTAACATCATCCGGAACTAATCCATCTAGCTTACCGCCAAATTTTGCAAGTTCACGAATACCTGTGGAGCTGACGAAAGAGTATTTATTATTAGTCATAATAAATACAGTTTCAATATCATCATCCAAATATTTTGCAAACAAAGCACGCTGAAATTCATATTCAAAGTCGCTTAACGCGCGCAAACCACGAATGATTATAGTAGCATTCTTAGATTTAACATATTCGTTAAGCAAACCGCCTGTACAATCAATCTCAACATTAGGAATATGTTTGACAGAATTTCGAATCATCTCAACCCGTTCTTCCATGGTAAACAAGGAATTTTTATTGGGGTTAGAGCTAACAGCAATGATTAATTTATCAACTAATCGACTGCCTCGTTCAAAAATATCAACATGTCCATTTGTAACTGGGTCAAAACTACCCGGACACACACCTATACGCACAGGTTTAGCTCCTTTCAGCTGTGTTTACAAAATAGGAAACCATCGTATAACCAAATTTCTGTTCTTTTATACATTCCCATGATTCGGGCAAGGTAAATGCCTCGTCCTTGTGGTGTTCTAATAGTAAAACACCGTCAGGCTTTAATAAATCATAGGCCACAACCAAATCTATGGTGTCTTGTATAAATCCATTTTCATATGGTGGATCAGAAAAAATATAATCGAACTGTTGTCCCATTATATAGTTTTTTAATTGTGAAAGTTTCCTCGGAATGATTTCTAACCGATCTTCTACATGACAGTGTTTAGCATTCTCTAAAATCAATTTTCCTGTTTTAAAGTCTACCGCTACTGCATGTGCTGCACCACGACTTAAGGCTTCAATAGCTACTGCACCTGTACCAGAAAATATATCTAATACATGAGTACCAAATATACCTCTATTAGATAATACATTAAACACACTTTCACGAACACGATCAAGTGTAGGTCTAGTATCTACCCCTTTAGGTGCTTTTATAGTATGTCCCTTTGCAGTTCCGCCAATAATTCGCATACAACCCTCACAAGATTATACTCATTAATTATAGTATATAAATAACCAAATTAAAAGTATCTTTTATTTATGATACTTCAATTTTAATATCTCGTCCCATCAATTCAGCTAATGCCAAAGCTGGAGATTTTTCTTCATATAAGACTTCATATAAAGCCTTAGTTATAGGCATTTCAATATGATGTTCACAAGCCATCTTATAAACAATGTCCGTAGCAAAGAAGCCTTCTACAACCATATTTGTATGATTAATGATATAGTCCATTGTTTTTCCATCTGCTAATTGTTGACCAGCAGCTCTATTACGGCCATGAGGACTCATACAAGTGGCAATCAAATCACCCATACCAGCAAGACCTGCATATGTTTCCTTTTGTGCACCCAAAGCTACACCAAAACGAGTCATCTCATGTAAACCACGTGTTAAGAGTAAGGCTTTACAGTTATCCCCTAACTTCAAGCCGTCAACGATCCCTGCGGCAAGAGCAATAATATTCTTTGTAGCCCCAGCTAGTTCAACACCAGTAATATCGGTATTTGCATAAATCCTAAAATTTTGACTACATAATGTCTTCTGTAACATAGTGGCCACTTCAAGATTTTCTGTACTCAATACAGAAGCAGCAGGCAAATCACGACCAATTTCCTCTGCATGATTTGGACCAGATAGAACAGCGAGATTACAACCTACAGGACCTAGTACCTCACGCATAACTGTAGTCAGTAATTTACCAGTAGTACGCTCTACACCTTTTGAGCAAAGTATATAGGATTGTTCTTTATGCGCATATGGTTTAAGAGACTCTAAGCTAGTGCGTACATGTACAGACGGTGTAACCATTAGAACGATATCAGCCACTTTGATACAAGTACCAAGATCTGAACTATATAGTAATTCCTTTGGTAATGTTACACCTGGTAAGTACTCTTTATTCTCTAAATCTTCTGCTAATCGTATAGCAAATTCTGGGCGTCGACAATATAAGGTTGTAGTATTTCCAGCTAATACAGTTTTAATAGCAAGAGCAGTACCCCAGCTACCAGAGCCGACAACAACAACATTCATAGATTAATCCTTTTTGATACGTTCTACTTTTAACTCATTACCTGTAAGTAAACGTTTAATATTATCCCAATGTCGAACAATGACAAATAAAGCTGCCAAAGCGCCAAAAGCTACAAACCAATAAGATTCTCCTGTAAAGTACATCAAAATTGGTACTAAAGCTGCCACTATAATAGATCCTAGTGATACGAGCTTAGTAAAATAGACAATCACGCCCCATACCAAGAAGGCAATCAAAGCCACTAATGGTGATAAAGCAATTAGAACACCTAGACCTGTAGCTACCCCACGACCACCTTTAAAGCCTAAGAAAATAGACCAGTTATGACCCATCATAGCAAGGATGCCACCTAAGATCATATACATAGGTCCATAAGAGGATAACAATACAACCCCAGCTACCCCTTTTAAGGCATCACAGAGAAATACTGGTAATGCAGCTTTGAGACCTATAACTCGATACGTATTAGTAGCACCAATATTTTTAGAACCGTATTGACGTACATCCGTATTAAAGAAGGTCTTACCAATAATCAGACCACTAGGAATTGAACCTATAAGGTATGCCAACACGGCATATACAACAATCATAATATCCATTAGTCTTCATCATCCCGTTTCTTACCACGCAATACTAAACGAATTGGTGTTCCTTCAAAACCGAAGGACTCTCGTAATCTATTTTCTAAGAAACGCATATATGAGAAGTGAATTAATTCTGGTTCATTTACAAACAAAATAAATGTAGGTGGTTTAACACTAGCTTGCGTCATATAGTAAATTTTTGGAATTCTACCATTACGAGAAGGTACAGGATTTACTGTTTGAGCATCTTGTAATAATTGATTCAATGTACCTGTAGACACGCGACGATATTGTTGTTCAGATACAAACTTAAGCATATCTGCTAAACGGTGTATACGTTGTTTCGTAAGTGCAGAAGCAAAAAGAATTGGAGCAAATTGCAAGAAACCTAATTCGTCATAAATATCTTCAGTAAAGCGCAATGTTGTTTTGTCATCTTTTTCAATAAGATCCCATTTATTAACAACAATAATTACACCCTTGCCTGCTTCATAAGCATAGCCAGCAATTTTCTTATCTTGTTCTGTTACTCCATCTTGAGCATCAAGGACAAGAACGACGATATCTGAACGGTCTACAGAGCGCAAGGAACGAACAATACTATATCGTTCAACAGCTTCTTCGATTTTAGACTTACGACGCATACCTGCTGTATCAATAAGAACAAACTTTTGATCGCCATGAGTCCAATATGTATCGATAGAGTCACGTGTTGTGCCCGCTACATCAGATACAATTACACGGTCTTGACCCAACAAGGCATTAGTCAAAGAAGATTTACCTACATTAGGGCGACCAATAACTGCTACATGAATAGTATCTTCGTCATCAACATTTGTCCCAACTGGAGGGAAATGTTTAACCGTATCATCTAGTAAGTCACCTAAATTCATTAAGTTCTTAGCGGAAATACCGATAGGATCTCCTAAGCCAAGATTATAGAATTCATAAATATTAGGTTCCTGATTAACACTATCGATTTTGTTAACAACTAATACTACAGGTTTACCGCTAGCGCGTAAGATATTAGCAACCTCTTCATCAGCAGGTACAATACCTTGTTTGCCATCTACAACAAATAGGATTACATCTGCCTCTTCAATAGCCAATTCAGCTTGTAATCGCATCATCTTAGGAATAACATGACTATTATCTGTAATAAATTCGATACCGCCAGTATCGATCATTGTAAATTCACGATTTAACCACTCTGCGTCAAAGTAAATACGATCCCGTGTTACACCAGGAATATCTTCAACGATAGAGATCCGTTTATTAACAATGGCATTAAAAAGTGTAGATTTCCCTACATTTGGACGACCTACAACGGCCACTAATGGTTTTGCCATGGTTTCACCTCATTATCTAATCTAATACATTACTATATTTTATCATATTCTACGTAAAGTACGCAAAAAGGCTAACCAAGGAAACCTTGGTTAGCCTTTATATTAGACAATGAATTATTCAGCGTCTTCTGCAGTTTCTTTTGCTTCCATCAATTCAGTTAAAGCCAAGCCCAATTTCTTTTCATCTTTGTTAAGAGAAATGATTTTAACTTCAACTTCTTGACCGCGGTTTAAGTAATCTTCAACTTTCGCATTACGTTGTTTTGTAATTTGAGAAATGTGAAGTAAACCTTGGATGTCGTCGTTAACAGCTACGAATGCACCGTAAGCTACCAAACGAACAACTTTACCGTTGATAACATCGCCAACATGCAATGTTTCTTCAGCTACGTCCCATGGGCTCTTAGATAAAGCTTTTAAGGACAAGGATAATTTGTTACTTTCAGCGTCAAAGGATTGTAATTTAACTTCGATTTCTTGACCAACGGAAAGAACATCTTCCACTTTTTTGATTTTTTGCCAAGAAATGTCGGAAATGTGAAGTAAACCTTCAATACCGCCGATATCTACGAAAGCACCATAAGGCATGATTTTACGAACGATACCTTTATAGTTGTCGCCAACGTTGATGTTTTTCAATGCTTCAGCTAATTTAGCTTGACGTTCTACTTCCAATACTGCACGACGGGAAAGAACCAAACGGTTTTTCTTTTCGTCGATTTCAAGTACTTTAGCTTCGAATTCTGTACCAACCAAGTTGTCCAAGGATTTTACGAAATGAACATCACCTTGGGACAATGGAATGAAACCACGAAGGGATTTAACTGTTACTACCAAACCTGCTGGGATAGCATCAATACCTTTACATACGATAGCTTCATCTTTTTCTTGTGCTTCGATAACATATTGCCAATCTTCATCTTTAGCCAAGCGAGTCATGGAAAGATAAATAGGATTATCTTCTTTGATGTGGTTCATGATAACTGCTTTAATTTCATCACCATTTTTCAACACATCTTTGGCAGATTCTGGTGCTGGATAAGAAATTTCAGTTCTGTTCAAAATGGCTTCAGTTTTGTAGCCAAAAGATACATATGCACGTTCATCTTCAACTTGAACTACTGTACCTTCTACAACGTTCCCTTTCTTAAATTCTTCTTGACCTTCTGCTGCTAATAATTCTGCAAAATCTTTCATTGTCTCAATGACCTCCTTAATAATCCAGTCGGGAGTCGATGCTCCTGCTGTTACTCCTACCGTCTGTACTCGGTTAAACCATTCCAGTTGTAATTCAGTAGAAGTTTCAATGTGATATGTTGTACATCCAACGTCACGACAAACCTCTGCCAATCGGTTTGTATTGCCGCTGTTCTTACCGCCTATCACTATCATAAGATCTACATTACGTGCTAAGTCAACGGCAGAGTTCTGTCGTTCTTGCGTTGCATTGCATATCGTTTTGAAAATCTTAAGATTCTTAGATTTTTTCTCTAATATCTCTATTATACTGTTAAATTTGAATTGTGAAAAGGTTGTTTGTACAACAACGCCCATTTTTTCCACAATTTGTAGTTTTTCGGCGAATTCTTCATCTTCGATGATTATTCCTTTGTTATTTGCCCATAAATTGATGCTTTTGACCTCAGGATGGTTTTTTTCGCCTAAAATCACTAATGTCATGCCATCTTCAATGACAGACTTAGCATCTTGTTGTGC
>CAKPXR010000004.1 GCA_934202215.1 uncultured Veillonella sp.
TTTTACTTCTTTTGAATATTTTGACATAAAAAACTGCACCTCCAAAAATTGTGTCCAATTTTTGGGGTGCAGTTCACGTAGTAGAGGCCATTTTCCATTTAAATATATCGAAACAAATTAAATATATTCAAACAAATCAATTCTAAGTTTATTCGTTATGTCCTATAAACTTTTCTACTAATACTAAGCTACATACAAGTACAAAAATAGCAATTGACCAAATTAAATTATCAAATGCAGATTCATGGTCAATAATTAGAAGTCTTACAATTGCTGTAATCCCAATATACAAAAAGAAATCAAGAGGGAAGTGGAAGTTATTTTTAAAGTATTTTACAATGAGTGCAATAAACTCAAAGTATAGGAAGAAGGTAATTAGTTCTTCAATTACTAAAGAATAGGTACTATATCCTTGAATATTTGCCCACGTAACATAGCCAAGACTTATTATTGTATTGATAAGGTCAATACAAAGAAAAATACCAACGCCTACAAGAGCTATATTTTTTATCGTTAATAATAGTTTAGAAATACGAATCCACATATAATAATCACCTACAATACAAATACAAACCACATAAAAAAGACCGTACACCGTACGGTCTTTTTATGATTACACAACAGTATAATCAAATGAACATCTATAAATTAGATATCAGCTTTAATTGCTTCTAATGCAGCGTCGAAGTTAACTGCTTGAGTTACTTCAGGTACATATTCAACATAAGTAACTTTATCTTCTTTGTTGATTACTACTACGCCACGAGTTAAAAGACGAAGTTCTTCAATCAAGAAACCATAGTTTTGACCAAAGGAAGCATCTTTGTGGTCAGACAAAGTAATAACTTTATCAACACCAGCAGCGCCACACCAACGTTTTTGAGCGAAAGGCAAGTCCATAGAAATTGTCAATACTACAACATCATCAGAAAGTGCAGTAGCATCTTGGTTGAACCAACGAGTTTGAGCGTCACAAACGCCTGTATCAAGGGAAGGAACAACGGAGATAACTTTTACTTTACCTTCGAAATCTTTTAATGTTTTAGGTTGTAAGTCGTTGTTTAAAACTGTGAAGTCAGGAGCTTGTTGACCTACTTTAATTTCTGGACCAACCAATGTGATAGGGCCACCTGCAAATGTTACTATACCAGTACGTTTTTCCATGTTTTATTCCTCCTAAGAGTTTTAATTCTAATGTTTGTAAGGATACGTTTTGTATCTATGCATAGTATAACATTTACAGTATCATAAGTAAACTAAAAAATTCGATATACTGTTGTTAAGAGGATTAATTATTATATTCTTGGTTTTATAATTAAGTGAATATTTTAATATTCCTCATTATATACGTATAGGTGTATTAAGATATGTGTAAAAAATGTGTATACTATAAGGAGTATATTTAAATAATGATAATCCTGTAATATAGAAATCTAACTGAGAGGCTTTATGAAACCTATAGAGTTATTTATGCAATTTTTCCGCCGAGAAGGTTGGATATATGCCATCGGCTTAACCATGCTAATCGCTATTGATATAGCATTTTTATTTGTGCCCCAATTTATTGGTAATGCCATCGATACATTAAGTCACAATAAAGAGGGCTTAGTTAATTATATTATTTACTTTATTTTATTATTTATTATTATAACGATTTTAAAAGTTATTTCGCGACGCACCTTACTTGGTTCGATCCGACGTATGGAATACTTGTTCCGTGAAATATTGTGTAGAAAAGCATTACAAATTAAAACAACATATTACGAAGCTAATGGACCTGGTAAAGTTATGGCGTTGATGACAAATGATGTTACATCTCTCCGTGTAGCATTAGGCTTAGGTGTAATGATCGTGGTGGATATTATATTTTATTCCATTGTAGGATCCATTATTTTAATACAAAAAATAGATGGATTATTAGCTTTTAAAATCATGACGCCTATATTTTTCATTATTGTAGCCATATTTGTATTAGGTAGAAGATTGCGTGCTAAACAGCGCAGTGCTCAAGCGACATATAGTGATATGACAGAATTTGGACAGGAATTATTTCAAGGTATAGATGTCATTAGAGCTTTTAATCGGGAACGTATTATTTCTAATTCTTTTGAAAAAATCAATAAACTGAATTATAAGAAGAATATGGAGGTAGCCTTATTAGACTCTGTACTAACACCTTTAACAAGAATTGCGCCGTTTATTTGTATTAGTATTAGTATTTTTATATGTGGACACCTAGCTGTTGACGGCCTTATGACCATAGGTGAGTTTGTAACCATCAATTCCTTTATTATGTTAATTGTAGGACCTTTAATAGGCTTTGGTGGACTCATTTCTATTGTACAAAAAGGATTGGCTTCTTTGGATCGTATTACTGATTTCTTACAGTTACCAATCGAGACAATAGACGATACTATTGATGTATTACCACTTGAGGATATTAACATACGTTACTTGGATTTTAGTTATGAGAATTCTAAAGGTCATGCATTGTCTCAAGTATGTACAACAATCCATAAAGGCTCTTTTATTGGTATTGTTGGTAAACCTGGGTCTGGTAAAAGTACGCTATTTAAACTACTTATTGGTTTGCAAGAGAGTCCATCGAAAGCTATTTATTTTGGAAACCAAGATATATCAGACATACCGTTATCTAAACTTCGAAACTCAGTAGCTTATGTGCCTACTCAATCTTACTTGTTGAGTACCACCATTGAAGATAATATTAAATTTGGTAAAGAATTACCTATGCATGAATCTGTAGAAGTTGCTGCTAGAAAAGCTGATCTATATAGAGATTTAGGCGACCTGTTACATAATGATTTACATACTCTTGCGGAAGAAGGCCATGACTTATCTGGTGGCCAAAAACAACGTATTAATATGGCTCGAGGCTTTTACAAAAATGCACCATATGTATTATTAGATGATTGTTTCTCTGCTTTAGATGCAGTAACAGTTAATACTATTTTAGGTACATTGCATACGGTAAATAATCAAACCATACTATGTATTTCACAACGATTAGAAGTCATTGAAAAAGCGGATAAAATTATTGTCTTCGATGAAGGCCATATAGTTGAAGAGGGCACACATGAAGAGTTATTAAATCGTAACGGTTTATATAAAACACTCTACGAAGCACAGAAAGGAGAAATGCACAATGAAGAAGCATAACGTAAGAAATGATTGGGCTCTGTTCTCCTATATAACTGCTTATATTAAACCCTATTTAGGAATCTTATTAGTAGCAACAATTGCGCTCGCAGCAAATCTCGTATTACTGTTATTTAGACCTTATCTTACAAAACAAGTCATCGATTTAGGTTTTGCTACAAATGATATTCATGTCATTGAATATTATGCTATATTATATGGTCTCACCATCATTGGTAGTGTGTGCTTTATTTTCATAGAAAATTATTTTTTAAAAAGCTTTGGTCAAAAAATAATTTTTAATATACGAGATGTGGTATTTCAAAAAATCTTACATAAACCACATGATGAATTCTATAAATTACCTATTGGGAATTGGGTAACACGTATCACTAATGATGTAGAATCACTGCGTACATTATATACAGATGTATTACTAAACTTAGCCAGTAGTGGATTAATGATTATTGGTATATTGGCCTTTATGTATGCCATTAATATACCATTAGCTATTATTATGACGATTTTAGTACCTATCATGGGTGGTATTATTTGGGTATATCAAAAGTTTTCTAGAAAGGCTTTTCGCCGAGTAAGACGATCCGTAGCAGCATCCAATGCGAGCATTAAGGAATTACTAAATTATATTGTTATTGTAAAAGCCTACGGCGGGGAGAAGGCTATTGAAGGTAGATATGATACTGTTAATAAAGGTTTTCTAGAAGCCGGCCTTTTTGAAGTTACCACATTTTCTATTTTTAGACCTCTTGTTGATGGCTTGTTCTTCGTAGCTTTAATTGTCATATTTACGACTACAAATTTAATTGATTCTGTGGCAGATGCAGGTACTGTTTTTGCCTTCATCCAATATATGGATCGATTCTTTCAGCCATTAAAGGAAATTGCAGACAAATATAACTCCCTACAAAGCGCCTTAGCTGGTGCAGAACGATTAGTACCATTATTAGAAGAGAAAGAACGGAATATGGTCGATGAAGTTCCGAAAGAACTCATTCCCGTAGAATCAATTGAATTTGATCATGTTTGGTTCTCTTATGAAAATAATGATATCTATGCATTACAAGATTTTACATTACATATTAATGCTGGAGATTTTATAGGCATTGTTGGCCCATCTGGTAGTGGAAAATCCACACTGTTATCCTTATTAATGGGGATTTATAAACCTACAAAGGGTGCCATCTATATTAATGGTATTGATATTGCAAAATATGATAGCTCTGTACTTCGTCACTTGATGGGGTATGTATTCCAACAAGCTTACTTATTTAAAGGTTCTATTAAAGATAATCTCACATTGTTTGATACCTCAATAACCGAGGATGAAATGGTAAAAGCAGCAAAACAAGTTAATTTAGATACCATGATTGAACAATTGCCAGAAGGCTATAATACACCCGTAGGGTACTTAGGTTCACTATTATCAGATGGTCAAAAGCAATTACTAGCCTTTGGACGTACGCTCATAAGAAATACGCCTATTCTATTATTAGATGAAGCAACTGCTAATGTAGATAGTCATACGGAAAAACAAATACAAGCGAGTATAGAAAATATCCGTGGTAGTAAAACAATCGTAAGCATTGCTCATCGATTATCAACAGTACAAGAAGCGAATGAAATTGTTTATATTGAATATGGTAAAATAATAGAAAAAGGTTCTTTCAAAAAATTAATTGAGTTAAAAGGGGCCTTTTATAATCTATGGATTCGTCAACAAAGTGGGAGTTAGCATGGAATTTATCCAATCTAAAGATAATAAGACTATTAAGCGTATAGTTTCTTTAGGACAACGTAAAAATCGTATTAAATATGGTGAATATATTGTAGAAGGCATTCGTTCTATCCGTGATATTTCATCTAATGGTGTAATAAAAACAATTGTTATACGAGAGTCTAAATGTAAAGATAGAAATATAGAAGAGTTACTATCTTTAGATTCTGTGCAATCAATTCCTATTTATATTGCCCAAGATCCAATATTTGATAAAATCGATAATACCGTGAATGGACAAGGTGTTATTGCCATTGTAGCTAAACCTAAACATAGTATGGAATCTATCACTATTGAAGATGGCGTCTATATTACACTAGACGGAGTCCAAGATCCTGGTAATCTAGGTACGATTATACGTACCGCTGTAGCAGCAGGTGTAAAAGGCATATTTTTAATGAAAGGTACAGTAGATCCTTTTAATGATAAGACGGTACGTAGCACAATGAGTGCACTACATAAAATACCAGTCTATGAAGATGTGACATTATCTATGCTCAATGATTTGATTGCAGAATCCAATATGTCTACCTATGTAACATCCTTAGAAAATTCAAAACCATATCATATGGTTACATACGATAAACGGTGTATGTTGATTTTAGGCAATGAAGGGAATGGAGTAACACCTGAGGTTATGAATCTATGTAAGCACAGAATCATAATCCCCATGTATGGTGACATTGAATCGTTAAATGTGAGTGTAGCAGCAGCTCTATGTATGTATAAAGCTCAAGAGCAATTGATGTCATAATCAAAATATCTTAGAATTAGATCAAGTATTTATGATAAAAATTTATAAGTATATCAAAAGTCCTCTACTAGTATACAAGTAGAGGGCTTTTGTATTGATTTTATGGCTCTGTATTTGGTACAATAACATATATCCTTTGTGGGAGAACAAAGTTCTCCCCTTTTTTAATTAAAAAGGAAGAAAACTATGTCCAAATTAATAGTAAATGCCGATGATTTTGGTCTTCATAGAGCGGTTAATGCTGCAGTCATTGATGGTCATCGTACAGGTATCATTACAAGCACCTCTCTATTAGCGGGAGGCGAAGCTTTTACAGAAGCTGTAAGTATGGCAAAAAATAACCCAAAGTTGGGCATTGGTATTCATATCGCCTTAGTAGGCGGGCTAAAACCGGTATGTAAGCCATCTGAAGTACCTTCATTACTTACCTCTGAAGGCGTCTTTCCAGAAACATATATTGATTTTATGAAACGAATTTATACTGGAAAGATCAACTATAGTGAATTGCGCAAAGAAATTCACGCTCAGATAGAACGTATTATGGAATCTGGTGTGCATGTAACTCACATTGATGGACATCAACATATGCATGTCTTACCTACGGTTCTACCAATCGTTATTGAACAAGCTAAGCAGTATGGAATTAATGCAATACGCATTCCAGATGAATCCTCTTTATTCGTCAATTATATGTACTCTCCAGTACGATTGTTAGGTAAGGTTGGTTTATCTACTGTGGCTGCAAAGGCACGACCTATAATACGCGATAATGGTATGTATTCGACACAATATTTTTGGGGGATGGTAAATGGGGGACACATTAACCAGAAAACGTTAATTGGCATATTAAAATCTGTATCTAAAAAATCAGGTACCCATGAATTGATGATTCATCCTGGTTTAAATAATACGATTCTGGGAAACCTATATAAATGGGGATATCATTGGGAGGATGAATTACAAGCAGTTTCTTCAAACCATACGCATTTATATATTAGACAATATAATATTGATCTAATTAATTATGGGGATTTGATATGAGTAAAATGATGAAGAGAGGCATTTTTATGTTTCTCTTACTATTGGCCGTGTCAATTGGCATCATTTACTACACTATTGATTTAGATGCATTAAAAATCATTTCATCATTTAATTACATTTCTTTATTGCTAGCTTTAGTTGCTTTAGCTGCAGGTATGTATTTTGATGGACTACGGCTACAAAGACTTGTAAAAATCGGAGGGTACAAGTTATCTATCAAGGCTGTACTTCGCGTTATCTTTAGTAATTATTTCATGGCTATGTTAACCCCAGGTGCAAGTGGAGGTGCGGTTGCACAAGTATTAGTGCTACGGAGTTATGGCGTACCAATGTCTAAAGGCACACCGATTGTTTTAATAAGAACCGTTTTTTCTATTATGTTTCTTGTTATTATGTTGCCCTTTGTATTCTTAAGAGATGCTATTGAAATTCCATATATCTCACGGGATATGCTATTGATATTTGCAGTATTAGCTGTTATTACAACCTTTTTAGGGACTTATATTTTACAGACTAAATATATGCGTCAATTTGTGTATAATTTAGCACAACGATTTAAAGCTCATAAGACAAAAGATTGGTTATCTAAACTAGAAACATTAAATCAAGGTTTAGGGTTATTATATAAACAACCAATCCAATCTTTTATTGTATTTATTGAATCAGGTTTGAGTTTATTATGCTTATACTGTATTGCACCGGCATTAATGTATGCTTTTACACCAGATATAGCACTCATTGATACATTAGATCGTATGATTCTATTAAATTTAATTTTATATTTTGCACCAACACCAGGGGGAACAGGGATTGCAGAAGGACTATTTGTGGTATTGTTTAGTACCTTTGTACCTAGTGGAACTGTTGGGCTTGTAGCTGTAGCGTGGCGTGTTATGGCAGAATATTTACCATTTTTTATCGGCATGTATGCAGTTTTAACATTATATGGGCGACAATTTGTAGCCCAAGAAACTTCAAAAGAACAATAAGGGAGTGTGTGTTCTATGACTAAACAAAAAAAAGATAAATTTTATCTTGTACAAGAAGATATCTTACCTGAAGCTATAAAAAAGACGATCAAGGTAAAAGAGATTTTAAAATTAGGTGAAGTTAAAACTATTAATGAAGCGGTGGAAAAAATGGATTTAAGTCGTTCTGCGTATTATAAGTACAAAGATTATGTATTTCCTTTTTTTGAAATTGCTCAAGGCAAAATAGTTAGTATTTATGTTTCCATGTCTAATGAGTCTGGTATGTTATCTAGTGTGCTAAAAGCAATTGCAGAGCGTAATGGCAGTATTTTAACAATCAATCAAGATATTCCTTTACAAGGTATTGCCAATAGTAGTATTTCCTTTGAAACAAAAGATTTACAAGGTTCATTAGAGGATTTATTATTGGATATTCGATCCATGAAGGGCATTATTAAAGTAGAAATTTTAGGCCAAGCATAGGCTAATTAAGAGAGTAGGACAATTATGACCACTATAAAAATTGCGTTATTAGGTTTTGGTACTGTTGCACAAGGTACATTTAATTTATTGCAAGACAATGCTGAGTTAATTAGAAATCGTACAGGCGTTAATGTTGAAATTTCTAAGATTTTTGTACGTAATCCTAATAAATATAGCCACATTACGTTGCCTGAAACAGCTCAATATGTAACAAATATTGACGAAGTATTAAAAGATGATTCCATTCAAATGGTTGTAGAATTAATGGGTGGTACAACCTTTGCTAAAGATTGTGTAGAAGGTGCATTAAAGGCCAAAAAAAATGTAGTTACAGCAAATAAAGATTTATTAGCAGAATCTGGTCCTTACCTATTGGATTTAGCTAGCAAAAATGGAGTGGATTTGCGCTTTGAGGCATCTGTATTAGGTGGTATTCCAATTATCCGTACATTATATGAGTCTTTAGCTGGTAACCGTATTACTGAGCTAATTGGTATTATGAATGGTACAACAAACTTCATTTTAACGAAAATGTCTGAAGAAGGTTTAAGCTATCAAGATGTATTAAAGGAAGCACAAGATTTAGGTTATGCAGAGGCTGATCCTACAGCAGACGTTGAAGGTCTGGATGCAGCACGTAAATTGGCTATCCTTGCATCTATTAGTTTCAATCGTCGCATCTTCTTTGAAGATGTATCTGTAGAAGGTATTACAAGCATAGATACAGAAGACATCAAATTCGGTAAAGAGTTTGGCTATAATATTAAATTATTAGGTATTGCTAAGGAAACTAGCCAAGGTTTATCTTTAAACGTATACCCTGCATTTATTCCTACAACACATCCTTTAGCATCCGTTCGTGGCTCTTATAATGCTATTTATGTAAAAGGTAATGGTATCGATGATGTAATGTTATATGGTCGCGGTGCGGGTAGCTTGCCTACAGGTAGCTCTGTAGTATCTGATATTATGGAAGTAGCAAAAAATGTTTCATACAATGAAACAGGTCGCTTGAAACCATTCTATTATGATCAAAAAAATATTTACTCTCCCGGCAAGATTCAATCTAGCTACTACTTACGTTTAGAAGTAGATAATAAAACAGGTGTATTGGCTAAGATTTCTGCAAAACTAGCGGAACAAAAGATTTCTGTTTTATCTATCGTTCAACGAAATATGGACCCGGAAACTGCTGTTCTTGCAATTGTTACTTCTAAATGTCCTAGATCTTATATTTTAAATCTTATTGATTCTTTTAACAGCCTACGTTCTGTTAAGTCTGTTAATAGTATAATTCGTATTATGGAAGCTTAAATTATGAATACCATTCGCGTACAAGTGCCTGCTACTAGTGCTAACTGTGGTCCAGGTTTTGACTGCCTAGGATTAGCATTAAATCTTTACAATATCTTTAGCTTTACACCAGATGTAAATGCAACAGAATATACATATACTTTTGAAGGATTCGGTGCCGATATTCTTCGCGCAGAAGACCCTAAAAAAAATCTTATCGGATTTGCTATGGATCAAGTTTTTGCTACTGCTCAAGAGCCGATTCAATATGGACATATTACGTCTGAAACTTTAATTCCACCATCTCGTGGACTCGGTAGTAGTAGTACAGCCATCGTAGGTGGCCTTTTATTAGCTAATGCACTAGTTAAACACCCACTTACAAAAGAAGAACTATTGGTCATTGCAAACCGTATGGAAGGTCATCCAGACAATGTAGCACCCGCTATTTTTGGTAACTTATGCTGTGCTACTGGTTTAAAATCAAAGGTATTAAATACAGTCATCTCTGTTCCATCGGAATTACATTTTGCTGTTGTGGTACCGGAGGTTATGGTATCCACAGAATATGCACGTTCCGTTTTACCTAATCATGTACCATTTAAAGAGGCTGTCCAAAATGTGAGCCATGCATCTTTATTTGTAACAAGTTTAATTACACATCAATTAAGTAATTTATCTGTTGCATTAGAGGATAATTTGCATGTACCATATCGTAAAACATTGATTCCTCATTGTGATGCAGCCTTTGAAGCTGCTAAAGTAGCTGGAGCCTACGGTGCTACCATTAGTGGATCTGGGTCTACTTTGATTGCTTATGTCGATAAAGAACACGTACAAGCTGTAGCAGAAGCTATGGGTACTGTATTTACTTCTAATGGAATTGAAAATAAAACATACTGTTTAGAAGCCGATAGTACAGGCGCATCAATTATTTAGTTTGTGGTATAATTATAGTGTTAGGCATAGTCCATAACTATAATTGGAGGAAACTATGAACAATATGAAAACAACGCTATTATTAGCGACTCTAACGGCCATTATGGTGGTCTTAGGTGATATGATTGGTGGCAGAAGTGGTATGATGATTATGTTTGTTATATCCATGGGCATGAATTTTATGTCTTATTGGTTTAGCGACAAAATCGTTTTAGCACAATACAATGCACAACAAGTTACTGCGCAATCTAATCCAAAACTATATGGAATGGTAGAACGTTTGGCTAAAAATGGTAAGTTACCAATGCCAAAGGTATATATTATTCCAAGTGATGTACCTAATGCGTTTGCTACAGGTAGAAGTCCTAGTCATGCAGCGGTTGCTGTTACAGAAGGGATTCAACGTCTATTAACTGATGATGAACTAGAAGGTGTTTTGGGACACGAATTAACACATGTTAAAAATCGTGATACCTTAATTAGCACGATTGCTGCCATGATGGCAGGCGCCATTTCTATGATTGCCCAAGTGCTTCAATTCTCTGCGATCTTTGGTCGCTCCGATGACCGCGAAGATTCTAATCCGTTAGCCCTTATAGGTGTAATCATCATTGCACCTATTGCGGCAGGTCTCATTCAGATGAGTATCTCTCGAGCACGCGAATTCTTAGCTGATGAAGGGGGCGGAGAAATGTGTCGAAATCCTTTGGCTTTAGCATCTGCCCTTGCTAAAATTGACTACTATTCAAAACATGGTGCATTGCCAAATGCAACTAATGCAACGGCCCATATGTTTATCATCAACCCTATGGTTGGTATTGGTGAAAGCTTGAGCAATCTTTTTAGTACACATCCTCGTACAGAGGAACGTATTGCAAAATTGAAACAACAAGCAATGAATCCTAAATATAAAGAGAATGCATTATTTTAATTAATATCTACAGGAGGATATCATGCAAGAAACATTAGTTTTAATCAAACCAGATGCAGTTAAGCGTCAATTAAGTGGTGAAATCCTTAGCCGTTATGAACGTAAAGGTCTTGTAATTAAAGCATTAAAACTTTTACAAGTACCTCGTGAATTAGCTGAAGAGCATTATGCTGAGCATAAAGAAAAACCATTTTTTGGTGAATTAGTAGATTTTATCACATCTGGTCCAGTTCTTGCTTTCGTATTGGCCGGAGATAATGTTATCGTATCCGTACGTGCGTTAAACGGTGCAACAAATCCTGTAGATGCTGCCCCTGGTAGTATTCGTGGTGACTATGCCTTAACAATGGATGCCAATGTAGTGCATGCTTCTGACTCTCCAGAGGCTGCTGCTCGTGAAATTCATCTTTGGTTCCCAGAATATAAATAATCTCAAGGTTGAGATTCTGTAGCTTTTCTTTCTACATTTATGTACATCTATAGGAGGTAATACATATGGCAAGTAGTGTTTACACTAAAACAGGTGATGCTGGTACAACTGGTTTATATACCGGTGAACGAGTACCTAAATCCTCTTTACGCGTAGAAGCTTATGGTACAATCGATGAATTACAAGCATTTTTAGGCTTGGCTCGTTCCTATGCTGAAAATCCACGTGTTGCTACTGAATTATATGATATTGAGCGCAACTTATGGACTTTAATGGCTGATATTGCTAGCTTAAATACGGCTTCAGTAATTACAGAACAACATGTTAAACATTTAGAAAAGGTGATTGATCGTTTTGATGAAAAGCTTGAGCCTTTATCTAATTTCGTAATTCCTGGTGAGAAACAATCTTCAGCATACTTACATGTAGCTAGAACGATTACTCGTCGTGCTGAACGTGATTTATGGCGTGTATTAGATGCTGGTGAAAGTGTTCACGAATCTAATTTAAA
Organism: uncultured Veillonella sp.; assembly: GCA_934202215.1. GTDB lineage: Bacteria > Bacillota > Negativicutes > Veillonellales > Veillonellaceae > Veillonella. The sequence goes on from CAKPXR010000004.1 coordinate 12,305, forward strand.
ATATTTAAACCGTCTATCCGATCTTTGCTTTATCATGTGTCGTGTAGAAGAGGAAATTGGAGCTGAATAAACAAAAAAAGCTATGTATTTTACATAGCTTTTTGCTCGTTATTGACCTTATTGTGAAATTGTTTGGTTTAACACATCATGAGGACTTGGATAGTAGAAGAAAATATGAGGAATTTCATAGCGGAATTTTTCTCTTAACAAATCAGAGAGAGTTGTTTCAAAGTTTATAATTTTATCAGCTCCGAAATCAAAATCTTCTACTAAAACCAATAATTGTGGCTCTACTTGTGGCGCATTTTTCGGTAATGCTTCTGGTGGTAGTGGAACATTAACTACTACACGGGCTGTACCGATATATTTGCCTTGTCCATCGTCGATAGCAACACGATAAGTATTATCCCATAAAGTAGCCATCATTTTAAGTTTCATATTCATAATTTCCATAGTATCGCTCCTTTGTTATACTTATAATGATACTGAAATTATAAATTCTTGTATAGGTGCATTATGAAATCCCAAATTATACTGTGTTCCGGTGGAGCACGCAGTGGAAAAAGTGAATTTGCAGAACGTTTAGCCCTTTCTACTGAAGGTCGTAAAGCTTATGTAGCAACAGGACAAGCGTTTGACGAAGAAATGATTGATCGTATAAAGAAACATCAAGAACGACGTGGCGACATATGGACAAATTTTGAAGTACCATTACATTTAGCTAAAGAATGGGAAAATATTAGCCAATCTGCTGATGTAATTCTTATAGATTGTTTAACTATGTTTACTACGAATCATATGATGGCACATGGCTCTATACAAGGGCAACAAGATGCTAATGACTTGGAAGAGGCTGTACTTTCAGAATTAGAATTATTATTAAAATTAATTTCATCAAGTAATGGAAAAACAGTTATTTTTGTAACCAATGAAATTGGGCTTGGTATTGTACCAGATAATAAGCTAGCTAGATATTTTAGAGATATTGCAGGCCGTGTTAATCAGACAGTTGCGACTGTAGCTAATAAATTATACTTAACTATTAGTGGTGTTACCATTGAATTAAAATCTCAGGAGGTTCATATAAATGGCTAAAAAAATTATGTTCCAAGGAACAAGTTCCAATGTAGGTAAAAGTATTTTATGTACTGCATTATGCCGCATTTTCTATAGAAAAGGTTTTAAAACTGTTCCTTTTAAAGCTCAAAATATGGCCCTCAATTCGTATGTAACTAAATGGGGGGATGAAATTGGACGTGCTCAAGTAGCCCAAGCGGAGGCTGCAGGCATAGATCCAATTGTTCAAATGAACCCTGTTTTATTAAAACCTACAGGTAATCAATCCTCTCAAGTCGTATTAATGGGTAAGCCGGTTGGCGTCTATAGTGCTAAAGAATACCATACAAAATATTCTTTAACAGCCCTTGATAAAGTAAAAGAATCTATCGACTTCCTAGATTCTAACTTTGATATGATGGTTATTGAAGGTGCTGGTAGTCCTGCAGAAGTAAATCTCAAAGCAAATGATATCGTAAATATGCGCATTGCTAAGATGACGCAAGCCCCTGTATATCTCATTGCTGATATCGACCGTGGTGGTGCTATTGCATCTATCGTTGGTACCTTAGAATTATTAGAACCTGAAGAGCGGGATCTTATTAAAGGTATTGTTATCAATAAATTCCGTGGCGATATTAAATTATTAGATCCTGCACTTACATTCATCGAAGAAAAAACAAGTAAAAAGGTAGTAGGTGTTATCCCTGCCATTGAAAACCTCGATATCGATGAAGAGGACTCTGTGGCGCTAGAAAATAAACGCAATAGCGGTGCTAAAGAAATTCAAGTAGTAGTTATGCAAACACCTAAAATTTCTAATTTTACCGACTTTGATGCATTAAATTATGAACCTGATGTATCTGTTCGTTTTGTGGGCCCTGGAGATGTTATTGGCAAGCCGGACTTAATCATTTTACCTGGTTCCAAGAATACACTTGCAGATCTTACATATCTTCGTAATTCTGGTTTTGCTGATGAAATTAAGCAGCTTGCTGAACAAGGCACTCCAGTTATCGGTGTATGTGGTGGCAATCAAATGTTAGGTAAAACAATACATGATCCGCATCATATGGAAGGGGATATTGAAGAAGTTGAAGGCCTTGGTTTAGTAGATTCCTCCACCACAATGAAGGATCAAAAAACTACACACCAAGTAGAATTTAATGTATCTAACCTTCAGTTTTTAAATGGTACATTTACAGGTGAAAAATTAGTAGGCTATGAGATTCATATGGGGGATACTACACCATTAGTAGATACCGTCAGCCGTTGTTTCACTATTACGAGCCGCAGTGAAGAGGCGGTTAATGTAATTGATGGCTTTATCGATGGCAATCATCAAATAATGGGCACATATATTCACGGTGTATTTGATAATGATGAATTTAGACGTTTTATTATCAATCAGTTACGCGAACGTAAGGGTTTAGAACCATTAGATGTAGTATTCCATTATTTTGATCACAAAAATGCAGCTTACAATAGGTTAGCTGACATTGTAGAAGAACACTTAGATATGGATTATATTATGTCTACCTTGGGTTAGTAGGGGAGATGTATGGAACATTTAACAATATTGCATTGGTTTACAAAGTATAGCTTTCTATGTATTCCAATCTTAGCATTTATATTGGATTTGCTCGTTGGAGATCCTAATAGTAAATACCATCCTGTGGCTATAATTGGCCGTATCATATCTTTTTTCGAGGCAGTTCTATATAAAGATACTGATAATGATACAAAAAAACTATGGTACGGCGGTATTGCAGTAGGTTTAATCCTTGTTTCTGTATATATTATAGTGTCTTTGATTCTTTGGCTTGGTGGCGTAGTTGATGAATGGGCAGAATATGCTCTTGAAGTAATTATTCTGTACATTGCTATATCTCCACGCTCACTAGCTGGTGCGGGCTTTACTATTAGCCAATTAATTAAACAAGATAATATTGAAGAAGCTCGCAAGCGATTATCTTGGATTGTAGGGCGGGATACAGCAGAATTAGATGAAAGTGAAATTACACGAGCTACTGTAGAGACCATTGCAGAAAATACAGTAGATGGCATTATTGCGCCTTTATTTTTCTTCATCATTGGCGGTCCAATGGGGGCAATTTTATATAGAACTGCCAATACTATGGACTCTATGCTGGGCTATAAAAATCAAAAGTATATGTACTTTGGTCGTGTAGCTGCCCGCTTTGATGATATACTGAACTGGATTCCTGCACGAATTACCTTTATATTATTAATTATTTCTGCATTCTTTTTACGCTTTGACGCAAAGAAAGCTCTCCAAATTGGCTTGCGTGATGCTAATAAGCATCCTAGTCCTAATGGCGGCTATGCAGAAGCACCAGTAGCAGGGGCTTTACATATTCGTTTAGGTGGTTACAATCAATATTTCAAGAAAATGACATTCCGTGAATATATGGGAGATCCTATTGAAAAATTAAATCGCAACCATATTACTCGAACAATTTATATGATGTATTTTACGACTATACTAATGGTTATTATTAGTACAGCCATTACTTATGGGATGAATGTATAATGACACCTTTTTTCATAGCACTACAGTTTTTAACACGTTTAAAGATAGTTAATCAAACAGAATGGTCTGTAGAGGATTTTGGTAAATCTGTTGTAGCCTTTCCTTATGTGGGTCTGATCATTGGCCTTATTTTAGCATTACTGTACGGAATATTATCACCATTTATACCATTAGTTCCGTTGATGTTAATAATCGTTGTAGCGGAATTCTTAATTACAGGTGGTCTCCATGCAGATGGTTTAATGGACACAAGTGATGGTCTATTTTCAGGACGGGAACGGGAACGTAAGCTAGAAATTATGAAAGATAGCCGTATAGGCTCTTTTGGTGTTGTTGCTTTTGTATTTGTTACACTTTTAAAATGGCAATTATTAACAGCAATTCCAACAGCAGAATTTATTCCTATGGCATTGATTATGATGCCATTAATGAGCCGTTGGTCCCTTGTATTGAGCATCCGGGCTTATCCATATGCGAGAAAAGAGGGAATGGGTGCTGCATTTGCTAATTTAGCACCTAAACATGTTATTACTTACAATACACTTTCAACTTTCTTTATGCCTATTGTAATCCTAGTAATTGGCGTAATCTTATACACCCTTTTATATGGTGCATATGCTGTCTTTTCTATAGCTGATGTAGGATATGTTGTAGGATTAGGTGTATTAGTGTATGCTACATTAGGCATTTTCCAAATCAATATTATTAGTATGATAATTACTTATATTATCAATCGTTTGCTCAATCGTTATATTGTTAAGCAATTAGGTGGGACTACAGGTGATACATATGGATTTGTTGTAGAAGTTACAGAAGTGATTTTACTCTTTGTATATATCGTTATTTTATCCATTTTATCTGCTACAGTTGCGTATAACACTACTATGTTTTAATCATCATATTCCGATGAATTCGTTATAATAATTACTATTTCTATTTGATGTGAAAGGAGTTTAATGTGACCTATTATGTAAGAGCCCCAGGTACATGTGGGGAATTTCTACAAGGTTCTATTAATGGCCAGTCATTCTTAGTGACCTGCCCCATTAATCGTTACTCCTACGCATTAAGTAATGTAGTACATCCATTTTCAAAACAGTGTTGTGCATTACAACCTAAATCTGCTAAGGCAAGACAATTAGTACAACGTTTATTACAAAAAAATAATAAAAATCAATCTTGTCCACCTGTATATGTACGTTCTGATATTATACAAGGCAAAGGAATGGCCTCCAGTTCTGCGGATATTTCTGTTACTGCTATGGCAACAGCATTGGCAATGAATTATGATCTATCACTAAAGGAATTGGAGCAAATTTGCTTATCAGTAGAGCCTACAGATGCTTCTTTTTATCAAGGTGTAACTCAATTTGATTATATTAAGGGGACCATTTCTCAACCACTAGGTATGTGTCCTCCATTAAAAATCCTTGTATTTGATGAAGGTGGCAGTATAGATACGATTTCTTTTAATCTACAAGTAGATTTACAAACTAAGATTTTAGAAAAAGAATCAATTATAGAAGAGTCACTTGATCTATTCAAACGGGGATTGAATACACATGATATAAATTTAATAGGTCAAGCAGCTACATTAAGTGCCTTTGGTAATCAACGTATATTGTATAAACCGAATTTATATGATTTTCATGATATTGGTAATTACTACAATAGCGTTGGTACAATCATAGCTCATAGTGGTACCATTATGGGCCTTTTATTTCCCGTAGATTATGGGCGAATCGATGATTGTAAACAAGAGATTATGCGTAAATTACCACAGTTATCCTATGTGGATACTGTAGAAACAACCAATGAAGGATTGACCTATATTAAACGATAATATATTTAATAGAAAGAGAATCAAATGTCTAAAATACATGGGGGCAATATATTTCAGTTTGCCCATGAACAACGAATTGAACCATATGAGGTAATTGATTTTAGCGCTAATATTAATCCCCTTGGTCCTAGTCAACGTGGATTGGATGCATTAAATAATCAATTACGTTATATTTCTCATTATCCAGATGCTACAAATGATGATGTGTTAAATGCTATTGCTGATACATATGGGATGAATAAGAATCAAATTATAGTTGGCAATGGCGCAGCTGAATTATTGTATGCCATTTGTCGTTTACCTGGATATACTGGTGCTTTTGTACCAGCACCTGGTTTTTCTGAGTATAAAGAAGCTCTTGAAGCCAGTAACATTCCTGTACGCGATATTTTTTATCGCTCTCGTGAAGATGATAATGGAAAACCTTATTTTGAGGTACCATATTTAGCACTAGAGACATTTGCTGCTGAGCTTAAAGGTCAAGATGGTCGCATTATTGTATTTTTAGGTAATCCTAACAACCCAGATGGAACATTACTTGATAAAGCACATATTCGAACTGTAGCGACCATGTTAAAAGATGCCAATAGTTTACTTGTTATAGATGAGTCCTTTATTGATTTTGTAGGCAATGAACCATTACGTGATAATGATCAGTCTATGCGTTATTTGATTAATGAATTCGATAATATCATCGTAGTTCATTCTTTCACGAAGTTTTACGCTGTACCAGGCCTCAGAATTGGTGCTGCTTTTGGTAACGAAAAATTAATTAGTTATTTACATCAATATATTCCTAGTTGGTCTGTAAATACATTAGCCCAAGCTTATACAGAGGCTGCTTTGAATGATGTCGATTATATAAAAAGAACAAAGCAAGAATTAAATGAGGAAAGAGCATTTATGTATAATGCATTAGATGGGATAGAAGGGATTACCGTATATCCGCCGTCCGCCAATTTTATCTTGTTCAAAGTAAATCGTGAAGGTATTACAGCTAATACGATTAATGAAAGTCTAAAGAGAGATAACATGATTGTACGCAATTGTGACTCTTATGTTGGTCTCAATAATAAATGGGTGCGTATTGCTATTAAAGATCATGATACTAATATCAAATTAGTAGAGAAGCTAACAGATATTTTGAAAGTATAGGAAGATTATGAAGACATTATATATTGTGCGCCATGGCGAAACTGATTGGAATAAAATGGGGAAGTACCAAGGTATTACAGATGTTCCTCTAAATGAAAACGGTTTAAATCAAGCTAAAGCCTGTGGTGAAGCTCTTAAAGATATTACTTTTGACCGTATATTATCTAGTGATTTAAGTCGTGCTTTAGTTACAGCTGAAACAATTCGAGGTGATCGCACTACACCTATTACAATAGATAAACGATTACGAGAGCTTAATTTTGGCGATTGGGAAGCTATGCTATTCTCAGATATCGAAGCACGCTGGCCTGGACTAATTGATGAGATGTATTTGAGACCTCATCTTGTAAAAGTTCCAAACGGAGAAAGCTTTAAAGATTTACAAGATCGAGCATGGGCAGGTCTTGAAGAATTTCTCAATAAAAATGATGAAGAGGAAACACTTTTAATTGCATGTCACGGCGGAACTATTCGAACATTATTATGTAAATTATTAGATATTTCAATTAGTCATTGTTGGAATTTTAGCCAAGGTAATACGGCTATTAACCGTATTTTCTATAATGGTATGGGCGAATATGATCATAATATTTTAAATTTGCTCAATGATACGGCCCATGTTGAGTTACTGCAAGGACATGTATAATGCGACTCGATAAATTATTAGCTAATAAAGCCTACGGTAGTCGAAAAGAGGTCCATCAACTCATAAAGGATCAGAGAGTTACCATTAATGATGAAGTAGCCCAAAAAAAAGATATTCATGTAGATATTGAGTCTGATGTCATTGCAGTTGATGGTCAAATTGTTAATACCAAACAACATTACTATGTTAAATTTCATAAGCCTAAAGGCTATGTTACTGCTGTAGAGGATGCAAGTCATCCTGTCGTAATGAATTTGTTGCCACCTGAATATATAAAAATGGGCGTGGTCCCTGTGGGAAGATTAGATAAAGATACAGAAGGCCTACTTTTACTTACAAATGATGGTGTTTGGGGACATTCTATTATCAATGGCAATAAGCATGTAGAAAAGGTTTATTACGTAGAATTCGAAGGTGAGTTAACCGAAGAAGGCATTCAACGTATTAAAGAGGGTATCGTCCTAGGCGATGGAACCCATTGTAAGCCCGCTTTAATTGATATTTTATCTTCCAAATCTGTACATATCACAATTGAAGAAGGCAAATATCATCAAGTAAAACGTATGATTGGTGCTGCAGGTGGCATTGTTACCTATTTAAAGCGCCTAACCATAGGTCATATAGATTTAATCGGTATTGAAGAGGTTGGTTCTGTACAGGACTTATCCCCAGATGATATAGAGGCTTTCAAAAAATAGCATAAAATTCTATTCAATATAGGTATTTTATGGTAAGATTAATTGTACTTTATAGACTAGGAGCACGATTATGAATGGATTAAATCTGCTACAACAGTATATTAAAGAGCAAGAATTAACAGGCGTCATTTTGATGAGCCCTATAAATTTACATTATTTTACTGGTTTTACTGGTACAACAGGCTTTGCTATCATTACTCAAGATAAGGCCTTTATGATTACCGACTTCAGATATACTGAACAAGCTACAAAACAATGTGAAGGGTATACAGTCATTCAATATGAATCCTCAGTTATGGATACTCTTGTAGACATATTCAATGAACATCATATTCACGAAGGTTTATTTGGTATTGAAGGTAAACAAATGCCTGTTGATACATATGAAACCTTATGTGATACATTAGATGAACGCTTTAATTTTACGTCTATCAACTTTGCTAAACTAAGAGCAATTAAGCGTGAAGATGAATTGGAATTATTGCGTAAAGCAGCTAAAATAGGTGATGAAGCTTTCGCCGCATTGCTACCACAACTAAAGGTAGGGATGACTGAAAATGAAGCTCGCATCATATTAGAATCAGAAATGTTAAAACGTGGTTCTGAGGAACCTTCCTTTGCAACCATTGTAGCTTCTGGTAATCGGTCTAGTATGCCTCATGGTGTAGCTAGCGATAAGGTCATCGAAGCAGGTGATTTTGTTACCTTTGACTTTGGTGCCGTATACAAGGGTTATCATTCCGATATGACTAGAACTATTGTAATGGGGCCTGCCTCTGAATTACAAAAGAAGTTATATAGTATAGTTTTAGAAGCACAAAAACGTGGCGTAGCTGCAGTTCGAGCTGGTATAACTGGCAAAGAACTTGATGCAGTATGTCGTGATTATATTAAAGAACATGGATATACCAAGGAATTTAATCATGGTACTGGTCATGGTGTAGGTCTTGAGATTCACGAAGAACCAGTAGCGAATACTAAATCCGATACGGTATTTACAGAAAATATGATCATTACGGTAGAGCCTGGCATTTATATTACCGGTACTATCGGATTGAGAATAGAGGATAGTGTCATCGTCAAATCTGACGGCTATGAGGTGTTGACACATAGTCCAAAAGAGTTAATTGAAATAGGTATTTAGAAGGAGAAGAGTTAGATGATTTCCAGTAATGATTTTCGTCCAGGTGTAACCGTTGAAATCGACGGTAATGTATGGCAAGTAGTTGATTTCCAACACGTTAAACCAGGTAAAGGTGCTGCATTCGTACGTACTAAAATGAAAAATTTGCAAACTGGTTCTGTAGTAGAGCGTACTTTCAATGCAGGTGAAAAAGTGCCTAAAGCACATGTTGATCGTCGTCGTATGCAATATTTGTATGAGTCTGATGGCTCCTACACATTCATGGATAACGAAACATATGATCAAGTTGAACTTAACCTTGAACAATTAGGTGATGCTAAAAACTTCCTTCTTGAAAATATGGAAGTATCCATCATGTTCTTCCAAGGTATCGTAATCGGTATCGATTTACCTGTAGCTGTTGAACTTCGCGTAGTTGAAACAGATCCTGGTATTCGTGGCGATACCGCTACTGGTGGTAATAAACCAGCTGTATTGGAAACAGGCTACACTGTAAAAGTACCTCTCTTCATTGAAGTAGATGATGTACTTCGTATTGATACTCGTACAGGTCAATACATCGAACGTGCCTAATACGTATTGATATGTATTGGGGCAAGATCTTTTCATGGAATCTTATTCCCCATATATCCTAACATTTGCACTGTAAGCACTTGTCGTCTATGTAATTATATATAGGGACAAGTGCTTTTTTTGAAAGAGGCCAGTATGACCAAGAAAAATACTGAACTAGAGTCGGGTAAAATTAAGATTAGTGAAGATGTATATGCTACGATTGTTACTATGGCAGCACTTGAAACAAAGGGTATACATCATATGAGCTCCACCTTTAATGATGGTGTGAATACCTTCTTTAGACGTAAATCTGATCATGAAGGTGTAAAGATATCATTCAATGATGAAGGTGCTATTTCTGTTACATTATATGTGTGTATTCAATATGGATACCGAATTCCTGATGTGGCATTACGTTTACAAGAACGTATAAAAACAGCTTTAGTTTCTTATACAGAAATTGAGGTACAAGCCATTGATGTAGTGGTACAAGACATTATTTTTGATGATTTAGTAACACCATCACAGCCTTAGGAGGGTATCTATATGAGTTCAGACAATCGATTAAACTACGGATTAGATATGGATACCATTGATATTGCAGACTCTGTTATCATCGATGTAGCCACAAAAACATTGGCTACTATTCCAGGTATTCATTCCTTAAGCCCCCGCTTTTATGATGAATTAGTAGAAGGGATTACACATGCTTTTGGTCAACGCAGTTTACCAGGTATCAATGTTAAACATCGTAAAGATTTTATTGAAATAAATATTTATATCAAAGCACTCTATGGATACAATTTAATTGAATTATCCAAACAGTTGCAATTAGAAATCAAACAAACCTTAAAAAATATGCTTGATCTTGATCATGTTAAGGTTGATGTACATATTGAAGGTGTTGTAAAAGAAAAGGAGCCAACTCTACATGGTAATTAAGCGAAATCGTCGTGAAGCACGTCAATACGCATTTCAAATGTTATATGCTAATGAATTCCATACTGATCAAAATGATGTCCAATTTCCTGAAGGGCATATGCATAAATCTATGGATAAGGCTTATGCAAATAATATTATAAATGGTGTATTATCTACTGCTGAAACTATAGATGCAGCATTACAACCATTCTGTAAATCACGTAAAGTTGAAAACTTAGACAAGGTTGATCGCGCTATTTTACGTATTGCTCTATGGGAAATGTCAAATGATGATGAGCCTTTAGAACCATCTATAGCTATTAACGAAGCTATCCAATTAGCTAAGGATTTTGCTTCTGATTCATCCTATAAATTAATTAACGCAATTCTAGATGCGTATAACAAGAGTAAATAATGAAACGATATTACTTAGGCATTGATACGAGCTGCTACACTACAAGTTGTGCCATTATAGATAGCGACTTTCACATAGTTGGTGAAGCCCGCAAAATATTAGAGGTAAAACAAGGTGAGCGCGGACTACAACAATCAAATATGGTCTTTCAACATACAAAGGCTTTGCCTAAGTTGATATCTGAATTGCCACAACTCCAAATTACTGGTATTGGTGTTAGTGGTTTTCCTAGACGTGAAGAAAATTCTTATATGCCAGCTTTTATGGTGGGTCTAGGACAAGGCAAAATATTAAGCCATTTAATGAATGTACCTTTACAGGTCTTCGCTCATCAAGAAAATCATATTTTATCAGCACTACGAGAATTAAAAACTATTCCTAGTGAACCATTTTTAGCGCTTCATCTATCTGGTGGCACTACAGAACTTGTTTATTGTCATTATAAAGGTAAAGGTATATTTGATTCTCATATCATTGGCGGATCTAAAGATTTACAAGGCGGTCAATATGTAGATCGTATTGGCGTAGCTATGGGCTTACCATTTCCTGCTGGTAAGCACCTGGAAACATTAGCATTACAAACTGATGAATATGATTCATTACCATCGTCGGTAAAGGACGGTTGGATCAGCTTTGCCGGTCCATGTAGTGCTGCTACGAGACGTATTACAAATTCTATGAATGATATAGACAAGTCTAATTTGGCGAGAGCTGTATTCACCTCTATAGGAAATGCGCTAGAAAAAATGATCACCTATCATTTACAAAATAAACCTGTACGAACATTAATTGCCGTAGGTGGTGTAATGAGCAATAGTTTACTTCGTCAACGTATGGAGCATTATTGTAGACGTAATCATCTTACATTACATGTAGCACAGCCACAATTTTCTGTTGATAATGCCACTGGCAATGCTTTTGGCGCTGCTTTTTTACAAGAAACTAGAGGATAATCGTGAATGTATTAACCATTACACAATTAAATAATCTTATAAAGCGCACCTTAGACCGTGAATATCTCCTTAAGAATGTCTATGTAAGCGGTACCATTATTAACGCAAAGCGCCACAGTAGTGGCCATATGTATTTCTCGTTAAAAGACGAAGAATCTGCTATTGATGTTACTATGTGGTCTAGCACCGTTATGCAAAAGGGCCTATCTAATGCCATTCAAAATGGATTATTAGTCACTGTAAAAGCATCTGTTAATTTTTACAATAAAATGGGACGTTTAAATCTTATTGCATCGGATATGCAAATAGGCTCTAAAAGTCCATTACAACTTGAATTTGACGCCTTAAAACGAGAGTTAACGGCGCTAGGATACTTTGATGACAGCCACAAACAAAGTCTTCCATACATGGCAAGTTGCATAGGTATTGTTACATCTCAATCTGGTGCTGTATTGCATGATATTTTACATGTCAGCGAACGACGTAACCCATTAGTGCAATTTAAATTATTCTCCGTTCCTGTCCAAGGCAATACTGCAGGACCTGTTATTGCAAGAGGTATTGCTGTTGCCGATGCTGATCCGGATGTAGATGTCATCATCGTTGGTCGTGGTGGTGGATCTATGGAAGACTTATGGTGTTTCAATGATAGATTTGTTGTAGAGGCGATTTATAATGCTAATACGCCAATTATTTCAGCAGTAGGTCATGAAACAGATTATACATTATGTGATTATGTAGCAGATGCTCGTGGAGCAACACCAAGTCATGCTGCAGAAATGGCAGTACTTCCTATAACGACATTACAGGATCAGTTGACAGAAAAAGAAGAGTTTCTACATGAGTTTATACGGTATACATTACAACAGAAACGTACCGATTTAACTTTGCTTTTTAATCGTAGATTAGGCATTCCTGCTCTACAATTTTTGCATAAACAGAAAACACATTTACAAGAGCTTTCACAGTTATTGACTAATGCCACAAAAGAACGATGCAATACAGAGAAGCATAATTTAGCATTATTAGCTCAACAATTAGAATCTCTTAATCCATTGCAAATTATGGTAAAAGGATTTGCAAAGGTTGAACATAAGGATAAACCTATAACGTCTGTTACGCAATTACATCCAAATGATGATATACGAGTTACACTTGCTGATGGCTATGTTACTGCTACGGTAAAGGAGGCGCACAAAGATGGCCGCATCACTAAAAAATTATGAAAAAAAATATAAAGCCTTAGAGGATATTGTTAAACAGTTAGACGATGGTGATATGACCATCTCTGAACTCTTAACTCAATATAAGAAGGGCTTAACGTTAGTAAAAGAATGTGCTGAAATGCTTGATTCTGTAGAAGACGAAGTACAACAAATTATTGAAGAAGTCCGCATCAGCGAATAAGGAGATTCTATGTTCAAAGACTATTTAGCGTCAAGCAAACAACATATTGAACAATGGTTAGGTGAAGTTTTAACTAGCCCAAATCAAGAATTTAAACCCCTTTATGAATCTATGAATTACAGTTTAATACAAGGTGGCAAACGAATCCGACCAATCTTATCTAAAGCTGTATTAGAAATACTTCATAAGGATCCAGCTGATTATAAGGAATTTCTATGTGCTATGGAGTGCATCCATACATATTCCTTGGTACATGATGATTTACCAGCTATGGATAATGATGATTATCGTAGAGGTAATTTAACAAATCATAAAGTTTATGGTGAAGGTATGGCTATTCTAGCAGGTGATGGATTATTGACATATGCTTTTCAGCTAATGACTACTAATACAACTGCTACACCTCAACAAAAAATTGAGGCCATTCAATGCGTAGCTACGGCTGCAGGCCCTGAAGGTATGGTCGGAGGTCAAGCCTTCGATATGCTTAGTGAAGATAAACATATACCACTTAAGGAGTTAAAGGTTTTACACCGAGGAAAAACTGGGGCTTTATTTAATGCATCTGTAGAGTTAGGGCTCATCTTAGGCAATGCAGATACTGCTACGAGAACAGCACTTATGGAATATGCGAATTGTTTAGGATTGTTATTCCAAATTACTGATGATATTCTAGATGTAACTGGTACTATTGAAGAATTAGGAAAAACACCTGGTAGTGATATTCGCCAACATAAATCTACCTATGTATCTTTACTAGGTTTAGATGAAGCTAAGAATCAAGCTTCTTTAGTTGGTAAACAAGCTCATGATGCACTAAATTCCGTTTCCTATGATACATCTATTCTGGCTGCTCTAATTGATTATCTTTTAGAACGCACTAATTAATTGGTACGACCTGTAGAAGGTATAAATAATGATTGATATATTACCACAAATAGCACACAACTACATAGCGCAAGCCGCATTTTGGGGTTGGTTTACTGCTCAGGCTATCAAATTCGTATGGCAACTAGTTCGGCATGGCAAATTTCGTCCAGAACGATTAGTTGGATCTGGTGGTTTTCCAAGTTCGCATACATCCTTTGTAATCGCTACAACTACAGCCATATACCTGAAAAATGGAGCTTCTGATCTCTTTATTCTATCCTTAGTATTCTCTATTGTAGTCATGTATGATGCATCAGGCGTACGACTAGAGGCTGGGCGACAAGCTCAAATTCTAAACCAAATTGTAGACTATTTCACAAAGAAAAACATACCTGTTGTCATTACTCGTAAAGAAGCCTTAAAAGAGTTATTAGGACATACACCAATAGAGGTATTTGGAGGATTAATCCTCGGTATTTTGGTAGCCTGTATTCAATTTTATTATATTTATAATGGTGTGATATGAGTAGTAAAGAACGTTTAGACATACTCCTCGTTAATCGAGGACTTTTTGAAAGTAGAGAAAAAGCAAAAGCTGCCATAATGGCTGGACAAATCTTTATAGATACAACGTGTATTGATAAGGCAGGTACAAAAATACCTGTAGATGCCAATATCGTAGTAAAGGGCAACACCTTACCTTATGTTAGTCGCGGTGGGCTAAAGCTGGAAAAGGCCATTCAAACATATCCTATCGATTTACAAGACGCTGTTATGGTCGATATAGGTGCCAGCACTGGTGGTTTTACAGATTGTGCTCTACAAAATGGTGCTGCTAAAGTATTTGCTATCGATGTAGGATATAACCAATTAGCGTGGAAGTTACGTCAAGACCCACGTGTTATCAACATGGAAAAACAAAATATCCGCACTGTTACACCTGAGCAATTAAGCGAGCTAGTGGACTTTATTTCTATTGATGTTGCCTTTATCTCTTTAGATAAAGTATTACCTGTAGCTACCACATTATTGAAAGATACAGGATCTCTTGTAGCTTTGATTAAGCCGCAATTTGAAGCGGGCAAAGAAAATGTTGGTAAAGGCGGTATTGTGCGCGATCCGGAAATCCATAAAGAGGTTTTACACCGTATTTTACATGTTGCTTATGATTGTGGATTATATATTCATGGATTAACTTTCTCACCAATTAAAGGTATGGAAGGCAATATTGAGTTTTTAGGTTATTTTAAAAAGTACGAAGAAGGGGCTTTAACCATCGATGATACTTTGATAGATACAGTGGTTACAGAAGCTCATTCATTATAGGAGATTACTATGCGTATCGGATTCTTCCCTAATATGGGGAAAAGCAATATTATGGCAGTTCTAAAGATGGCTGCACATATTTGTAAAGATGAAGGTATCGAAGTATTCTTGCCAGATGATCTCGAATCAGATGCACCTGCACGAGTACTTAAGATTCCTGAAACGCACATTTTAAGTCGCCCAGAAATCTTTAAACAAATTGACATTGCCTTTAGTTTTGGTGGTGATGGTACCATCATCCATTTGGCACGACAAATTTATCCATATAATGTCCCTGTTTGCGGTATTAACCTAGGTGAATTAGGCTTCTTAAACCAAATCGAAGTTCACCAAATGCAAAGTCATATTAAACGTATTGCCAAAGGTGATTATAATATCGAAAAACGTGGACACTTAAAAGCATATATTAATCGAAATAATGGCAATGAAGAAGAGTTAGTGCCTATTATTAATGAAATTGTTATTACTCGCGCTGAGCCTGCTAAAATGGCACGCATTAACATGTCTATAAATAACCAACATACGCAAATGTATCCTTCTGATGGTTTGATAATTTCTTCTGCCACAGGATCTACGGGATATAATCTATCTGCAGGTGGACCTATTATGAAGCCTGACAATAGATCCATCATTGTTACACCTGTAGCACCGCATCTTATTCAAGGTGTTTCACTTGTATTAGAAGAACATGATACAATCCAAATCACCATGCCTGAACGTGAACCTCAACTACATATCTGTATAGATGGTACTTTTGATTATACATTCACTAATAAAGAAACATTACATATAAGCTCCAATCCCGTATATTGCTTATTCGTACGTTTTAAAGATCAATGTTTCTTTGGTACGTTATTCAAAAAATTAGCCTCTCGTCGTGACGAGTTGTTATAATACTAAAATCTCTAGTGGGGTGATTTTGTGATTAATATTAACAATGCTGTTCAATTTCAACATTTAATTTGGGATCGAGTAATGAAGCATGCCTATGTTGTAGTAGATGCTACATGTGGTAATGGGCATGATTTATTATATTTAGCTAAACGAGCGGAAAAAGGCTGTCATTTGTATGGTATTGATATTCAAATGACAGCTATTAATAATAGCCAAGAATTATTACAGTCAAATGATATAGCTAAAGATGTTAGTCTAACATTTATTCATGACTCACATGATCGTGCATTATCTAATCAATTAAATAATGAAGTCATCGATTTAATGATCTTTAACCTAGGATATTTACCTGGTGGTGATCATCATGTTATAACTAAACCGCATCAAACTATTGATGCTATAAAGGAAGGATTAAAAAAATTATCTAAATCTGGAGTTATCACAATTGTTGCTTACCCTGGAACTACAGAAGGTTTAGAAGAAATGCTGATTCTTAAATCATATTTATCAGATTTAGAACAGAAATTGTATAATGTATGTCATTGGCAGCCAATAAATCAAATAAATAATCCACCTGAGTTATTTATATTACAAAAACGATAAATCTAAATATTTTTTTATTTATCATGAATAAAAGTCATAAGAAACGTGTAAAAGCCCCTTTAGAGGGGCTTTTATTTATACATGCATAGTATTTTAGTTTTAAATTATTAATTTCGTATAAATAGATGAAGCTTATAGGCTATGTGTTTATACGCTATTAATACATAGAAAGTTAACAATATTTTAAATATTAATATAATATGCATAACTAGTATGAGATATAAGATTTATACCATATATTAATTATGAATATATGGTATAATAATAGCAGAAAGATACTATTCTCTTTTATGTGCAAGTTTTAAAAAAGGGAGTTTAAAATGAAACGCTATCGCTATAACAAAATTAAAGAAATCGTGCAGTCCAAGGCGATTGAAACTCAGGAGGAATTAGCAGCGGCCTTGTTAGAAGAAGGTATTGAAGTAACACAAGCTACAGTTTCTCGTGACATTAAGGAATTGATGTTAATCAAAATACCTACAGGCGATGGACACTATCGATATGCATTATCTCCAGAAGAAAATGTAGTATTATCTCGTAGTCGAATTAATCGATTATTCCAAGACTCTTTAATCAAGGTAGATCATAGCTTGAATCAAGTTGTATTACATACAATACCTGGTTCTGCTCAATCTGTAGCATTTTCTATTGACCATGCCAAATGGTCTGAAATTATTGGCACATTAGCTGGTGATGACACAATATTATTAATTGCAAAATCGGAAGCTGAAGTTCCATCAATTTTGTCTAAAATTCAAGATTTAATGAAGGATTAAATATATGTTAACGCAAATGAGCATTCGCAACTTTGCGTTGATTGAGCAAATGAATATTTCATTTAATGATGGCATAACTATCTTTACCGGCGAAACTGGGGCAGGGAAATCCATATTAATGGATGCCTTTAGTATTCTTTTAGGAGAACGCGCAAGCAGCGAGTTCATTCGTCATGGTAAAGATAGTTTTGTTATAGATGGAATATTTGATATTGCTGATCACCAAAGTATACAAGAGCTTTTAGAATCTAAAAATATTATGGTTGAAGACGGGGAATTAATTCTCTCACGTTCATTTAATCGTAATGGTAAGTCTACGATCTTAGCTAACGATCAACCTATACCATTAAAGGCATTAAAAGAAATTGGTCAATGTTTAGCAGATATTCATGGTCAATATAGTAATCAACGCCTATTAGATGCAGATACACATCATGAGTATTTAGATAATTATAATAAAGAAGGGCAGATAGCCTACAAGACCTATTTAGATGCTTATAAAATATATAAACAGGCTAAACAAGATGTAGATCATTTACAAGAAAATATGTCTGAACGCGCTCGTGAGCTTGATATGCTACGCTATCAAATTGATGAGATTGAAGAGGCGGGTCTTACTATAGGTGAAGATGTATCCATTTCAGAAGAATTAAAACGTCTCGATAGTTTTGAACATATTGATAAGGTATTAGGTTCTTGCTATGATGCTTTTTATAATGGTCGACAACCAATACTAGATACCATTAACTCTATTAAGGTAGAGGTTAATGACCTCGTAAAATATGATAGTGAATTAAAAGCGGTATCTGAAATGGTAGATTCTGCTTATTTTCAGTTAGAAGAAGCAGCACAATCACTAGATCGATATCGAGATACGATTAGCTACGATGAAGAGCGATATAAATATTGCCAAGACCGTGACACATTACTTTACAGTTTAAAGAAAAAATATGGTGAGACCATAGATGAAATTTTAGACTATGAAGAAAAGGCACAAAAGCGTTTAGAAGAGTTAGAGGGACTTGTATTTGCACAAGATGAATTAGAAGAACGATTAGCTAAATCTAAAAAGATTGCAGAAGAAGCCTTAAGAGTTTTAGGTGAAATTCGTATTAAAAATAGAGAAGTTATCGCTACCGCATTACATAAAGAATTAATAGATTTAGGGATGCCTAAAGGAGACATTCAATTCTATATAGAGGATAGTGAAGAATTATCTTCTTTAGGCGCAAAATCTATTGAACTATTATTCTCAGCCAATAAAGGGGAGCAATTACTGCCACTTCATAAGGTAGCTTCTGGGGGGGAATTAGCTCGTATTGCATTAGCCTTTAAATCTGTTTTCCGTAGTGATACATTTAAAACAATGGTATTCGATGAAATTGATGTTGGTATCAGCGGTGATATAGCATTAAAGGTAGCAGAAAAAATTCTACATCTATCTAAAACAAATCAAGTATTCTGTATTACTCATTTACCTCAAACAGCAAGTATTGCGAAGCAACATTATCATTTAACTAAAATAGAGCAAGATGACCGTACAGTTTCAACACTGTCTGTACTTAATAATGAGGAAAGAGTTACACAAATTGCATCTATGATGTCTGGTCGAGGTATGTCGTCAACAGCTTTAGCAGCTGCAAAAGAACTAATTGACCATTTTAATTGACGAAAATCGTATAATTACTTATACTAATAGTATTAAATAAATATGTTGATAGAGGTGCAAGTATAAAGAGTAATCATGAGGAGCCGGCATGCATTGATTCATGGTAAAAGGGATGCTTGCCGAAGTTCGATGATTGCAACTCATCGTTCTGGTTGTCTATTTAATAGATAGACGACTGTCATCAATTTAAATTGGTGGAGTGCTATCATTGAGCTTTTAGTAACAGTTATAAGCTATATAAACTATAAGGCCAGTGGATGCATCCACTGGCTTTTTTGGAGGTATATATGATTCGAGTAATGGTAAATGGCGCTGGCGGCAAAATGGGTCGTGAAGTAGTCAAAGCAGTACATAATGATCCTGAATTAACATTAGTAGGTGGTATTGACCCTACTAAAGCAGGTGAAGATGTAGGCTCTGTAGCAGGCATCGAACAACTGGGAATTAAAATGAATGCCTCTATCGATGAGATACTAGATACAAATAAACCAGATGTAATTGTAGATTTCACAAATCCTGCAGTCATCTATGAAAATGCAAAAAAAATGTTAGCTGCAGGTATTCATGTAGTTATTGGTACTACGGGTTTAACATCTGAACAACGAGATGAATTAGATGCTATTGGTCGTACAAATAACGCCAATTGCCTTGTAGCACCTAATTTCTCTCTTGGAGCAGTTATGATGATGAAGGTTTCTGCTGAATTAGCTCCATATTTCCCTAATGTAGAAATTATTGAGCTACATCATAACCATAAATATGATGCGCCATCTGGTACATCTATTTTAACAGCAAAATTAATTAACGAAGCTAAACAAGCAGCAAATGCAACTGCTGCAGAAGATTTAACTCGTGAAAGTTTACCAGGCGCTCGTGGTGCTAAAGTTGATGACGTAACTATTCACAGCGTTCGTTTACCTGGTTACGTAGCTCATCAAGAAGTACTATTTGGTGGCTATGATGAAACATTAACAATTCGTCATGATAGTTTAAGTCGTCTTTCCTTTATGCCTGGAGTAGTATTAGCATGTAAAAAAATTAGTACTAAAACTGGTCTAACTTATGGCTTAGAGCATTATTTATAATATAAGAGCAAGGAGATATAGTAATGAAAAAACCTAATGTTGCAATTCTTGGTGCTACTGGTGCAGTAGGTGCTGAATTTATTACACTTATTGAAGAGCGTAATTTCCCATATGAAAATCTTAAATTATTAGCATCTGCTCGTTCTGCAGGTACTGAACTTACAGTAAATGGTAAAACATATGTTGTAGAGGAAGCAAAACCAGAATCCTTTGAAAATATTGATATCGCTCTATTTGCAGGCGGTTCTATTTCTAAAACATTAGCACCAGAAGCAGCTAAACGCGGTGCTATAGTAATTGATAACTCTAGTGCATTCCGTATGGATCCTGAAGTACCTCTCGTAGTACCAGAAGTAAATCCAGAAGATATCTTAAAACATAAAGGTATCATAGCTAATCCTAACTGCTCTACTATTATCATGAGCTTAGGTTTAAAACCACTCCATGATATTTCTCCAATTAAACGCATTGTTGTAAGTACATATCAAGCAGTATCTGGTGCCGGTAAAGAAGGTATTGAAGAACTTGAGAACCAAGTAAAACAATATGCAGCTGGCGAAGAAATGACTGCAAAATTATTGCCAACAGGTTCTGCGCCTAAACATTATCCTGTAGCATTTAACTTATTGCCACAAATTGATATATTCTTGGACAATGATTACACAAAAGAAGAAATGAAAATGGTCCATGAAACACAAAAAATTCTTCACGATGACACAATTCAAGTAGTACCAACTACTGTACGTGTTCCAGTGTATCGTTCCCACTCTGAATCTGTTTTAGTTGAAACAGCAGAACCTGTTTCTGTAGAAGCTTTTAAAGCAGCATGTGAGAAATTCCCTGGTTTACAAGTAAAAGATAATCCTGCAGAACAAATTTACCCAATGCCATTATATACATCTAATCAAAATGACTGTGAAATCGGCCGTATTCGTAAAGACTTATATAATGACAAAGGTATGAATTTCTGGATTGTAGGAGACCAAATTCGTAAAGGTGCAGCACTTAATGCGTTGCAAATTGCTGAGTACTTGGTAGAAAAACAAGCATTCTAATCTATCAAGGGGAGGACAGATATGAAAACCTTTGGTCGAGTATTAACGGCTATGATTACATCATTTAATAATGATGGATCCTTAAACATAGAAAATAGTGTAGCTATTGCTAATCATTTGTTAGATAATGGCTCCGATGGCCTCGTTGTATGCGGTACAACAGGAGAAAACCCATCCATGTCTAAAGAGGATAAATTAGCATTATTTACAGCTATTGCTAAAGAATGTGGTCATAAAGGTTCTATTATTGCTAACGTAGGTTCAAATGACACAAAATCTTCTGTAGAATTTGTAGAAGAAGTTTCTAAAATTGATGGAATCGATGGTTTATTAGTTGTAGTACCTTACTATAATAAGCCAAACCAACAAGGCCAATACTTACACTTTAAAGCTATTGCAGAGGCTACTACGCTTCCAATCATGGTATATAATGTACCAAGCCGCGTTGGAACAGGAATTTTTCCTACAACACTAGCACAATTACATAGTGAATATCCACATGTATGTGCTATTAAAGAGGCTAGTGGCAATCTTATGATTGCATCTGAAATCAAACGCTTAATGCCTGGAGAAGACTTCATGGTATACAGTGGGGATGATGGACTTACATTGCCAATGTTATCCGTAGGTGCATGTGGTGTTATATCCGTAGTATCCCATGTAGCTGGTAAAGATATGAATGCTATGATTCAAGCTTATGAATCGGGTCATAATCACGAAGCACTTCGTATTCATCAGAGCTTAGCTGATATTATTAAAGCGATGTTTATCACTACAAATCCAATTCCTGTTAAATATGCAGCTCGTAAAATTGGTTTACCTGCCGGTGTATTTAATTTGCCAATGTGTGATCCAAGCGCAGAAGAAGCAGCATATATTGATAAAGCCTTAGCTGAATATATAAAATAAAATTTTAAAATACAAAAGCAGAAGCTACTTAATATGGCTTCTGCTTTTATTTTATAAATATTAAATTAGTCATACTAAGATGAATGCTTTTCATAATATAATGTTTCAATTATGATATAATCTCTCTGGAGATAGTATTTTCAACTATACTCTAGTCTACTGTTAATTCATGATAAACAGAAATTTGTGATATTTCGAATCGACCTTATGGCGATTACATTAAACACAAGGAGTTTAACATGGAACTAACAATGTTAAAAGGAAAAATTCACAGAGCTACTGTGACACAAGCAGAACTTGATTATGTAGGGAGCATTACGATTGATACAGATCTTTTGAATGCATCTGGTATAAGAGAATATGAGCAAGTTCAAATTGTAAACATTAATAATGGCGCACGTTTTAGCACATATACGATTGCTGGTGAAGCAGGTAGTGGAGTTATATGTTTAAATGGCGCTGCAGCAAGACATGTGCAAGTACATGATAAAGTAATTATCATGTGTTATGCTCAACTAAATGAAAAAGAAGTAGAGACCCATAAGCCTCTCGTTGTATTTGTAGATGAAAAAAACAAGATAAGTCATATAAAAAACTATGAAAAACATGGTTTATTAGTTGATCAAAAATAACTAGTTTTGATCGAATTACAGTAGACTGTATAGGACTATCTTCGTATTTACAATGTACAAATAACGGAGGAATTATTATGGAAATTATAACTACAATCGAAAACATACGCAGTATAGTAAAACAATGGAAAGAACAAGGATATTCTATTGGTTTTGTACCAACAATGGGATATTTACACGATGGTCATGCCGCTTTAATAGATCAAGCTAGAAAGTGTAATGATAAGGTCATTGTATCTATATTTGTTAATCCAACTCAGTTTGGGGAAAACGAAGACTTAAATTCTTACCCACGTGATATTAATAGGGATGCATCACTTTGTGAAGATCATAAGGCGGATATTATCTTTGCTCCAACGCCAGATGAAATGTATCATGATAGAAAAGCATTTGTAAATATTGTTGAATTATCTGATACATTGTGTGGTGTTAGTAGACCTATTCACTTCAAGGGGGTTTGTACAGTTGTAGCAAAGCTATTTAATATAATTCAACCTATCAATGCTTACTTTGGTGAAAAGGATGCACAACAATTAGCCATTATTCGTAAAATGGTTTATGACCTAAATTTTCCTGTCAATATAATTGGTGTTCCAATCGTCCGTGAATCGGATGGTTTAGCAAAATCTTCTCGAAATACATACTTATCTAAGGAAGAACGAAAAGCGGCTACCATATTATATAAAGCTATTCAAAAGGGAAAACAAGCTATTAAACGTGGTGCTTCTGCTGATAGTATCATTAATACTATGACAGAAACTATTAATACTGAGCCCTTAGCTAAGATAGATTATATTTCAGTTGTAGATGCTAATACAATGCAACCAGTTCATAAAATTACAGCTCCAGTATTAGTCGCTATGGCTGTATATATTGGATTTACACGACTTATCGATAACTTCTCCTTCGATGCAAATTAGAGGAGGAAAGTTATGAACTACTTACAAACAGTAACTCAATTTATTTCCAAGTACTTAATGGTTCTAATCCTAGGCTTTTCATGTATGGCCTATATAGTACCTGAATATTTTACATGGGCTGTTGCTTATACACCATTTCTACTCGGTGTCGCTATGTTTGGTATGGGGCTTACAATTAAGTTTGAAAACTTATGTAATATTTTTAGGCATCCAAAGGATATTTGTATCGGCGTGCTTGCACAATATACAATCATGCCTTTATTGGCATGGGGCATTTGCCATGTGTTTACCTTACCGCCAGATATTGCAATAGGCGTTATATTAGTTGGCTGTTGCCCTGGTGGCACTGCTAGTAATGTTATTACCTATATCGCTAAAGGGGATGTTCCTCTATCAGTAGGAATGACAATATCCTCAACATTAATAGCACCAATTGTAACACCGTTTTTAATTTTATATATTGGTGGAGCATGGGTAGATGTTGCATTACTTCCAATGATGATTACAATGATAAAAGTTATTATTGTACCAATTTTATTAGGTGGTAGCATTCAATATGTTTGTAAATCACATGTCAATACTATAACGAGTATAAGTCCAATATTTTCAATGGTTGCTATTATATTATTAATAGCAGCTATTATTGCAGTTAATAGGGATAAGTTATTAGTTTCTGGCTTATTAACACTCATTGTAGTAGGTATACATAATGTATTAGGATTACTATTAGGTTTAAGTGTAGGAAAGATACTTAAATTAGATTATGATAAAACTACAGCATTAGCAATAGAGGTAGGAATGCAAAATAGTGGCTTAGCTGTAACATTAGCAGCAACTAATTTTGCATTAAATCCATTAGCAACACTTGTGGGCGCTATTTTTAGTGTATGGCATAATATGTCTGGTGCGATTTTCGCTAGTATACGTAGAAATAAAATCTCAATATAACAAAAAGACGGCAACATACGTTGCCGTCTTTTTGTTATATTCTATCCCGTACAAGGCCGATCACAAGGCCTTCAATATGACAGTCATCTACAATAATAGGATCAAAATTATCATTTTCTGGTTGTAAACGAATATGTCCATTTTCTTTATAGAAACGTTTAACAGTTGCTTCATCATCAATACGAGCAACTACCACATCGCCATTATTAGCTGTATTTTGATGTCGTACAATAAGCATATCACCTTCATACATACCGATATTCATCATAGACTCGCCTTGTACACGAAGCAAGAAGCAGTCGGAATCTCCAGTCAATTGAACTGGTAATGTAAGGGTAGATTCCAAATTTTCTACTGCAGTGATAGGCATACCAGCTTGAACAGTACCGATGAGTGGAACTTGTTTAAGTCCAGCACCTAAAAATTCAAAATTATCAGAGCTAGATGTTTCATTACCTTCTACAGCGATAGATGGTTTAGTATCTTCTAATACAGTAATAGCACGATTTTTGTTTGGATCACGCTTGATATAGCCAAATTTCTCTAACGCATTTAGGTGAGATTGGACAGTAGATGTAGAACTGAGTCCTACATGTGTACAGATTTCACGAACTGTAGGACAGCGGTATTCATTATGTAATGAATCCTTAATAAAATCTAATATACGGCGCTGTTTAGTGTTTATATCTGTAGCAGGGCGTCTCACAATGAACCTCCATAATTAATCCACCATCAATATTATAATGCGTAAAAAATGACACATATTGTACTTTATAATAAAAACATAAGATATTTACTAACTTATATACCTATTATAGGCAATTTTAAAAGTTTTTGCAAACATTTGTTCTGAAACTCTTGACCGAACATTCGTTCGTGTGCTATTATAATCGTGTAAACAAACAAATGTTCTTAGATATTATGTTCGATATAAATGTGAGGTATGAGATGAAAAATATATTAGTAATGGTAGGAATGTGCTTAACAGTATTATTTGGTTATAATATGACAAATCCTGTAACAAATGCAAATACACATGCAGTACGAGAAGTAAAGGTTCAAGCAGGCGATACAATGTGGGATATTGCAGCTCGAACAGCTCATAAAGATATGGATGTTCGTGAAATGGTATATGCTATGAAAGAACTAAACAACATCAGTGATTCCGGTACGCTAGTACCTGGTACCGTATTAAAGGTACCAGCACATAAAACTGATAGTCCAGTTAGAGCTTTGGACTATGTGGCTCAAAACTAAATATATATGGGTATAACCCAAACGAAAAAGCAGCTACTCCATGGAGATAGCTGCTTTTTGTTATCTAACTTATTAATAAATTTATTCTAATAATCTTAACGAACAAATCTATTCTTATTATTTAAACCGTTTTTCAAAAATTGTGGAGATAGGATTATCGACAAATTTATTCGCTTCATTAATATAACGACGGACCATATTAACACTATGATGTCGTGTCTGACGCATGATATTACGTTCTTCAACGCCATACGATGCGGCTGTTGTAGCAAAGCCATGGCGTAAACTATGGGCACCATACATAGCCGGATTTAAACCGATAAGAGAAATATATTTTTTAACAATTTCAGCAATCATCTTATCGGATATGGCGGTCTTACGTAAGGACATACTTTTAGTAAATCCTCTAAATACAGGACCTTCAGTAATGCCTGAAGCACGTAACCATTGTTGTAAAGCCCGCACTGCATCTAAAGGAGACCCCTGTAAGTGAGGAATCGCCACCACAGCACCTTGACCTTCTTGGTCGGCTTTGGAGGAGGCCACAAAGATTTCTACACCTTGCGGAGAAAACTGTAAGTTCTCTACTGTAATGGCAGCGATTTCACTACGACGAAAAGCGCCCATAAATCCAACTAATAAAATTGCTTTGTCCCGTAGTAATTGCAATTCTGGTACATCTAATTTAGACATACAATCTAGAATATCTTCTATATCTTCTAATAGGACTGGTGTTTTACCTTGTTGGAAGGTACCTTTAACACGTCTAATACCACGTAACGCTTGTTTTACGATAGGAGCCATACACGGATTATCTCGATGACCAGAAGCATTATAGTTTTCAGATATAGCGCTAATACGACGAGATATAGTATTGGCCTTAGCATAGTCGGCAAGATCATTTATATAGTTTACTATTGTTTCTGGTGTTGCTGGAAAATAAGGAACCTTTTGATAGGTACACCAATCTACAAAGTCGTCCCAATCCGACTCGTATGCATCTACAGTATTTTCAGCCTTAGATAACAATATGCTTTGTTTTGCTTTCATAGACAACTTTGTACTATTCATAAGCGCATCATTATTGCGCAAATAAAAATGTTTTTGTTGTTCTTTAGACTCTGACATGATTCACCCTTACCCCTAAAAATATCAATATAATTGTACCATAGAATAGGTACTTATATGCTATAATTAGAGAATATAATAACTAATTTGGGAGAGTTTATAATACAATGAGTAAGAAATATATAATACTAGGGACTATGCTAGTCCTGCTGAGTACGAGCGGTTGCTCATACATCCCAACAGAAAATATTTCCTATGGTGTATATTACAATAATACAGACCTATCTAATACACCTAAAAGTGAATTAAGCGCTAAACTTCAAGAGTTAAATGCTAAAATTCCACATACTGTGTCCATTGATATGGGCAATAACAAAAAACAACAGACTTCCTATCATGATTTAGGCATTCAAAATGATACAGAGGCTATGATAAAAGAAATTTCCTCTTATGGATATGAAGAGGATTGGTGGACATTGCTTTCACATAGATTCCATGCATTTTATTATGGACAACACTTTACGCCACAATATAAGCTAGACGAAGTGAAGGGTAAAACTTATCTTACAGAATTAGCCAAAACAATTGATACGCCAGGACATGATGCTTATTTAAGCCTTGAAAATGGACAGGTTGTATTCCATCCTGCAAAAGAAGGTAAACGCATAGATATTGATGCAACGCTACAGAAAATAAAAGATGATCTACAGGCTGGCGAAAGTATTAGCTCTATCTCTATGGTATTTACTACCAGAAATACGGTGAAAGTAACCGATGCAGATTTAAAACCATTAAATACTGTAATAGCATCTTTCACAACAGAATACGATCCAAATAATGAAAGTCGAACACATAATATTCAGTTAGCTTCAGATAAAATTAACGGTACCCTTATTAAACCAGGTGCAATATTCTCCTTTAATGATGTAGTAGGTGAACGTACTGCTGAAGCCGGTTATGATGATGCACCTGTTATGATTGATGGTAAATTAGTTCCTGGTATTGGCGGCGGTATTTGCCAAGTAAGTTCTACTATATTTAATACAGCCTTATTATCGGGCATGAATATTGTAGAACGGACACCACATTTTGAACCTGTAGGATATATTCAAGCTGGTCGTGATGCTACTGTAGCTTGGGGATATTTAGACTTTAAGTTTAGAAATCCGTATCAGCAATCAATTTATATCCTCAGTGTAATGAATCATGGTACACTAACAATCTATATTATAGGTACTGCCCAAGATAAACCTAAAAATGTATCCATTTCTGTAGGTGATCGTAGCGAAATACCAAATAAGACAATTACCCGTGAAGATCCATCATTAAAAGAAAAAGAAGTGCAAGAGGGGCATGTAGGCTTAACTATGAATACCTACAGAACTATAACATATGGTAACTGGGTTACACAAACGGATTCCTTTGAATCTGTATATGATCCTGTAGATACAATCATTACAATGCCTGCTGAAGGATCGTCAAAAAAAATCAGATAAAAAGAAACCATAATTAAAGATTTTATTAAATATAGCCTAAACTATTGACCATGAGGTATAAATAGTTTAGGCTATTATTTGTACTATAAATGAGAAGTGATGATATCAAAAATTAGTAATCAATAGATATACTACTAAATATAATTTTAATATCCCATTCTCAATAATTATCATTTAAAGAATAAAAGAGGAAGCTATGGATACAATCTTACAATTTGATCACTCTTTGATCTTCTATGTACATGACCATCTTGTATATAGTTTTTTAACGCCTATTATGGCATTTATCTCTAAAATTACTGGCACCGGTGCTTTATGGATTGTCATCGCCTTATTATTGATGTTACAAAAAAAATATCGTGTATTAGGTGTAGCTATAATAATCGCTTTAGGATTTGTATTAATCATCGGTGACCAAGGTTTAAAACCACATGTAGCAAGATTAAGACCATTTGTAGATTTTCCTAATGTAACAGTACCATTAGAATCTGCATTACCTAAAGCAAGTAGTTATTCATTCCCGTCAGGCCATAGTTTTGGTTCATTTGCATCAGCCATGACCATTTACCTAGGCTTGAGTCAAATCGCGCCTCAGAAGCGATATTTGGGAATTATAGCATTACTAGTATCATTAGTAGTAGCATTCTCTAGAGTATATCTATTTGTACATTATCCAACAGATGTATTAACAGGCTTAGTATTGGGCATCATCGTAGGATTCATTGCATGGAAGATTGCAAGAATTGGATGGAACTGGTGGACTAACCGTCATAATGATGTAGAATACGAACCATACACATTTAAACGTAAATAAACTTAATAAGCTAAAAAACTATATAACATAAGGGATTGGGCCATTTAGGCCCAATTTTCTTAATACAATTACTTCCGATAATATATCGTTATCGGAAGTAATTTAAAAACAAACAAAAAACAGACTATATGTCTATAAGCTAATTTATTTACATTACAAACCAAATTAGCATTTAAATTAATCAATCAACAGATCCTATTGTTTCATGCGATGTAATCAAGTCCATTACATAATATTTAAACTGTGTTTTCTAAGCTTATTAATCATTAACCTTTGGTTTATACATATAAACACTTATATAACTTTTAGTATCTATTACAAATTTCTTTTTATATAACATTATTTAAGCTATATAAATTTATATAAGTCTTACATAACATTAATATATACTAAACTAACTAGATGCTTATGATTCCTTATTTTATGTATGTTTAAAAAAAACTACATTTTCATTATTATAGATATATGTATAGAACTATTATTATTTAATTTTAAATACATATTGAAATTTTTGATATAAGGTTGTAAAATAGTCATATAAGTTATGTAATTTACTCATATTAACTCTCACGGAGGTATTATATGTGCTGGTGTGATATCGTAAGTAAAGCTAAAATTGGTAGTTTAAAACATTTAGGTAATGGCATGGAAGGTTCTTTAAGATTCTTAGCTGAATTTATTGTAGGTCTTAGTATCCTCCGTGTATTTGTAAACTGGATTTTTGGTATTTAAAGCTAAAAATAAATATTATCATAAAAAAAGACGCTTAGAATTTAAGCGTCTTTTTTATATATTAAGTTTATTCGAAGATTCTCTAAAAATTTTACTTGATTCTACTATTGATATGCTTCGCTACAATCAATATATTCCATGATAAGTTGGCAAATTTGACCATCTTTATCAAATGCCCAATATACAGGATATAAACCATCACCAAAGCCGGATTGAATCATAGGTACTGTTAATTCAGTATCAGGAATAGTAAGATTAATCCAATCCCCTTTAGAACGTTGGAATTGTGGATATGCCAATGCGTTTAATTGGAATAAATCACTATAGTAATCATCATAAATATTTTTATCAGGATAGTTTGTATGCCATTGATCGTAGAATTTTTTGTACTCTTCAATTGTTTCAGCATCAACTACTGTAGCAAGTCCAGAATCTACAGGGAATCCAATGTAGCTTTCACCATCATCAAGATCTGTTAAGTCTTCCGTACCTTTTAAGGCCAATTCATAGTTCACAGGCTCATTGCCACTAAAAACAACACGACTCGCCACATAGCGATACTCATTTGGTTCCATTTCAATAATTTTTGTTTCTAACAAATACGTACCTGGTTCTACCGTTCTAATATACGTATCTGGTTTATTAGGTAATGTTACCAAAGGATCACAGCATGTAATATGGCCTGTTGGGAATGTTACAGTCCACATAGGCAATGTATGTAAGGGAAATCCTTTTAACTCTTTACGGTTAAATAAATCATGATATGGTACAGTAGGTTTTAATTTACCTTCAGAACCTAAACGGTTAAACGTTTGAATCCATTCACTTGTCAATTTAGATTGTTCCATATTACTCCTCTGCTTCGTGTTTACAATGAATATACTCACCCTCTAATACTTCATATGCTGCTGTTTTGCGTATAATTTGTTTAACTAAGGTATCTAACTGGGAACCATTTGTATAGTCTGCAGGTGCATAATAGCGTATACGGTGATGACGCATCATTTTATATACCTTATCTTTGTCCTTTTTAATAGGATCATACACACCTATAGAATGGCCTCCATTTGCGTTAACAAGGCTCATGCAAGGAATATCTGTATCACTATCCCCAATGTAAATCATATTGCGGAATGGGACACGTTGGTCCTCAGGCTTAATATAATCGTTAACACCTGTATCATTAATATCTAGAATTCCCTTTTGAATACGGAACAAAAACTGAGTTTTATTCGTATAGTTAATTGCTTGCGCAGGCCACACAGCTACGCCCTTATCATCAAACATGAATGCACTGGCATAGATTTTTGTGAAAGCTCCCTCTTTCGCCATTTCAGTGCCTTCTATCATCTCTTTCAATCCAGAAGAGATAATGTAATGTTCAATGCGCACTCCATGTTCTAATCCATATTCTCGAATACGCTCAAACCAAGTGCGAACACCGTCATACAACTCTACTTGATTCCCATATTCCATGAGCTTTTCTTTAGTTACATAAAAGCGACCTACGGCTTCTTGAATCATCTTGTACATATAGGCCAAGTTATTATCCATATCATTTTTCTTAGCCAATTGATTAGATTCTTGCCAGAACTGCTTGATTTGCTCCTCATCATAGCCAACAGATTGAATAAAGCCTTGTGCCTGCATATCATCAGGGGTTAAAGTCTTATCAAAATCGTAGCACATGGCAAGAACTGGCATAGAATCTTCACGTGATACTAGGGATGAATCTTTAGTATCACTTTTGTAGGTTATCATACGACACCTCCTTGTGATAATAAAACAACTAAACAATTAATAAGTCTATTCACTCTCTTATATTCCTGAGGTGTCCCTTTGACAACCCCCTTTGTTATCTATTTTACACGATACGTCAACGACATAAACGTTATACAGCGTCGTAATTTCATCTAAAATAGAGTTTCTTGCCTGTAATTTGTATCAATAATCCAGCTTTTTTCCATGCTTTCCTTAATAATTGCTGTTTTTGGAAGCTGTCCAATAAGTAAACTAGACTTAGGATCATGTAACATACGATTGTGCCGGACTGCAGCTTGATTTGTATTGGCATAACAATAGCGACAGAAATGACTACAACTATCATAGGCACCTATATCACCATGTAAATAACAATTACATTCCGGTCTTGCTGGTGTGCGTTTAGGAGCTTTTAAAGTAACATTCCAGGCTCGTTCATAACATTCTAATGTTAAACAACCTTCCGTATTAGCCCCTAATTCTTTAAATGCGTCCCCTTCTCCGCAGGTTTTAAGGTCCATATTGTAGGAGTGAGCAATAGAAATTAACTCCTTAATAATATTAAGTTGTACATCAACACTTGGTCTAAAACCTTCAGGAAAGTTCTGAGCCACCTTATCAAAAATATCTAAGAAACTTACAACTACCGTATCCGTATATCCTTCTAGCGCCTTAGCCATGTTATAAAAGCTTTCAAAATGGAAATCTACTGTATAGTTATGGGTTAAAATAATAGGGTCATAACGCCACACCATGGACTGAGGATTAAGTCTCGAAGATATTTGTTTAAATCCGTCTATTACAGAATCTGCTTTGGGTACATAGGGCTCAATATCTGGACCATAAGGAGTTATGGTCATATGCCAAAATTGTCGATAATCATTTATTTCATGTAAGAGCGGAATAAATGGTAAAGGATTCTTTGTACAAAGTGCAATACCATCTACCACATCATGATTAATGGGATACCGTGTTATCTGCATTGGATTATAGGGATTGCGAACATCTACAAATCCTTGATGAACACGATTAATAAACCACTGTCCATAAAAAGCAGGAATATCCGTACGTTGTCCCGTCTGTAAAATCATAGTCCTGCCCTTTCATAAAACAAAAATATAGATGTATTATATCATATTCAATATTAATAATTTATGTAGCAAGTGTGATATTTATAGTATGGTACATTCTCAATTTATGGTACTATTAAGTGTATTAAAAATGAGGAGAACAAAAAAGATGAACGATATATTTGAAAAAAATCATCCTATGAAGGATGACAAAGAGTTTATTACCTCTTATTGGAGCGATCGAGCGCGTGATTTCGGTTCTTTACGAGCTAAAGAATTGGAAAGCCCTAAACTTAAACTTTGGCGCGATGAATTAATGAGCCATATTTTTGATTCTGACCGTTCTTTGAGAATTTTAGATATTGGCTGTGGTGCAGGTTTTTTCAGCATTATTCTCTCTGAGTTAGGCCATACAGTACATGGTATTGATATTACACCTAATATGATTGATGAAGCTAATCAGCTTGCAGAATCTTTAAATTCTGACGCTACATTCTCTGTTATGGATGCCGAAAATCTTAGCTTTGATACAAACACCTTTGATATCATTGTAGCCCGCAATGTAACATGGAATTTACCACATCCTTACAAAGCCTATGCAGAATGGTTACGTGTCATCCGTCCTGGTGGTTTAATTCTAAACTATGATGCGGAACACGCACGCAATCATCATGATTTACCACAATCTGTACATCATGCCCATGAACACGTTAGCAATGAATTAAAGGAACGCTGTCACACAATATATCATATGCTAGAAATTTCATCCTATACACGTCCACAATGGGACAAGGAACTGCTCACTAAAATGGGTGCTAGCTCAGTATCTATTGATTCTACTGTAGGTCCACGTATTTACAGCGAAGAAGATGAATTCTATATTCCTGTACCTATGTTTTTGGTAAAAGCTATAAAATAATTAGAAAATTAATAATTGTAATATAATAAAAGTCAGTCTATATAAAGAAAAACCACTCTATGAAATCTCATGAGTGGTTTTTCTTTATATGCTAATCACTATATTAGCCCATATATAATTTATTATTAACCTATAGATAGGTTAATAGTAACGAATATATTAATTACTAAATATTAGTTACTAAAATATTCTTGAGCCTTCGTCATTTCAGCACGAAGTTTTTCTTCGTCAATAGTAAGCAATTCCTTGTCTTTCATAAGAACTTTACCGCCTACAATTGTAGTATTAGCATCAGAGCTATTAGCCGAGTATACAAGTGCAGCTAAATCGTTATAACGAGGCATCCAATGCATACCAGATACATCATACAATACGATATCTGCGCGATACCCTTCAGCTAGTACACCAAGATCTTTATATCCTAAGGCTTTTGCACCTTCTACAGTACCCATATTCCACGCAACTTGTGCAGGAATCGCTTTAGGATCATAGAGACGTGCTTTATGCAATGTAGCAGCAAGGCGTACTTCTTCAAGCATATCCGCATTATTATTAGATGCAGAACCGTCTGTACCAAGCCCAACTGTAATACCTTTGGCAATCATTTCAGGCACTGGTGCAATACCACTTGCTAATTTTAGGTTAGATTGTGGATTATGTGCAACAGCTACATTATTCTCTGCCATAATAGCCATATCTTCTTCTGTAACATGAACACAATGTGCAGCTAATATAGTATTCCAGAATAAGCCTAAGTCATGCATATGAGCTATTGGAGTTTTGCCAGTAGCTTTAATTACATTCTCTACTTCCCCTTTTGTTTCAGACAAATGCATGTGAATGCCACAATTTAATTCATGAGATAAGGCAATAACCTTTTCCATATAGTCGTCTGGACAAGTATATGGTGCATGTGGTCCCAATAATACCTTGATGCGGTCATTATCAAAGCCGTTCCATGTACGGAATAAATCAGCATTTTCAACTAATGCTTGATCAGCTGTTGGAGATACACCTGCTAAACCACGAGATAGCACAGCACGAATACCTGTTTCTTTTACTATCTCAGCTGTAGCATTCATAAAGAAATACATATCGCTAAATGTTGTAGTACCAGAACGCAACATTTCAGCCACACCTAGTTGTGTACCATAACGGACATACTCATCATTTAACTTTGCCTCAGTTGGCCAAATTGCAGTTTCTAGCCAATCCATAAGCTCAAGATCATCTGCATAGTTTCTAAATAAGCCCATTGCAATGTGCGTATGGGTATTGACTAAACCTGGTGCGGCTAATTGGCCTTTACCATCTAGTACTTCCTTTGCAGAATCTTTTGCTTTTTCAATATCACTATCCTTTAAAATAGCGGCAATATAACCATTTTCAATTTCAATGGCATGATTTTTAAGAACGCCCTCATTAGTTAGGACGTCTACATTGGTAATCAATAAATCAGACATAGGTTTCCTCATAGGTATAACCGAGCTAAAGTAGCTCGGTTATATTCGTTAAATTAAAAAACTAATGCATATAGTACATAATTGTATTATATAAAGCCATTAGCTTTTTATTAAATATAAATGCAATTCGATTCGAAATTAGTTTACTTTTGTAAGATAATCGATTTGATCTTGTGTTAAAGAATCTAAATCATAACCCATGGAGTTCAATTTTAGTTTTGCAATTTCTTCGTCTAATTCATGAGGCAATACATAAACCTTAGGTTCCATATTTTTGCCATTATGTAAAATATATTCTGCTGCAAGAGCTTGCATAGCAAAGGATAAATCCATGATTTCTGCAGGATGACCATCGCCTGCAGCAAGATTTACTAGACGACCTTCAGCCAATACATAGAGTTTGCGACCATCAGCCATAGTATAACCTTCGATGTTTTGACGAACACGTTCATGACTTACTGCAAGGTCTGTAAGATCAGCTACATTAACTTCACAATCAAAGTGACCAGCATTACATAAGATAGCCTTATCTTTCATTACTTCGTAATGTTCTTTTACAATAACATCTTTACAACCTGTTACGGTACAGAAAATATCCCCTACTTTAGCAGCTTCAATCATAGGTAATACTTTGAAACCATCAAATACAGCTTCAATAGCTTTAATTGGATCTACTTCTGTTACATACACATGAGCACCGAGGCCTTTTGCACGCATAGCAACACCTTTACCACACCAACCATAACCAGCAACAACTACATTTTTACCTGTTACAGTTAAGTTTGTAGTACGCATGATACCATCCCAAACAGATTGACCTGTACCATAACGGTTATCAAAGAGATATTTACAGTAAGAATCATTTACTGCAATCATAGGGAATGTCAATTGTTTTGCATTTTCTAATGCATATAGACGATGTACACCTGTAGTGGTTTCTTCACTACCACCTAAAAGGCGTTCCTTAGCATCTTGGCGAGTTGTGTGTAACAAGTTTACCAAATCGCCACCATCATCGATGATAATGTGCGGTTTATGATCAAGTGCCTTATTAAGGAAATTGAAATATTCTTCTTCAGTACAATCATACCAAGCATATACAGTAAGACCCATATCAACGAGACCTGCAGCTACATCATCTTGTGTAGATAATGGATTAGAACCAGTTACGATAACATCCGCGCCACCGCGTTTTAAAATAGTAGCTAAGTATGCTGTTTTTGCTTCCAAGTGAACACTTACAACAATTGTTTGACCTTTGAAAGTTTGTTCTGCTTCAAAACGATCACCCAATGTATTTAATGTAGGCATAAAGTTGGAAACCCAGTCAATTTTCTTACGGCCTTCTGCGGCTAAATTAATATCTTTAATTAAAGATTGCATAATAACTCCTTTTATTCATACAAATATAAACAAGAAAATAAATATTTAATAGTCAATCCACTTGGATGTATCGATACTACATAATTTAATTGTTATCTTTATCATTACTAAACTATATTGATAGTAAATGATATAGGTACTATATTACTTAAATAACGATATAGTTAATAATCTACATCTTTGAGAAACTAGTTATTTAGATTCTACAATCTGACGTAACTTATGAATAGACTCTTCATAGTTTGGTTTTAAAACACCTTCTTCGGTAATAATAGCAGTGACAAGTTCATGTGGTGTCACATCGAAAGCAGGATTGAGTACATCAATACCATTAGGTGCTGTTTGTACTCCATATAAAGATGTTACCTCATAGTTATCGCGCATTTCAATTGGAATATCACTGCCATTTTCTAAGGTAAAGTCAAATGTACTATATGGTGCTGCCACATAAAATGGAATATTATGGAATTTAGCTAATACAGCTACTCCATAAGTACCGATTTTGTTGGCTACATCACCTTTAGTAGTGATGCGGTCTGCACCAACAATAACAGCATCAATAAGACCATGTTGCATCGCGTAGGCAGCCATATTGTCTGTTTCCAACGTTACTGGTATACCATCCTCATGCAATTCAAATGCAGTAAGCCGCGCACCTTGTAATAATGGACGAGTTTCATCCGCATAAACTCGTTCCAATTGACCATTTTCATAAAGCTTACGGACAACACCAAGTGCTGTACCTAAACCACCTGTAGCAAGTGCGCCAGCATTGCAATGAGTTAGAATCCTAATATTCTTTTGGCCTTCAAATAATGTGGCCCCTGCTTCTGCCATGCGACGATTTAAAGAAACATCTTCTTCATGAATAATAATGGCCTCTCTTGTAATCAAGTCTACTACTTCACTCATAGAGGACATACTTTCAACATGATATTTTACAAGAGAAATAACACGATCCACAGCCCAAGCTAAGTTGATTGCGGTTGGACGAGTTTCCTTTAAGGTCTCACTAAATTCATATAAGCTTGTAAGTTGTTCACTAAACGGAGCATCTAAATTCCTTGCCTCCATAGCAGCTAAAATTAGACCATAAGCTGCAGCTACGCCAATAGCAGGTGCCCCACGAACTCGAAGCATTTTAATAGCCTCAGCTACTTGCCTCCAATCCGTACAGTGAACATAAGTAATTTCAGTAGGTAATTTCGTTTGATCTAATAGTACTAACGTATCTTTACGCCATTCTATATTGCTCATACATTCTCCTTCTATGGACTATTGTATTTAGAATAAATGTATTATAATTTAAAACCACCATATTCTTGCATACGATTATGAGCATCATAATGGGCATCTACATCGATTGCATCAATAGCACCTAAAATAAGAGATTTAAGTTGAGCTGCCATATTACCCATCATTTCTACAACTTCACTATGTGTCAACGCAGATTCAGAAATACCTGCCGCAAAGTTTGTAATCATAGAAATAGTAGCATATGCCATCTCAGCTTCATTAGCTAAGTTAACTTCAGGTACATTAGTCATACCTACTGTATCACCACCAAGCATATGGAACATTTTAATTTCTGCTGGTGTTTCAAAACGAGGCCCTTCTGTGCATACATAGGTACCGCCATTATGAATGGTAAGACCTTGTTTTGTACCTACCTTTTGAAGAACATCACGCAATTCAGGGCAGTAAGGATTTGTTACATCAAGGTGTGCCACTGGACGGTCACCACCTTCATAGAAAGTAGTAATGCGGTTTTTAGTGAAATCTAAAAATTGATCAGTCAAAACGAAGTGACCAGGTTTAAAGTTTTCATTTAAAGAACCTACCGCAGTCGTAGAGATAATAAATGTAACTCCTAATTTTTTGAGTCCCCAAATATTAGCACGATAGTTAATTTTATGCGGAGGAATTGTATGATCTTTGCCATGACGAGCAACAAAGATTACCGTTTTTCCATGGTATGTACCTTGTACATAATCTATTTCACCATATGGTGTCATTAAGGATTCTTCATGAATATTTTCAAAGATGGACGGATCATATACACCTGTACCACCAATTACGCCAATTGCACTCATTGTGACCTCCTATTATTAATAACTCTATCTTTTATTTTCTCACATAATAGAGAAACAGGCTATAGGAAAAACCTATTAGCCTGTATTTTTTTACATATTATGCAATTATTATTGAATAGGACCTTTTGGAGCAAACATATCCTGTAACTCTTCACGTGTGAAATGATACTTTTCATTACAGTAATGACATACAAGTTCTGTTACTTCATCTTCTAGAATAGCCTGTTTATCCTCTTCACGCAATGTCATGAGCACAGCACCGAAACGCTCACGACCACAACGACATTGGAAATGAATTGGTTCATTATAAACTTCATTAACAGTCAACCCATCAAGAACACGTTCCATGAGACCTTTACCATCTGGATTTGCTTTCAAATATTCTGTAATAGGGCCAAGTTCGTTAATATTCTTTTCTACTTGTGCTAATGCTTCATCTGTTGCATCTGGCAAAGCTTGTACGATAAAACCACCTGCTACAACTGTATGATAATCTGGATCTACTAATACACCTAAGCTAATGGTAGACGGAACTTGTTCAGAAGCATATAAATAGTAAGCCAAATCCTCTGCTACTTCACCACTTTGAATTGGACTTGTAGAAGTATAATCTTGTGCTAATTGAGTAAATCGAGTAACTTGTACTTCACCATTATGACCAACAGCAGCACCTACATCAAGCTTACCAGCACGTTTTAAAGGTACATCAACATGTGGCTCATCCACATAGCCACGAACTGTATTATCTGCAAAAGCATCTACGTGAACAACGCCTAGAGGGCCATCACCTTTAATGCGAAGACTTACATTTTCATGATTTTTAAAGTCCCCAGCCAATAAAATAGCCCCAGTCATAGCACGACCTAAAGCAGCCGTTGCTACAGGCCATAAATCATGACGTACACGAGCCGTTTCAACAGTATCTGTTGTTACCGCCAAAGACATACGAACCCCTTCTCGGGTCGTAAAACGTTTTATATAATCCATTCTATCATTCCTTATTTCTAATTAATAAATCGTACACACTTATTAGTGCTTTTATAGTATATCATGTCATAGAATTACTTTTCAATAATAGGGAATATATGTTCGTCTACTTTAAATTTAAGTCAAAAGAACATAATTTCGATAATATAAAAACACCCAGCATCATGAGATACTGAGTGTTTACTATATAATTATTAGAATTGATCGATAAGGTTAACCATTTCAATAGCGCCCATAGCACAATCGTAACCTTTATTGCCAGCTTTGGTACCAGCACGTTCGATAGCTTGTTCAATGTTTTCAGTAGTTACTACACCGAACATAACAGGAATACCTGTTTCCAAAGAAACATGAGCAATACCTTTTGCCACTTCATTACATACATAGTCATAATGAGTTGTAGCACCGCGGATAACGGCACCTACACAGATTACTGCATCGAAGCGACCTGATGTAGCAGCTTTTTTAGCAATTAAAGGAATTTCATAAGCACCTGGAACCCAGATTACTGTAATATCTTCTTCTTTTACATCGTGACGCAATAAGCAATCTTCAGCACCACCAATTAATTTAGATGTAATGAACTCGTTAAAACGAGAACCGATAATAGCAAATTTTTTACCAGTACCTAATAAGTTACCTTCTTGAACCTTCATTATGTTGACCTCCTATATTCCATTAAAGGAAATTCTTATGCGCCGAGCAATTTGTTAAATAAAACTAAATGATTAGTCTTCTAACATATGTCCCATTTTTTCTTCTTTTGTTTTCAAGTAGCCTGCATTGAATTTATTGGCTGCAATGATAAGCGGTACACGGCTAGTTACATCGATTCCCCAATGCTCTAAACCATGGCGTTTTTCAGGATTATTCGTTAACAAACGAATACTTTTAATACCTAAGAAGCGAATAATTTGAGCCGCTAAGGAGTATTCGCGCATGTCCGCAGGGAAGCCTAATTGCTTATTAGCCTCTACTGTATCTAATCCTTGTTCTTGCAAAGCATACGCTTTAATTTTATTAGTTAAACCGATGCCACGACCTTCTTGGCGCATATAAACCACAACGCCTTTGCCTTCTTTTTCGATGGCACGCAACGCATGGTCTAATTGTTCACCGCAATCGCAACGTTTAGAACCAAATACATCTCCTGTTAAACATTCTGAGTGAATACGAACAAGAACATCGTTACAGTTTTGAACATCACCTTTAACGATAGCTAAATGTTCTTTATGATCTAAATCATTTTGGAATACAAAGATATTAAAATCACCAAATTTTGTAGGCAATTTAGAACAAGCACCGAGCTCTACCATATCTTCATGTTGTTTACGATACTCAATAAGTTCTGCTACAGATGCGATTTTAAGATTATGTTCTTTTGCAAATTGTAAAAGATCTGGCAAACGTGCCATATCGCCATCGTCTTTTGTGATTTCACAAATAACAGCTGCCTCTTGTAGACCTGCTAAGCGACAAAGGTCGATAGATGCTTCTGTATGACCTTGGCGTACTAGAACGCCACCCTCTTTATATACTAAAGGGAATACGTGGCCTGGGCGACGGAAGTCTTCAGGTTTAGCATTTGGATCTAGTAATTTTTGAATTGTATACGCCCGTTCTGCTGGAGATACGCCTGTTGTAGTATCTACGTGGTCAACAGTAACGGTGAAAGCAGTTTCATGATTGTCTGTATTTTTAGCAACCATTGCAGGAATGCCGAGCTTTTCTAATGCTTCACGACGCATTGGTGTACATACGATACCGCGTGCGTATTTAACCATAAAGTTAATATTTTCTTGTGTAGCAAATTCTGCAGCAATGATAAGATCGCCTTCGTTTTCACGACTTTCATCATCAACAATAATAACAGGTTTACCAGCTTTAAGGTCTTGTAAGACATCTTCAATAGAATGTAATTGTTCGCTCATAGGAACGCTCCTTACTTTATATAAATCCATTCTCTACTAAGAGGGATTGCATAGATTTCTTAGGTTTCTCTTCGGTAAGTTTGCTACCAAGATTCATAAAATGACGAATGTATCTACCAGCGATATCCGTTTCTAAATTGACCTCCGTCCCAATATGGGCAGACCCTAGAATGGTTTCGCTCAAGGTATGAGGAATGATCGATACGGAAAAACTGCTGTCCGTTCGTCGCATAATAGTGAGGCTAATACCATCGATCGTAATCGATCCCTTATAGATAACATAATCCATAACAGATTTTGGAGCCTCAATAGTAAAGATAATGGCGTTATCCGTTTGTTCACAGTTAATGATACGGCCTGTACCATCTACGTGTCCAGCTACAATGTGACCACCAAATCTACCGTTAGCAAGCATAGCTCGCTCTAAATTGACCGGTTGATAAACTTTCAAATTTGTGAAAGTAGTCATCTTAATTGACTCAGGCATTACATCAGCTGTAAATACGCCATTACCAATTGTAGTGGCTGTCAAACATACGCCGTTAACAGCTACGGAGTCACCAATTTTCAGATCACTAAAAATCTTTTCACCCCGAATTGTAATTGCTAAGGATTTAGGGCCCTTTTTAATGCTTTCTACACGGCCAATTTCTTCAACGATTCCCGTGAACATAAGCGCCCCTCCTTCCTTGACGATACGCTTCAATACGAATGTTATTATCTAGTACAATTGTTTTTGTAAACGTTAATTGCGGCGAAGATTCTAAATTTTCAAAGCCACGACCACCTACGGCAGGTGTAGCCTCTGTACCACCGATGATGGTATTACCAATATAGGTAATCACCTTATCAAAGTTTAATGTTTCTACAAATGAACTGATAATGGCAGAACCACCTTCAACTAACACTGAAGTATAACCAAAATCGCCCAACTTCGTAAGAATATCATCAATAGATAATTTTTTGATATCTATTACGATATCTGTACTTTTACTTTTACGAGTAGCTACTGATTCCACAACGGTTACAAGAGCACCGGCTTGTTCTAGCGCCTGAATCCGTTCTTTAGGACAGCCTTTAGATACAAATATATGCACCTTTCGAGTATCTACTTCAAATACACGACTTGTGGTAGGCGTTCTACCAAGACTATCTAAGATAATTACATCTGGTTGATGTACTGGTACAGGCTCATCAAGAATATTTCTATCCAATATAGAATCAGCTAGTTCATCATCACTGAGACGACAATTTAGTTGTGGATCATCTGCTAAGATTGTACCGATACCAACAAGCATGGCATCATGTGTGGCACGCAGTACATGCCCATCTCGACGAGAGGATTCATTTGTGATCCATTGAGATTGACCGGTAAAAGTTGCAATCTTACCATCAAGGGACATAGCGCTTTTGATAGTTACAAAAGGTTTACCCGTTTGGATATAGGTAAAGAAATGCTCATTTAATTCAGCACATTCATCGCTACATACGGGACATACCACTTCGATACCTGCCTCTTTGAGCAATTGTATACCCTTACCAGCTACAAGTGGATTAGGGTCTGTACTGCCCACCACTACTTTAGCTATGTCAGAATCTATAATACGAAGTACACAAGGTGGTGTTTTGCCATAATGAGAACATGGTTCTAATGTAACGTATAGTGTAGCATCTTTAGCATTATCTCCAGCTTGGTTTAAGGCATGAACCTCTGCATGCGCTGTACCAGCCTTATGATGGTAGCCTTCACCGATTATTGTATTGTCTTTTACCACCACGGCACCAACCAACGGATTTGGCGATGTATGACCTGTGGCTAATTTTGCCAGTGCAATGGCGCGCTTCATATATACTACGTCATCCACCATATCACCTCAATAAAAAAAGGACTATATACATAGTCCTTGGGTAATCATAATCGGGCACAACAAATGTGCCTCGTCTTTTCTCATCCAGACTGTACTGTCGGTATCGGAATTTCACCGATTCATACCTATAAGGTTCGCGGACTATACCGCCGGTAAGGAATTTCACCTCTCCCCAAAGACTTATCTATTTTCATCATAAATTAATAGTAACACTTTTATTAGGGTTATGCAAGAATAAGAGTATTATATTGAGAAACAATATTAAATTCTTAAATCAATTAAAATCACTACGATAACATACTATATTTAATCGTTTTATAACTTATTAATCATAATAGTATAAATATGTATAAACTACATTAAATAGTAACTTTCATCACATAATTACGTGACAAACAGGTCTACTATAATATATATGGTTTTAATAATCATAAGTAATTAATATTATTTATTAAATGAAGGTGATAATATGGCAAAAAAAAGAATTTCTGATGTACTTATCGATGTCTTAGCCAATGCGGGGATAGAACGCATTTATGGTATCACTGGCGATAGTTTAAACTCTGTAAATGATAGTCTACGCCGCAATGGTAAGATTGCTTTTGAACATGTGCGACATGAAGAAACAGCAGCCTTTGCTGCAGGAGCAGAAGCAGCTCTAACTCATAAATTAACTGTATGTGCTGGTAGTTCTGGTCCTGGTAACTTACACTTGATTAATGGTTTATTTGATTGCCACCGCAATCGTGTT
This sequence comes from uncultured Veillonella sp., assembly GCA_934202215.1. Classification (GTDB taxonomy): domain Bacteria; phylum Bacillota; class Negativicutes; order Veillonellales; family Veillonellaceae; genus Veillonella. The sequence continues at coordinate 56,932 of CAKPXR010000004.1, forward strand.
CCAGTATTAGCTATTGCTTCTCATATCCCTCAATCTGAAGTAGGATTAAACTATTTCCAAGAAACACATCCTGAAAACTTATTTAAAGAATGCTCTTGTTTCTGTGAACTTGTATCCAATCCAAAACAAATGCCTGAAATTCTATTCCGTGCAATGAATGCAGCAGTGGGCAATCAAGACGTTGCAGTTATCGTTCTTCCTGGGGACGTTGCAGTTATGGAAATGGAAATTGATGAATTACCTGTATGGAACCCACCTCGGCTACCACATATCGTTCCACAACACGATGATATTGAAGAAATGGCTGCTCATTTAGAAACAGGCAAACGTATTACCCTATTCTGTGGTGCAGGCTGTGAAGGTGCTCATGACGAAGTGGTAGAATTAGCAAAACGCTTACAAGCTCCTGTAGTACATGCTTTCAGAGGTAAAGAATGGGTTGAATGGGATAACCCATATGATGTTGGTATGACTGGCCTATTAGGCTATACATCTGGGTATCGTGCTATTGAACAATGCGATACACTCGTAATGCTTGGTACAGACTTCCCTTACCGTCCATTCTATCCAGAAAATGCGAAAGTAATTCAAGTGGATAGAGATCCTAGTGCTTTAGGTCGTCGTGTTCCTCTTACACAAGGTATTATTGGTACTGTAAAAGATACATTAAAAGAATTATTACCTCTTGTTGGTCAACGCGATGATACTGAATTCATCGACACTGTACGCAAAGCATATACTAAATTTAGAGGCGACTTAGATAGCTATGCAGTAGCTGAACCAGATGGTGTAGCAATTCACCCTCAATACTTTGTAAATCGTCTTAATAAATTAGCCTCCGATGATGCAATCTTTACCTTTGACGTAGGTACTCCAGTTATTTGGACTGCTCGTCATTTAAAAACAAATGGTAAGCGCCGTATCTTAGGTTCCTATAACCATGGTTCCATGGCTAATGCTATGATGCATGCTATTGGTGCTCAAAATGCATGTCCAAACCGTCAAGTCATCTCCCTCTCTGGCGATGGTGGTTTTACAATGATGATGGGTGAAATGTTAACATTAAAACAACTTAACTTACCGGTTAAAATCTTTGTATTCAACAATGAAGAACTTAGCTTCATCGCTATGGAAATGAAAGCCTCTGGCTACTTAGACTATGCTACAGACTTTGTAAACCCAGACTTTGGAAAACTTGCAGAAGCTGCTGGTATTAAAGGTGTAAGTATTCAAAACTCTAGCGAAATAGATGAAAAAATCATGGAAGCTCTTAACCATAATGGTCCAGTCATCGTTAATGTTCGCGTAGATAAACAAGAACTTGCTATGCCACCTAAAATTGCTTACCAACAAGCCAAAGGCTTCAGCAAATACTTGATCAATGCAATCCTTGATGGTCGTGGTACAGAACTCAAAGAAATGGCAAAAACAAACTGGATGAAATATAAATCCTTATACTAAAATCTGCCAAATAATAAAACTGCAAAACTTTCAAAAAATAGGAGTCATCAATTGATGACTCCTATTTTTACTTAAATGTACGCCGAATAGGCATGACTAATCCCCCAGTTAAACTGGGGGTCGGCAAAATTTCTTAGAGAAAAGGAAAGAA
>CAKPXR010000005.1 GCA_934202215.1 uncultured Veillonella sp.
TATAAGAAAAAGGTATATACAGAAGGATTATTAACCCCTACTCCAGTTATAGGTGACTGATAAAACAAATCCCAACCAATATCTACCAAGGCTAAACGAATAATCGTAGATGAGTCGCCACCAGTACCAGAAAAGGCATCGACCATACTCGACATACGGTCCAGTACCTCCGAGAACATAGGTAATTGTAATACTGCAACACCAACTATAGTAAGAGCTAACAATGATCCAATAATTTTTGCAATAGAGTTCACCACATTAGCACTACGTAAACTTTTAAAAATAAATAGCAATACGGTACCAACGACAACGAATACTAATGCTTTACGACTGCCTGTAGCTGCTAGGATTCCCAATGTAGGTAGAGCAATAATATTCCACCAACGAGGACGATCGTACAACATATAATACAATGTCATAACAATAGCATTAGCACCTAATAAACCAACTGTATTTGCATTTAATGCATCATTAGCAATCCGTGCAGAAGAAGATAAAACCGTAATAAAGTAATCTAAACCATAGAAATATACTGTGTAAAAACAAACTATATAACCGGTCCACATACCAATTTTTAATAATGTGTCCACCGATTTTTTATCTTGATAACACATGTATAAAATGATAAGCATAAAGAATATCTTTACGATATCAAAGCTTCGACTGAATGCTACAGATGGCTCTATAGCATTAATAGTACTCAGATAACATGCACTAATGAATAGGAGCATATAACCATGCATCCAGGTAAGCCTAAATTTAATAACTCCCTGCTCTCGTATGAGATAAAAAATAATAAGTCCAAATAGGCATACAAATAATACATAGGCACCATAATTCGCATCGCCAAGGGCAAAGGAAATGGTCAACGACAACACTAAAAAAATTAGAGTTATGAACCATATCATGCGATCAGCAATAGCCGTAATATTTAACTTCAATGGTTCCCCTCCTTACAACTCATAAAACATCCAACCAACGTTTAGCAATTTTGCATAGTGGAAACTTGTCACGCACCTTAATGGCTTCCTGTGAAAGTTTAGATGCTAGTGCCGGATTTTTTAAAACGCTACGCATAGCTTCATACATAGCCTGTGTATCTCCTACAGGCACCAAGATACCATTCTCTCCACTGTTTATTACCATACGAGCACCACCTACTGGGCAGTCTGTAACTACTGTAGGTAAACCCATTCCTAGTGCTTCTAACATAGAGTTTGAAATACCTTCAAAATCAGATGATGAAACATACATAGAACAAGGTGCAACCTTCTCTAAAATATTACTAGCAAAGCCAGGCAATAAAATACGATTCTCTAAATTGAGCGCTTTAATTTGAGCACGTAGTTCATCCTCTAAAATACCTTGTCCATAAATAACAAGTTTATACTCTGGAAACTCATCTGCCAGCATACTAAAAGCATTGATCATCATAGACAAATTCTTTTGAGGATGTAATCGACAGGCCGTAACAATAGTCTTCTCACGTTCCCCTTCTATTGGCGGTGGCAATTTACCATTAATAGGATTAGGAATAATAACACCACGTTCCTGTACAGATTTTGGGAAGTAAGAGCGAGCATCTTCTGTTTGGAATACTAGAGCATCAGCAAATCTAAAGGCAAAATTTCGCAGCGCTTGTTGATGCCAGCCAATAGGCACCTTGCGCGGATTATTTCGCTCCGAAAAAACGATGCGATTCTTCACAAACCAAGAGCTAATGGCTAGAATAAAGCTCGATGCTGACAAAAATGATAAGCATGTTGCGTTAGGCCTTGTCTTCAAAATCTTAATTAGCTCTTTTATTTCCTGCATAAAGCGAATCACTTTATTAGAACTTGTGGTATGAATTTCAATTTGCTCTATCCCATTTTCTAAGGCATATTCATTCCCATAACGATTGGGACTAGTTTGGATGACCGTAATATGATGACCATCATGCACCCATTGACGAGCTAACTCTGTCAAAATTCGCTCAGCCCCATCATTACCAAGTGAGATGGTAACAATAATAATTTCCTTCTTCATAGACCTTCCTCTTGGATATATTCTGCAAGTCTTACATAAGCCTGCGCCATTGTTACCTTAGGCTGCCAGCCTAAGGACTTTAATTTTTTAGAGCTTAAAAACATGTGCACTGTCGGTGCATAGCCTAAGCCTTGCACATCTTCAGGAATATCAAAAATCACTTCGCTCTTATCATGGCTTACATGAGTTGCTACCAAATGCGCAATACTTGCTATAGAGCGTGTTTCCTCATCATGACATACATTGTATGCTTCACCAGCTTCGCCGTCCTTCATAAGGGTTAAAATGCCCGTTAATGCATCCGTAATATAGCAATAATTAGACATAGAATCGCCCTTTGTATGAAGTACAATATTTTCATTTTTTAGAGCACTTTTAGTGAATTGCATAAATACGCGATTATCGGAAATAGGAACTCCCGGTCCAAAGGTTTGGGCTAATCGTGCTATAACAGCAGGCACGCCAAATTCAACAGCATACGACTTACAATAACACTCACATAATCTCTTACTTTCAGAATAAGAGCTACGCACATTTAAATGATCTAAATAACCTAATCGTTCTTCAGTCATTACTTGTCCAGATTCATAAGGCACACCATACTGTTCCATGCTCGATAAGTATACAAGTTTTTTTACCGTTTTATGACGACCTAATTCAAGCATAGCTTCCGTACCATGAATAGAGGTACGAATCGTTTCTACAGGATGCTCCATAAAGAACTTAGATTGTGTTGGCGCTGCACCATGTAAGATATAATCACAAGGCACATCAATAGATTCTAAAGAACCATCAACAAGTGTAATGGAATCATTATCTAAATAGTCCCCTAGAATAGTCTGAGCTTTATCATGACTACGTACGTGACCAATTACCTGTATATCTAGACCATACGCTTCATTAGAAAGTATAAGCAGTTTTGTAAACATAGAGCCAATAAGTCCCGTCGCACCAGTCACGAGAATGCGTTGATGGCGGAGGAAATCAAAGTACTCTTTATCTTGTAGTAAAGCTGTTAACTCGCGTTTAATAACGGAATTACTCATCTTGTAATCCTCCTAATTCACGGTTCTTAATAATACCTGTGAACATATAATAATCAGATGGTGTCGTAATTTTTATATTTTCTGTCTCCCCTAATACTGGATACAATGTGTAGCCATAATGCATCATCATGGATGCAGAATCGATAAAATCATGGATACCTTCTGCTTTTGCTCGATCATGAACCGATAGAATATCATCTAGTTTAAAGCTTTGAGGTGCTTTTGCCATAAGGCATTGACTACGATTTAAAATACGGTTTATAGAACCATTATCTGTAACCATAACCGTTTCTATAGCGGGTGTAACAGTAATAGCAGACCCCTTTGTTTCTACAGATTCAATATTTCTCTCTATTGTTTCTCTATCTACAAGTGGTCTAACACCATCGTGAATCAACACGGTAACCACTTCATTAGGGAATAAACGCTTAGCCTCTACCAATCCATTATATTGAGAATCTAAAGCACTTTCTCCGCCGGGAACAATGGACAAAACCTTTTGTAACCCAGCCTCTTTGATAAGGTTCTTGGTGTGATCAATCCATTCCGCTTTGCAGGCTAAAACAATGCCATCAATAGAGTCCGTTTGTTCAAACACATCTAGAGTTTGAATCAAAATAGGTCTACCGTTCCATTCAAGAAACTGTTTTGGCGTCTTGCTGTTATTCATACGAGCACCTACGCCACCCGCAAAGATTACTGCTATTCGTTTCATAGGCCCTCCTTAAGGTTGAGCTTCCTTCTTGGCATAATGTATGCCTCTATACTCCTTATAAGGTGTGTGCAAGTCAGCAAATACAGCATCATGTTTTGCTACGCGCTGTTCTACTGGAGGTAATTGCATATAATCGCCCCAGATGAGACGTAAATATCTTTCATACCCTTTCATAACTGGTATTTGGTGACCTTCAAAATCTTTATACACAACAGCTTCGAAGTCTTCTCGAGGATGGCGCAGCTTCATGCCCTTTAAACTACCAATTAGTTCAGTACACTCCTTACTCGTATTGAAATCGTATTTAGTCATTTGCTTTTCTGCAAATCGCCATATATAGTAACGTAATGACTGACTAGAGAATACCTTATAAATACAGCCTGCTAATGCACGATACATCGGTCCTTTATTATCTGGCAATCGTTGTGCATTGAAAAGTGCAAAGGTCATAGCCCACATCAATTGTAGCGCTCGACTAATTTTACCTGGTGCACAGCCATCAATGGGCATGATTTCAAGAGCTAAACCGTGACAAATATCTTCGTGCATACTATGACGATTAATAAATGTCGTGTTGTTATCTCGAATAGAAGCACCCGCATCATGATAAATATGATTTCGATCAGTTCGACAATAAGTATACCGTTCTGTATCTGCATATTTAGGCCATAATTCAGCTAATTTTTCATAATCTGGACGTGGCATAAATAAATCTAAATCATCATCCCAAGGGATGAAACCATTATGACGTATGGCCCCAATGAGACCACCGCCACATAGGTAAAAGCGCAAATTATGTTTGTCACAAAACTCTTTAAAGTACAGCAACATAGCAAGCTCTTTTTCTTGTATTTCCTTTGTCATAGATGTACTCATAGGGACCTCTTTCAACGTAATACAGCTAGTACTGTATCAACCATCGTTTTAATATCTTGTAGAAAAGAAAATTCTTTAATACTCTTTAAATTCCAAGTCATCTTGCCTGGTAATACCTCATTAATATAGACTTCATCAACATTTTGAGCGTTTTGTAAAAGTTGATCTTCATCTTTATAGGCAATGCTTGCCATACTAGTTACACCAGCTGGCAATAATAAAGTCGCCTTCATTTCATTGGTATAGGCCGCCACATAGCGAGGTACCTCTGGTCTTGTGCCAACAAAACTCATATCTCCTAAAAGGATATTGATAAGCTGAGGCAATTCATCAAGACGACAACTGCGAAGCATATTTCCGACCTTAGTAACGCGCATATCATTTTGTGATGTTACTTGAGCACCTAATGATTCCGCATTTTTTACCATAGTGCGGAACTTATAGATACCAAAGGTACGACCATACTGTGTAACCCGAGTTTGACGAAAGAAAACCTCCCCTTCGCTATCTCGTTTAATCATGATAGCTAATACAAGAAATACAGGGCTTAATATAATGAGCATTCCTGCAGCCATAAGACGATCAAAAATACTTTTACCTAAAAGGCTTGTTCGTCTTTGGTTTAATATTTCAAAGTAAGGACGAACCTCTTCACACTGTAACTCTTTAGGTAAATCGTGAAACTTTTTTACTAGCATTCGGTAATAATCCTTTTAAATGTTTCAATGATATATTGCACTTCTTCATCTGTTAACAATGTATGAAGTGGCAATGTAATTTCATTTTTAAATTGATTATAAGCATTTGGATAGTCATCGATGGTAAATCCTAAGTTCTTATAAGCTGTATGCATTGGAATTGGCTTATAGTGAACATTGGTAGCAATGCCAGCCTCAGCCATAGCTTCAATTACCTTATTACGGTATTCAGCATCTCGACCATCTAGTCGTACTAAATATAAATGTCCACTACTTTGATGATCATCCGTATAGTGATGTAATAATGTAACAGGTAATTCCTTAAATGCCGCATCATAAGCGCCGATGATTTCTTTACGACGTGCTAAAAGTTTTGGGTATCTTTCAAATTGAGCGAGCCCAATAGCCGCCATAATGTCAGTCATATTGCATTTATAATAAGTACCTTTGATATCATATTCCCAAGCACCTGCTTTTGTTTTTGCAAGAGCATCTTTATCTTGACCATGCAAGGATAACAATTGGAATTGCTTGTAAATAACTTCATCATCAATACCATCAATATGTCGCCATGTAGCACAGCCACCTTCTGCAGTTGTAAAGTTCTTTACTGCATGGAAGGAAAAACTGCTAAAATCTGCCACATTACCAGTTGCTATCCCTTTATAGGATGCACCAAAGGAGTGTGCACAGTCCGCTACAATAGGAATATGACCTAAAGCTTTTTGAATATCATTATCTGGAGTAAATAGAGATTTCTTTTCATCTACAATAGCGCGTAGGCGATCATAATCACAAGGTACCCCTGCAATATCTACTGGAATTATAGCTTTTGTTTTTGGTGTAATAGCACGAGCGACAGCATCATAATCCATCTCAAATGAATCTTTTTGGGTATCTACAAGAACTAGTGTAGCCCCTACATGAACAACAGGACTTGCACTAGCTGTATAAGAGTAGGCACTTGTAATTACTTCATCACCTGGGCCAATACCTAATACACGAAGAGACATCTCAAGCGCCGCGGTAGCAGAGTTTAAACAAACAGCTTTAGGTGTACCTAACTGTTCCGCAATCTTTTTCTCTAATTGCTTAGTACGCGGACCGGTCGTAATCCAGCCACTTTTTAAGGCTTCAACGACTTCATTAATTTCTAACTCTGTAATATCTGGAGGAGAAAAATTAATTTTCATATAAATCACCTCATAACTTTCTGTACCTTATGGATACGCTTGATTTATCAGATTGAATATATGTTAAAGGAGTTGTTATGCATCAATAACGATAGATCCCAATAATGGAATACCAACTTGAGTAAGTCTTTTCTTAGCTTCAGCTAGATCTTTAGGACTTGCTACCTCATTTTTAACAACAAGCATAACACCATCAGACTTTTCGGCTAATACAATAGCATCTGTAACATCTAATACAGGTGGTGTATCAATGATAACCACATCGTATTCATCACGAATATAATCCCATATTGTAGATAATTTACTTGAATCAACTACCTCAGAAGGATGGCTAACTACTTCACCTGCAGTAAGCACATCTAAATGAGGAACAATATTCCGATGAATTGTTAAATCTTCATCTAGAATTACAGCATTAGTAAGACCTTTATTTTGTACATTAAATGCTAAATGTTGAATTGGATTACGTAAATTACCATCTACTAAAAGAACTTTATTATTATTCTTTGATAAGGCTATTGACGTATTAGCCGCTACCTCAGAGGTTCCTTCTCCACTAGTTGCTGCTGTAATACAGATTATCTTACATTTATGTTGATTACATACATATTGTAAATTGCTACGCAATGTACGATATGCTTCTACAAGTGGTGTATCACCACGTTCATTAGAAATTAGTCTAATCATCTTAACCTCTCACTTTGCGCCACAATGTAACAATACGATTACTAGGTTCTTCTTCTTCCTTTTCGTCATGATTTGGAATAACACCTAAGTTTTCAATGCCAAGAATATCATTAATTTCTTGTACAGACTGAACCTTGCGATTACAGAAGAACTGGCCCAATGTGTAAAGACACCCCAGAATAAGACCAAAAATTGCAGAACCTAATACAATAAGAACCTTACGAGGAGCAATAGCTTTTTCTGGCAATGTAGGAGCATCAACAATTTGCACTTCATTTGGCACCATCACTTCCGCCACCTTAGCTTCTTCTAAGCGTTTTGATAGCATTTCGTAAATATCTTGTGCTACATCTACATCACGTTTAGCTTGGATATATCCACGTTCTTTTTCTGGTAAATTTTTCATAGCATCTTCGTTTTCTTTATCAAGATTAGCTAACGTAGATTCTTTACCTTGTGCTACGGCTAAAGCAGCTTCATTTCTAAATTTATCTGCTAATAAACCTTGTTGAGCAGAATTGCTAGATGGAGCTTGTTGGGTTGCAATAGCATTAATTTCTGCATTTAGACCACTCTTAGCCTCTTCAATTTGTTGGTTAATCTCTTTCATTGCTGGATGCTCATCCGTATATTTACCAACATAAGAAGCTTTACGAGCTTCTAAATCAGCTAACTGCCCTTTATAAGCTTGAACGGTTGCACTATCCGAAATACTTTTACCTGCTGATCCCAACTGCTCATTAATGCTACCTAAAGCGGCTTGAGCTGTTTCCAAATCCAATTGATTTTGAGCTTTTTCTCGATCAATGAGTGTAATTTTATCTGTCAACCCTTTCATTTGATCAGCAGTAGAGTACACTTTATTATCCACTTGGAATTGTTGTAATTTTTTTTCCGCTTGTTCTAATTCTTCTTTAGCAGTAACAACGCGTTTTTGTAAAAATTCACGAGTAGAACGTTGTTCTACGTGAGAAATATCTGCCAAACGCTTCAAGAAAGTATCAATTAATAATTGATTGGCCTCTTGCGCTTGTTCAGGACTTTTACCAGTCACACTAACTTGTAGTAACTCAGTTTCTTTATACGGTTTTGTTTCGATACGCGTTTTAACGAATTCTTCATATGTCGGAGCTTTACCTGTTCCTTCTGGATCCTCAATAGCGGATATAACAGGTTCTACAACATTACGACTTTTTAAGATTTCTGCATCTGTATTCATCAATTGTCGTGCCATAGAATCAGAGTATCCATTAGCACTTGATAAAACAGAATTACTTAAGCCTTGAGATTGTTTAATACGTAACATAGATGTAGATTGATATGTAGACGGTGCAATTAATCCATATACACCACCTAATACCATACAAGCCACCGTAACATTAATAATTTTACGGCGTTTTTTAATGAGGACTCTACCTACCTCTTTTAAATCAATAATTTGTTCCACCCATATACCCCTTTCTGTAAAAATTTACAAACAACAGAGTCTCTCCCTCTTAGAAATATTAACTATATATCTTACTACTATAAATTACAGTTCCAAATAAATAATTTTAACTAGATTGTTATACATTATGATTTGGATGATATGTAGGAACAATATCTTGTAATACATTGATTACATCCAAATCAGATTTACATGTTTCAAACCGCTCAATTTTAGCACTTAACCATTCTTGGTCTACATCTTCTAAGGCAGCTTCAAAAATTTTTTTATGTGTGGTTGTATTAGTACCTTCCTCAGCAGTTAATAACTCTTCATATAACTTTTCACCTGGACGTAAGCCAGTAAATTCAATTCGTATATCTTTATATGGCTCAAACCCAGAAAGGCGAATCATGTTTTTTGCTAATTCAACAATTTTTACTGGTTCTCCCATATCTAATAGGAACACCTCTCCACCATTACCCATTGCACCCGCTTGTAACACAAGTTGGCTTGCTTCAGGAATAGTCATAAAGTAACGAGTCATTTCTGGATCTGTAACAGTTACAGGGCCGCCAGCTTCAATTTGTTTACGGAACAGTGGAATAACAGATCCTCGACTTCCTAGTACATTACCAAAACGAACGGTGATGAATTTTGTATTATACTTATGATTCATACCCAGTACAACCTTTTCTGCCACTCGCTTAGTAGCACCCATGACACTTGTTGGATTTACCGCTTTGTCTGTGGAAATCATAACAAACCGTTCAACCCCATGAGCACCAGCTACATCAGCTACATTACGTGTACCATAAATATTATTGAGTACTGCTGCAATCGGTTGAATTTCCATAAGAGGTACATGTTTATGAGCTGCTGCATGAAACACTACATCTGGATGATAGGCAGTAAAAATTTGATCTAATTGATTCTTATCCCGAATATCTGCAATAATAGGAACCAGTACACCTTTAGGTGCAATAGAACGCAACTCTTGATGAATTAAATAAATACTATTTTCACCATGACCTAGTAGCAATAATTTTTTAGGTTTTACCCGTAGTACTTGACGACAAATTTCAGAACCAATAGAACCGCCTGCACCAGTAACAAGAACAACTTTATCTTTTAGATACGGTTCTACTTTTGTAGTATCTAGATGAATCTCATCGCGTTCCAAAAGATCTTCAATAGAAATAGGATGTAAATGAGATACCAAAACCTCATCATCTAATAATTGATACATGCCAGGTAACGTATTGATTTTACATTTTAGAGGCGAGCAGATTTCCATAATTTCTCGGATAACATCACGCTTTACAGAAGGCATAGCAATTATAATTTCCTCTACCTTATATCTCGCTACAAGCATTGGAATATCTTCACGACTCCCTAAAATTCTAAAGCCGTTCATCAAACGATTATGCTTAAACATATCGTCATCCACAAAACCAATAATCCGTCGAGACCTCTTATGATAACGTTCAATTTCACGAGCTATAGTCGCACCTGCATCACCTGCGCCTATAATCAACGCATTCACTTGGCCACTTTCATCATCGTCCCCATTACTATAATGAAGTGCCACATAATGAAGTAACATACGTCCCATACCAACTGTACCAGTAGTGAGAAACCATGTAATAAAATAAATAGAACGTGGCAAAGATTTACCAAAAACAAACATAGAGGAATAAAAAATAGCTGTACCTATGGTTGTAGCTACAAAAATAGCTAGGACCTCTCTCATTCCTGCATAACGCCATATACGCGTATATAGGTGCATAATAAAGAACATCAACATATACGAAACAAGTAATACTGGTAATGCGTCTATCATTTGATTAATATATTGAGGTTCTATATGCCCATCAAACCGAATGAATAAACTGATAAATGCAACAATAACAATCGTCGCAATATCGGCAATAAACAGTATGGCTGGTAATAAATATGAACGCAAAAGAACGCCCCCTTATATGTGAGATAAACCCTATCCTTAATCCTTACCGATTCGTGACACCATGTAAGCGCCTGATAAAATTGGAGCAATATCCCGAGCAAAGTTAATGCGACTATTTTTAGTTAAGTAAAGAACATCTCCCTCTCTCATAATATAGTTTTCGGACATATCTCCAGTTTGTAACATACGATTTAAATTAATTGGAATTGGTTTTTCAGGATTATCTTGATGAATCAAGTAAATTTTCTTTTTAGCTGTATCCCAGTTAAAACTACCTGCCGCTCCAATTGCATCAATAATAGTACTAGACTTAGTTAAAGTATAGGCACCAGGTTTATTAATTTCACCGAACACATAAACACGAACACCACCAAGTTTTGTAACATTTACAGTAATATCTGGGTTAATAATGTAACGAGATAAACCTTGCTGTAATTGCGCGGTGAACTCATCAACGGTTAAACCATCTGCTTTTACTGCACCAACCATAGGAAATGATACATATCCGTCCGGGCGAACAGTATACATAATATCATTACCATTACGTGTACCAAGATCCGCTTGTTGTACAACTTGAATCGTTAGTTCATCCCCTTGGCGTAAACGATATTCTTTGTCAGAACTTACAACAGATGCACTAGTTTGTAATGATGCATGCTTATCTGACTCTAATGTTTTAGCATTATAAGACTGTTCTGTTGTTACATTAACAGATGCAGCCATAGATGTTGTTGTGGCACATAGAAATGCGGCTATCATCATATACTGTTTTTTATTCATACCTTACCTCTTTAGTTTACATTCAACGCAATCAATACATCACTTAAATTTTAGAATTACTAATCCTAAAAAATCAGTTAAGTCATTTTATCATTTTTTTAAACTTTCTTCCATAATTACAAACCTTAACGAGATAACTTCATCAAACCTTTATGAATAAATCCTATAGATATAGGATTTTATTTATATTATTATGGGTATTTTTTTACTCATTTCATTCACATTTCACTAGATTTATTTATTGGATTTTAGTCAATAAATAAAATATGTATAAACTCAATTCACAACCGATTCATAAAATCATCGAATACTCATTAATTTTATTGATATAATAAAAAAATAAGGTGTATATACTAGACTTCTAGCATATACACCTTATTTAAAATTTTAGATAAGCAGAATAAATCTAAAGTATTAATTATTCAATACGACCGCCTAAATATGCTTCCATAACTCGAGGATCATGACGTACTTCATCTGCAGGACCAGATAATACCATCTTACCAGTCTCTAATACATACGCATAATCAGCAATTTTCAACGCTTGTCGTACATTTTGTTCTACCAAAAGAACAGTAGTTCCTTCTGCACTAATTTCTTTGATAGTTTCAAAGATTTCATTTACAACTAATGGTGCAAGACCCATAGATGGTTCATCCAATAGTAAAAGCTTAGGGCGTGCCATAAGTGCACGGCCAATAGCTAACATTTGCTGTTGACCTCCAGAAAGAGTACCACCTAATTGATAGCTTCGTTCATCAAGAATTGGAAAACGCTTGAACACCTTTTTAATGTCCGCTTCGATTTCTTTATCATTACGAATATAAGCACCCATTTCAAGGTTTTCATAAACACTCATATCTTGAAGAATTTGACGACCTTCAGGAACTAAAGAGATACCACCATGTACAATTTGATGTGTTTTATGACCAGTAATATCTTGACCTTCAAATAGGACCCTACCAGATGTAGGTTTAACAAGCCCCATGATGGTTTTCATAGTCGTAGACTTACCAGCACCATTAGCACCAATCAAAGATACAATAGATCCTTGTGGTACTTCTAAACTAATATCTTTTAAGGCTGTAATATGTCCATAACCAGCCACAATGTTTTCTAGCTTTAACATATTACGCCTCCTCTTTACCTAAATATGCTTCAATTACAGCCTCATTATTTTGAATTTCTTGAGGTGTACCTTCAGCAATCTTTTTACCAAAGTTGAATACTACCAAACGGTCACAAATATTCATCATCAATTCCATGGCATGTTCAATTACGACAACAGTAATGCCAAGATCGCGAATCTTACCAATCAATTGGCGCAATGCTTCTGTTTCACTATCGTTCATACCTGCTGCTGGCTCATCAAGCAAAATTAATTGAGGATGCGTTGCCAAAGCACGTGCAATCTCAAGGCGACGTTGTTTACCATATGGCAAAGATGTAGCTACCTCTTCAGCATCGTCTTCAAGACCTACCAGCTTTAAAAACTCATAAGCAATGCCACGACAACGTTCTTCTTCAATGCGTTGGCGTTTTGTTCTTAAGAAACTAGCAAGGAAACCAGAACCTGTTCGACAATGCATACCTGTTAAAACGGTTTCCAAAGCTGTCATATTGCCAAAGAGACGAATATTTTGGAATGTACGGGCTATGCCCATTTCTACCGTTCTATGAGGTTTAATTCCTACAACAGACATACCATCAAATACAATTTCGCCAGAGCTTACAGGGAATACACCTGTAATCAAGTTAAAGAGTGTAGTTTTACCAGCACCATTTGGACCAATAACACCAAATACTTCGCCTTGTTTTACTCCAAAGGATATACCAGTGAGAGCTGCAACGCCACCAAAGCTTTTACTTACGTCATTTAATTCTAATAGCATTCAGTTCCCTCCTATCCTTGTTTTTCTTCTTGTTTACGTTTATACGCTTCAAAGCGTTCTGTTAATACTTGTGATTCAGGAATATATAGAGCTTTTTTTAAGCCTAATTTACGACTAATTTTGTCTACCATAGATTCTGTTAAAATACCATCTGGACGAACTGCCATCAAGATAACGAGTAACGCACCGTAGATGATATCCCGATAATCGGATAAGAAGCGCAATACTTCTGGCAATAATGTAAGAATAAAGGAACCCAATACGGAGCCCCATACGACATTAGAACCACCAAATACAGGGAATAATAAGATTTGTACTACCTTATGGTAGCTAAAGTCTGTAGGATTGATAAAGTTTGTAATATGAGCATACAAACCACCGCCAATACCAGCGATGAAAGCACCAATGATAAAGGCCATCATCTTGTAGTATACAACGTTAATCCCCATTAATTCTGCTGCATGATCGTCAGCCTTAATTGCTGCAAAAGCACGACCAACACGACTATTATTAATACGTACACAGAAGGCAATAATCAATACTAAAATGGCTAGCAAAATGATAATAGCCATTAAGTTGCCCCATGCAACAGCATCAATACCCATTAAACCATCGATATCAAGTTCATAGGCTAAGTTTGTTAATTCTTGAGGAATAGATGGAATACCAGAAAGGCCTAATGCACCATTAGTAATATCCAAGTTCAAGAAAATAACACGTACCACCTCACCAAAACCAAGAGTTGCAATGGCAAGATATAAACCGCGAAGACGTGTTGTTGGTAAACCGATAATAACGGCTACAAGACTGGCAACTAGACCACCAATGAGAATGCCTACAACGATAGGCAAATCAGCTTTCAAAGAAAGGATAGCGCCTACGTATGCACCAACGCTCATAAAGCCAGCAGCCCCTAAAGAAAGCTGACCACTTGCAAGTGTAAAGTAAATAGAGATACCCATGATGGCATTGATGATGAAGAACATCACGATCTGTAGATAATACGGGTTCAATAAATCCATTATGGTCTCCCCCCTTTATCTTTAGAACCAAACAAGCCTTGTGGGCGCCAGAATAATAATAGGATGATGAGGCCAAAGGCCACAGCATCACGGAATGTAGATGCGCCATAGGCAACAGAGAAGATTTCTGCTACGCCTAAAATGAAGCCGCCAACCATAGCGCCTGTAATATTACCAAGACCACCTAAGATAAGTACTGCAAGGCCTTTAAAGCCGATAATAACACCCATTGTAGGCTCGATAGCATTAAAGGACAAACCTACTAATACGCCTGCAGCAGCACCTAAGGCAGATGCAATCATAACGGTAACAGATATAATCATAGTTGGATTAATACCCAACAGAGCTGCTGTTTCTGTACTCATGGATACGGCACGAATAGCCTTACCAATTTTAGTTTTCTTAATAACTATATTAAGAATTAACATTAGTACAACAGAAACGCCTAAACCAATAATTTGTACCATGGAAATTTTGAAAGCTCCAAAGTCGATTAAGCCACCAATATAATCTGGTGGGAAAGATCTTGTTTGAGGGCCCCAAAGCAATAATGCCAAACTTTCAAGGAAAATAGAAACACCAATGGTACTGATAAGTGGTGCCAAGTGAGACACCTTTTTCTTACGTAGTGGACGAAGCGCCACAAATTCTAAAAGATAACCGAGGATAGCACCGACAGCCATAGCTACGATAAGGGCTACAAAAATGTTAACGTCAAAAACAGTTACCATAAAAAGACCAACGAAGGCACCTATCATAAAGATGCCTCCGTGTGCCATGTTGATGATATTTAAAACGCCAAACACAAGTGTTAAGCCAATAGCGAGTACAGCATATAAGCTACCGAGGGTTAACCCGTTAACTAATTGTTGTAAAAACACTATATTACCTCAACTTTTATTTTTTTAATGCGTCAAATTGACCGTTTTTAATTTGTAAAACTTGAACTTCCATGGAAGGGTCACGTTTTTCGTTAAACTTGAATTGACCAGTAACACCAACGAAGTCAGCAATATTTTTCAAAGCTTCGCGGAATTTTTCACGATCTGTAGTAGAACCTGCTTTTTTCAAAGCTGCTTCATAGAGGTATACCGCATCATAAGCTTGAGCTGCGAATTGGTCTGGTTCTTTACCGTATTTATCTTTGTAAGCTTTACGGAAGTCTTTTACCTTTTGATCGTCTTTGTTAGGGAACCAAGGTGTACCTACGATAACACCATCAGCTGCAGCACCTGCAATTTTAATGAATTCAGGGCTGTTGAAACCATTGGAACCAATTACAGGTTGATTCATACCCATTTCACGCATTTTTTTCATGATCAATGCGCCTTCTTGGTAAAGAGAAGCAACTACAATAACATCAGGTTTTGCTTGTTGAATCTTAGTTAATTGTGCAGAGAAATCAGTATCTTTATCTGCAAATGTTTCAGTATCAACGATTTGTACGCCTTCAGATTCCAATGCTTTACGAGCTGTATTATTTACAGATACCATTTGGTCATTATTGTTGGAGTACATAATAGCTGCAGTTTTGAAGCCTAAAGTTTTATGTGCTTCTTTAATTGCAGTATCTACTGCTAAGGATTCAGGAACAGCATTACGGAAAATGTAATCGCCGATATCTGTAATACCTTCAGCTGTTGTAGATGTACCAAGAGCTACAATTTTGCTTTTGTTTGCTACAGGACCAGCTGCCATCATTTCGCCAGATAACATTGGGCCGATAACAGCTACAACTTTATCCTTAGAAATTACTTTATTCATTGCATTAATTGCTTCGTTTTTATCACCTTTAGTATCTTCTACTAATAAGTTGATTTTTACAGCATTTGCATCAGCGTTGATTTCGCTTACTGCCAACTCTGCACCAGCTTTAATGGATTCACCATATGCCGCTGCACCACCAGTTGTTGTTGTTAACAATGCAATTTTAGCTTCATTGCTATTTGCATTACCTGCATCTTTATTACTGCCACAACCAGCAGCAACTGCCATTACACCAGCAAGGCCAAAAATGGCTGCTTTTTTTAACATGGATTTATTCATGCTACACCCTTCCTTTGAAACATAAAACTTTAAATCTATATCTATATTATTAGAGTTTTTAATCCTTTGTCAATTAAAATAACTCTATAATAATATATACTATTATAAGTTATTCAGATAATTTCTCCCATTTCTCATACAACGCATCCAATTCATTTTGTGTGGCTTCAATTTGTATAGAGATTTTGGACATTTCATCTAAATCTTGCTGTACTACAGGATTAGCCAATTGAACTTCATACATCTTCATCGTTGCTTCTAAACGAGCAATTTCAGATTCTACCGTAGCTAATTGTTTTTCCACCATATACGCATTCGGTTTCTTCTGCGATTCTTCTGCAGATTCTTCAACTGAAAGTATAGGCTCATTAACAGAAGTGTTTTTATGATTACCCACGATATTTTCTGCGTTTTGCTCATTAGCTATGGCTAATAAGTCTTCTTGTTCCTTTAACTTTTCTTTGTAGTACGAGTAGTTACCGAGATATTCGGTAATTTTTCCATCATTTAACACGATGGTTTTTGTAGAAACTTGATCTAAAAAATATCTGTCATGGGAAATAATAAAGCAAGTACCTTCAAATTGTTGCAAGGCTTGTTCCACAATTTCGCGCGTTGGAATATCTAAATGGTTTGTCGGTTCGTCTAAGATAAGGAAATTATCACCTTGAAGGAATAATTTTAATAATGCCAACCGAGCTCTCTCACCACCAGATAAGTCACCTACAAGCTTAAATACATCATCCCCTTTAAATAGGAATGAACCTAATACATTACGGGCCTTCTCTTCAGTATAGTTAAAGTGATTCATAACCTCTTCTACTACCTGCCAAGAATCATGTAGTTCTTCATGCTCTTGCGAGAAGTATCCCACTTGTACCCGATTGCCAATATCTACATGACCATTCTCAGGAAATAATTCCCCTACTATAGTTTTTACCAGTGTAGATTTGCCGGCCCCATTAGGACCAATAAGAGCTACAGATTCGCCGCGTCGTACTACGAGAGATATATCATCAATGATAGGACTTTCACCATATCCTACAGATAAATGATCCAGGACAAGAACCTTATCAGCACTCATCGTTGCAGGGGGGAACGAAAATTGTAAATGATGTGAGGTTACTGGAGCATCAAGTCGTTCTAAACGATTTAATTGAGACTGCCGACCACGAGCCATTTTAGATTTAATACCTGCACGGTATTTATCTATATAAGCCTCGGTCTTCTTAATATACTCCTGTTGTTTTTCATAAGCTACCATATCCGCTTTCAAACGTTCATCTCGTTGTTGAATGTAGCGGCTGTAATTACCACGATAGGTTGTGGCCTTATGATTATCCAATTCCACAACACCGGTGACAATGCGATCTAAGAAATAGCGGTCATGGCTGACAATGAGAATGCCACCAGGATAAGCAGATAAATATCCTTCTAGCCACTCTAACATATCCATATCTAAATGGTTAGTCGGTTCGTCTAAGAACAAAAAGTCCGGATGGCGAACCAAGGCTTTCGCTAAATTGATACGAGTCTTTTGACCCCCAGAAAAAGCACTGGCTGGCTTATCTAAATCCTCATCCGTAAAGCCAAGACCATAAATGATGCGCTTAGTCTTTTGCTCGTAATCATAGCCGCCTAACCACTCTAGACGATTTTGTAAATAATCTAATCGCTGCAAATCTACCGCACTAGCCTCTTCTGTCTCTAAGCGTGTGGTAAGTTCTTTAAGTTGTTCTTCCAATGCATGTACATCAACCCATGCCTTCTCAATCTCAGCAGCTAAACTATCGTCACCGAGATTTACATCTTGTTGTAAGTACCCAATGCTAGCAACAGGTGACTTAACTACATTACCTTCATCTAGTTCTTCATAGCCTAATATGCATTTTAACAAGGTAGATTTCCCAGCACCATTAGGACCTACTAATGCTAGTCGATCACCTTTTTTTATCTCAAAGGACACATTGGAAAATACTTGGCGCACCCCAAATGATTTTCCAAGGCCTATCATTCGAATGCGTTCCATTCACAACCTCCTAATCATTACCTTTTATTATACCACAATTGCCCGTACTAATATTAACATTTCTATAGAGTCCTTTGTTTTTCTACTATGACGAAATAGTTTTCCCAATAATGGAATATCTCCTAAAATAGGTACTTTTTGAATTTGATGTTGATCGCGATTATCCATTAAACCACCTATAACAAGCACCTCTCCTGGTTGAAGTCTCACCCTCGTATGGGCTTGCCGCGTACTAATTTTATAAGCTTTCATTTCAGATACCATGATTGGTGTACTTACCTCAGCATGGATTTTCGCATCAACACCGCCATCACCAGTAATAATAGGAGTGTAGTTTAACTTAATTCCCACCTCTTCATAACGTGTAAAGCGTTTACGCTCACCATTTATCTCGGACTCTTCTATAACGGGAATACGTTCACCTATTAAGATATGTGCTGTTTCACCATTTAAAGCCATAATAGAGGGCTTTGCAATTAACACTGCTTTTCCCGAACTTTCCATAAAGCTCAACTCAGGTTTCACAAAAAATTTATATGCATCACCGCCTGGTGTTTTACCAAAGGTAACAGCACCATACGAGTTTGTTTTATCTTCACCATGTCCGGTTAAACTGAGCCAAGACCATCTAATACCTTGCTCCTTTGCATAAGATTGCTCCATAGCAATAACGGTAGCTTCTAGTTGTACTTGCTTAGGTTCCTTATCAATCGCCTTAATAAGTGTTTCTACACGCCTTTTTTCTCCGCTTGTCAAATGCATAATGACTTCATTTTGTTCTGAAAGCACGGCCATTTTATCATTTTTTACAACTGTGCCCATTACATTTTTTAAAGACTCTGCAGATAAATGTTCTGGAGATATGAGATATAACTCCCTATTTTCAAGAGCTTTATCATCTAACTCTATTAAGATTGTATTATATTCTTTTGATACAGAAAAGTGGTATAGTCGCCCTAGCTCTTTTATAAGATCCTCTGGCGATTCACCTTGCACAGTGGCCGTAATGTTACCAGTTAAAGACTCTACACCTATAACAGATATATGATAACTACGACAAATTCCTAATACTGTTTCTTTTAGAGAAGCATTGCTAACAGATATAGTAATTGGTTTCTTATCTTTATTAACTTCTAAGCTTGTTGTTACATTATTACTTACAGTTTCATCTTTACTATTTGCTAATCCTACTAAAGGTTGTGCTAATAATAAATATATCCATATAGTTATTAAAATCAGTAATTTTAATACTACACAAGCTTTGATTATCTTATTTTTTATTATCATATGTTTAATGAACAAGCTAGCTCTACACTCTAAATTGTTAACCATCGAGATGAACCTCCTTCAACGATTTCTACAGCACTTGTAGTAATATTGGATATGAATGCCCCTTTCCAAGTACTTCCAACCGTAACCATCTGTTCTTCTGAACCTTTTCGTAAGATAGCAATTTCTTCATTTCCCTCTATGATTCCCACAAGTTTAATGGGTTCTTGTAGGGAAGATACATTAGAATTAGTACTTTTTATTGAGTAAGTATTTGCATTATTAATGTTATTACTTTTATCGTAAATCATATCACCATATAGCGCTTTATTTGATCTATCGCTACCGGTGTTTTTATTCTTACTCACTCTATGTCCTCTAGTAGTCCTTTTGTTATTAGAAAGCTTCTTGTTACTAAATGATATTTCATCATCACTAATAGCATCTAAATCACTATCTATATCATTGGTATTATCATTGCGACTTAGTAAATCAACACTAGGAATATCTCTAAAAACTTCTCGCCAAGGATGTGCACGCTCTACACTACTCACATCATATAGAGTCTTTCCTTTAACTCCATCTTGATTTTTCCCATCACTAATAGTTTTATTATGATCTCCTTCTATCTTATTAGTTTCTCCTTGTATTTTCTTATTGCCCCCATCATTAAAATGATTAGAATGTACTTGTATGCTTTCTTCTTGAGAAGGGTAAATAATACCAACCAATATCATTCCTGTCGCTAATATAAGAAATATTACAATAGCAATGCGATAGTGGCGTATAAAAAAATACTGTCTTTCCCACCATCCTCTAATACGTTCCATAAAATCTTGTAAATTCATATTCCACCTCCTGCTCACATATTCTAGGAGGTCCTTCAAAATTCCTACAAAAAAATGACTCTACCAGTCACCTAGGTGACTAATAGAGTCATTCATTATATTGACAAAACTAACAGATTTGTTTTTATTTTATTTACTATTAAAACCATCTGGATGGGATGTATGCCACTTCCAAGCATCTTTAATAACATCAGCCACATTGCTGAATTTAGGATCCCAGCCAAGTAAATTTTTAATTTTTTCTGAAGAAGCAATCAATGTACCAGGATCACCAGCACGACGGTCACCATATAGAACAGGAATATCGATACCTGTAACCTCTTTAGCCGTTTCAATGATTTCTTTTACAGAGAATCCATTACCACTACCAAGATTGAATACTTGAGACTCACCGCCTTTACGCAAGTAGTCCATAGCCAGTACATGAGCAGCTGCCAAATCATTTACATGAATATAGTCGCGCACACATGTGCCATCAGCTGTATCATAATCAGTACCAAATACTGTAATATGCTCTCTTTTACCACGAGCTGCATCAAGTACAAGTGGAATTAAGTGAGTTTCTGGATGATGATCTTCACCAATCGTACCAGATGGGTCTGCACCAGCCGCATTAAAGTAACGTAATGCAACGTATGTAGATCCATAAATGGAACTATAATCAGATAGCATTTCTTCGATCATTAATTTAGTACGACCATATACATTAGTTGGATGTAATTGTGCATCTTCACGAATTGGCACCACCTCTGGTTCCCCATATACAGCAGCAGTACTAGAAAATACAAAATATTTTACCCCTGCAGTACGAGCAGATTCAATAAGATGATAGGAACCAACTACATTATTTTCATAATAAATAGCTGGATTGACCATAGATTCACCGACCTGTGAATGAGCCGCAAAATGCATAATACCAATAATATTATGTTCCTTCATTACATCTACTAGTTTTGGATCTGCAATATCCATATTATAGAACTCTATGCCTTCAGGAATAGATTCCACATGACCACGAGATAAGTTATCTACAATGATAGGAGTATAACCAGCTTTTTGCAAAGCACGTACTGTATGACTCCCAATATAACCAGCACCACCTGTTACTAAAATATTCATAGTTCCCCCTTATGAATGATGTCCATCCTTTGCACTGGCCAATTTTGGACCAATAAGACGTTTATACACCTCTACCCCTGGTTGGTCAAAAGCATCAACACCTGCAAAAATAGATTCAAAATAAACAGCCCAACAATGCATAAACATAATTTCCCCTAAATGGAATGCATTTAATGTCGGTACAGTTATTGTCATATTAAAACGATTGTCACTAGATAAAGCCTCGCGATTAGCATCCAATGCAATATTTAAAATATCGCAAATGCCTACGTTAGATAAAGAATGTAGACGCTCATATTGACTGTAAGAATCAGGTACAATCAGATTATTTTTCCAGTCCTTAACCTTAATAAATTGAACTACCTTATTAAGTCGACCTTCTTGATGCTCTTGAACTTGAGCATGCATGTCCATAGTTCCTACCGCAGCCACGGGTGTACGCCCATACGGTAAGCACGTATTACTCATCTTACCAAGCGACTCAGATAGAAGTTGTACATACCAATCAGATAATGAATGTAGCGCATCGCTATAAGGCATAAACACTTCAATAATACGGCCATACCGCTCAGATGCAATATATTTCAACAACGCACTTAAAAGACCTGGATTTTTAAAAATATCTTCTTCTTGACATGCAGCATCCATAGAGGCAGCACCAGCTAGGAAGCCTTCAATATCAAAACCTACTAAAGCAGCCGTCACAAAGCCTACCTCAGTAAATACAGAGAAACGGCCCCCAACACCATAGGGAATGCTGTAAGTCTTCCAATTATTTTCTATCGCCATAGATCTAAGAACTGTAGGATGTTGATCATCAGACATATCTGTAACAGCTACCACTTCATAATTTATATTACGATCTTGTAAGGCTTTTTCCAAAATCATGAAATTCGCCATTGGCTCGATAGTAGAACCTGACTTAGAGGTAATAACGAGCATCACCTTATAGTCTGAACCTTTTGTCTGAGCTTGGTACTCTAAAGTGCGAATGAGACCTGCTAAATAGTCACCATCCACATTAAATCCCGCAAAGTACATCCGTGGATATCCATTGCGCTCTTCCGTACTAAGATTATTCCAAAATGCTCCACATTGAACATCAAAAATAACCTTACTTCCTAAATAAGAACCACCAATACCTACCGATACGACAGTATCTATATTATGGCATACATAGTCACGCAATTCATAAAGGCGTTTCAACATGTTTGGTGTATTAATACCATCTTCTGAAATATATGGAAGTTGGTAAAATAATACCGGTTCAGGCAATCCATCCTTAGAAACATGGCCTTCTTCAAAGCCAGTAGAGCGTAAAATATTTGTGTGACGCCAAACATTTTGTATAGCGCGCTCAAAGTTATTTACGTCTCGTTCTTGTATGCAACTTTCATTATATATGTTAGCGTAATCTAACTCGAACCCCGATTGTAATCGCAACATCAAATATCTCCTTCACTGACATTTTATGTACAATATTCTACTCATTATACCATAAAACAATGAATAAAATATTAGTTTATGCAATCAATTTACCCACAAACCATAACCAAATCCCACTGCATACACAGACCATAACAATGCAATAGGGATAGCTAGTTTAAACTTAAGCTTTAAAGTCTTATGACGCCAAATAACCATGCCCAATAGCGCACCAAGGCCGCCAAAGGCGAATGCTAAAAATAATAATGTGAACTCTGAAATCCGATTATACCCCTTAATAGCACATAGCTTATCATATCCATACATGATAAATACAATTAGATTCCATACCCCTACAGTAACCCAAAATTGTGTATCACTCATGTCCCCAAACCTTATATTCCTTACTTATGATGAGACTTAAAATATACTAAAGTTTTTTGTAAGCCCTCATCTAATGTCGTTGACGCTACAAAGCCAAAATCACGCTCTGCCTTTGCATTACTTAAACGTGAATGCTTGATATCCCCTACTCGTTCATCTTCATAATGAACCATAAAATCAGTACCACTAATAGATCTGAATCGTGTAATCAACTCATTAACAGATGTCCCAGTATTAGTCGAAATATTATAAATACCTGTACAAGTACTATTTCCCATGGCTTTAATATTAGCTTCTACCACATCTTCTACATAAATAAAGTCTCTTGTTTGTTCGCCATCACCATATACGGTTAAAGGCTTACCTTCAACGATTAAACGATTGAAAATACTAATAACGCCACCTTCACCACCATCACCTTGACGTGGACCATATACATTGGAATATCTAAAACATACTGTATTTAACTTGAAAGCTTCACGATAAATACGTAAATACCCTTCTGCAGTAAGCTTAGTCAAACCATAGAAGGATGATGGCATGCCACTTAGTTCTTCAGTTAATGGTAATACTGCTAAATCCCCATACACAGCAGCCGAAGAAGGCATTAAGAATTGTTCAACTTTCACCTTACGACAGGCATCAAGTACATTAATAAGCCCTAACAAATTAACATCACAGTCATAACTTGGATTCTCCATAGAGGATTGAACCATAGTTTGAGCAGCCTCATGAAATACAATAGAGGGCTTAAACTCTTCAAATACAGATACTAATTTCGAATCCCTTACATCCATCTCAATAAATTGAGCAGAATCATTTACAAAAGAACGCATACCTGTAGATAGATTATCTATAACGAGCACATTGTGCCCCAATTCAATTAATCGATCAACGAGATGGGAACCAATAAAACCGGCCCCGCCTGTAACACATATATTCATAACACCCTCCTTTCTGAGAAAGTTAAATTCCCGCGCCTTGTTTGGCTAGTACATCAGCCATTTCATTATATGTATCGCCCGTATGAGCCGCTACCTTGTGAAAGTGTACGCGCACACGGTCTTTTATAGAGTCATAAAAAGCAGCATACTGCTGAGTAAGTGCATTATTGCGTTTCCATCGTTTGGTAGCCCACATTTCAATCCCCATATAATCATAATATAGGGAACATTCTAGAATACCATGATCAACAGCATATTTCATCACATACATAGCAGCTAGTAGCTCACCAGCTACATTCCAAAATGATGTATATCGTTCATCATTAGAAGGAAATGAAAAAGTCTCCTTAGCCCCATTCAAGAAAATAACGCCACCAGCGCCAACTGTATTGGTGCCTTTATTATAACTACCATCAATATAAGCAATAACATGGTTGGCCTCAGTAAAATTTGGTTTCACCACATTTGGAGATACCTTATTTTGAACTTTATAACTAAATCCTATAGGTCTAGAATTCATAGATTTAGCCTTAACTTCTTGTGACGATTTAGGTTCGCTCCGTTTAGCACTCATAAAATCACTTAAAGATAACCCCGAATCATCTACAAAAGCACGAGCTTCGTCTTCTGTAGGAAAAGACTTATAGATAGCACCACCAAAGCCTTTAACCTGTTTTTCACAGTCAGCCCAAGTTGTATATACTCCTGGTACACGGCCCTCACGAACTGCATAATACTTCTTTGCCATATGCACCTCTTAATGATCCATTGTAAGCGCAACAAACTCAGCCTGTACAACAGATGCTAAATCCTTAGGATTTACCTTCATCTGCATACCTCGTAGACCAGCACTTACATATACAAAGTCTTGCGGCTTCATAGTTGCATCAAAATAGGTAGGAAATGATTTTTTCATACCCACGGGAGAACATCCTCCCCGTAAATACCCTGTAATACCAAGCAAGTCCTTAACATGAATAAGTTCTACAGACTTATTATGACTAACACGAGCCGCTTGTTTCATATCTAGCTCTTCAGCTACAGGAATACAGAATACTACGAAGCCTGTTTTGTCGCCTTTGCCAACTAATGTTTTAAAGACCTGTTTCTCATCAAGTCCTAATGCTTCCACAACATGAAGTCCAGCGGCACGCTCCTCAGACCACTCATATTCGCTAATACTATAAGGTATCTTATGAGTATCTAAAATACGTAATGCGTTTGTTTTTTTATGTTTCTCTTTACCCACTATAACCTCCATATACTAGCATAACAAATAAATTTAATCGTATCATAATATATTTCTATATATAAATATATTTTTTCATTACTATTTATTTACAATTTTATTAATATTTTTTAGTTCAATACGCAAGGTTCCATCATCATTAGTTTTAATTTCAATGAACTCGCGATTTTTCATATACTCTACAGGAAAAGAAATTTCAATACCCGTATCCGTTTTAATCTTATGATGTTCACCAACCTTTGTAGCAAACTCACGGTTTACAGGTAAAGGACGCATCATATCTGCATCGGCTAATTCTTTCTTAGCCGCCTCTTGTTGAATCGGATTTCCTTTAAATACCTCTTCCACAATGCGAACAGGATCTACTGTATCAGATACTTCTGCATTTTTTGCAATCATAGACTTTGCAGTCGTCAATTCAACGACACCATCCGACTCATGCTCTTGAGCCACCTTATCTACGATAGCTTTTACCTTTTTCACCGTATCTCGAGAAGATTGATTTGTGCCTAATTGCAATACCTTATCTGCTAAGATATAGGATACTTCACCATCAAATTCCCCTTTAGGTTCAAAAATTCGAACGCTAAAATCATGCAAATTAATGGATGCAAAGGCACGTAACTTCTGTGACGGCATCGGCAACACAGCCTTATGAGAAACAAGTTCGGTAGCTAAGCTGCCATCGTCTTCACTAAATAGTTGATGGGTAAAAGCATCATGAGCTTGGCACAAAAGAATACAGATATAAGATGCATCCATAACAGCTTCACAAATAATCGTATCGACAACAACGGAGTCCGTCGCTTGTTTCATATAGGTAAACAAGCTTTCACCTAAATTCTTAGATAAATCTATAAACTTGAGGTCTCCATTTTTATAATCAACTAGTTGTTTACCAAATGGACTTGCATCATGCAAGGTACCTGTTCTAGCACCGGGATCTTTGAACGCCTTAACTACATGATTAGCAATATAATCATGAATGGCTTGATCTCCAACCTTTAATTCATGTTCAGAGTATACGGCTAAAGAGGATGTAAAATCGAAAATCTCTAGCGCCGCCTTATTAATCTGCATGATGCCTCCTTATAATAGTAAAAACGATTACCCTTTATTATACCACTCTTTTAGCTTTCTTTTATCAACTTTTGAACATTCTGTAAGAGGTAACATAGTAATAGAGTAAACAGATTTTGGCCATTCTATGGAGGGTCTTTCTTGATGAATAGTTTCTATGATTTTACTTAATTCAGACTTGGCCTCTAATACTATATAGACTACAAAGTCTTCTCCTCGTATATCATCGTTAATATTAATAACGGCTACTTCAGAAACACCTTGTAAGGATTGTAAATACTGTTCCATTTCGGGAACGGAGATTTTATATCCCCCCTTATTAATTACATCACCTTGCCGTCCAGTGAACATAAGGTACCCCTCTGAATCAATATAACCACAATCATTAACCGTATATGTATCTGAAATACCTTCAATATGATACTTTGTAGTTACATATATAACCCCATCATCCGCTTTAATTTGGAGCGTTGGGAATGGCCTGCCCACAGTGCCTTCTCGGTCTAGCCACTCTTTACCTGTGCAATACGTTATATAGTTAAGCTCAGAAGCACCATAATACAGAAGAAACTCCATATTAGGACATAGCTGCTGCAACTGCTCCATCAAATGACGATCAAGCACTTGTGAGCCGCCAATAATATAGTTAATCGCACATAATTTACATTTACAATGCCTTACGAGTAATCTAAGTTTTGTAGGAAGAGCATAGATATGATCTACTTTATATCTTTCAAGCAGCTCAATCCAACGAGTAGGACGCATAGAACTGGTCGTAACAATGGTTCCTCCTGCCCATAAAACAGCGATAACCATATTACTAACGCCAGTAAAACTAAAACTTCCTTGCAAAAAAATTTTTGTATCTTCGTTGATATGAAAGATAGTATTTTGAATATCAAAAAACTCTCGCCAAGATTCTTCCTTTCGCCACAATGGCTTAGGGCGTCCTGTAGTACCTGATGTAAGTACACCAAAATCAGCTGATGGTGGGACCCCTTCAGATGCTATAACGAGTACTAATTCCTCTACATAGTCTACATCCATCTCATTATGGCATACCATAGGAATGTAACATTTATACAATGCACCTAACCATTGTACAAATTGTTCTAGAAAGGATTGACTCTGAATTAAAAGAACTTTATTTTTTACTGAGTCTTTAGCTTCAGTGAGATTTACTATATGACTACTATCATCAATATCTATTGATAGAATGGCATCATATATATCACTATATGTATACTTTGTATCATCTATAATGAGAGCAATCTTATGAGGCTCTAATTCTTTATATTGTCGTAACCGTTCAATAATTGTCATTTTACATTCGTTCCATAATCAAAGCAGTTCCTGTACCACCTGCACCGGCAATTGTACACAAACCATAGCGACCATTACAAGATTCTAAAGCAGCCATACAATGAAGAACTAATATAGCACCAGAACAGCCATAAGGATGTCCATACGCTAAGGCACCACCAAATTTATTATATTTTTCTAAATGCTTAGGATAGGCCTTATTGAATATTACATCAATGATAGCAAAGGCTTCGTTCCATTCCACTACATCAATATCATCCATCGTTAGACCAGTGCGTTTTAAAATGGCTTTAGTACTCTCAAGAGCACCTTCTGGACTAAACTGAGGATTACCTGCCCAAGGCATAATACTATGAATTCTAAAGGGACCTTTTACATTAGATAAGTATACAAAAGCCGCACCATCATGAGTTAAACAAGCATTACCTGCATTTGTAATAGAATCAGGACCTAATAGAGGCTTCATCCGTGATAATAGTTTCTCATTCATCTTAGGCCGAATACATTCATCTACACATGCTTTGCCATTGATGGTAATAGGCATAATGTAAGATTTCAAATGCGGATTATTTAAAGCTTCAGAAGCACGCTTATGACTGCCAATAATGTAAGGATATAAATCTTCCTTTACTACATTATGCTTTTGAATCGTCCTCTCTGCCCCTTCTAACATAGCTAGAGGAGAAGAATCTTGAGGGCTAAACTGAGCAACCTTATATAGGCCTTCACGATCATCACTAGCTGCATAAATTCTATCCGGTTGTAAAGAAGAACTTTCGATACCACCTGCAATAGCTGAATCCATAACATCTGATGCAATATGTGTGTATGCCATCTCAATGCTCATTAATGCTGATGCGCATTGCATATCAACTGTAACAGCAGGCGTTGATACAAATAAATCAGACATTAAGCTCATTAAACGTCCAATATTTCCACCTGTACCTACTGCATTACCACAAAAGACACCATCTACAGAATCTATTTCGTACCGTTTGATTAACTCATTAATCAACTGAGCACCCAACACCTCAGGTCTTGTATTTTTATATTGTCCATTTAGCACGCCTATAGGGCTTCGAAGCCCACCATGAATATATACCGACATATAAGCTCCTATAAGAAAATACAGAAAAGAGGCATCCCCAAGGAATGCCTCTTTTCATTATTACATTCTAAATTTTAATTTTAGTTGCTAACCAAGAAGCAACGAGACATTTTACAATATCCCCAGGAATGAATGGGAACATTACTACAGGCAATGCCGCCCAAAGTTCAGTTTTTGTTACAATCATAAAGCCTGCAACGCCAAATAGATATACTACAGGAATAGTAATTACAAGGGAACGCCATGCATAAGACAAGAAACTTTTCTTAGGACCTTTAAATACGCTGAGTAATGTATATGCTATAGGCCAAGAGAAAATAAAACCACCTGTAGGTCCCAACAATTTACCAAGACCTGCCGTACCACCAACGAATACAGGTAGACCAACGGCGCCTAATAAAACATATACGATAAAGACAATAAATGCATCCTTTGGTTGCAATAATAGACCTGTTAATGTAGCCACCAAAGTCAATGCAGTTACCATCGCCGGACTAAATGGCAATGGGAAAGAAATATATGCAGAAATACATAATAAAGCTGTTAATAAAGCCATTTTTGTTAAACGTCTTGCTTCCATAATTACCCCTAACTAATACATCTTTGTTTCAAAGATGACAAATCTTCATTTTCACCAAAAAAAGTAGCCGAAAAAGCCAATGTATCGCCTACATATCCTTCTACTTGATCATCTTCAGAAATTTCTACTAAAGTAACCTTATCATCTGCAATGACAGGTGCATGAAAATAAATAGCCATCTGCTGCGCAGATTTACTAATATTCCAATAATTCCATAAATTTTCTAAAATCATACAACCAGGCACTACATAAGGCGCTTCACGATGAATTTCATTGTTATCATTAATATCATTTACAAATCGTAAGATATCATCCCTAGAGAAAGATATAGTTCGGTCATTTTCCTCTTCATGAATTGTAGAACGAATGCGAAATTTTCTCGGCACCGGTCGTAAATCAACAATCAAAAAACCCGATTTATCTAGAATACCAATTGTAGTAGTTTTAGCAACTTGATACAGAATACCACTGATAGATTGATCACTACCCGAAGCGTCATAATGCATATGCTTAATAACACTATGTCCTGGTAGTCCAAAATCATTATTACATAATGTTTTAAAAAGCGATCTCATATAATCATATTCCTTTATTTATTCAATAAATTGATTATAATCAACATCATCTCATTCGTCAACAAAAGTCATTATCCATTTGTTAACAAATATAAAATAACATATCTATATTAGCTAAATGTACTACCAAAAGAAAAGAACCCATGATATATCATAGGTTCTTTCATAAGGTTAAATCTTATAGATTTGTTATTTAAGATCTAGCTCTTTTAAGTATGCCTTGAAGCTTTCACCTAATTCTTCATTGCGCAATGCATATTCAACAGTAGCTTTTAAGTAACCTAGTTTATCACCTGTATCGTAACGAATGCCTTCATAGGCCAATGCATACGTGTCAGTTTTAGATGCTGCTAATGCATCAGTCAATTGAACCTCATTACCTACGCCAGGTTTTGTATTTTCCAAAATATTGAAAATATCTGGTGTTAAAATATAACGACCTAATACAGCAAGTCGAGATGGTGCATCTTCTTTTTTTGGTTTTTCCACCAAATTATGAACGCGATATAAATTATCCGCTAATGCTTCACCGGATACAATGCCATAAGAGCTAACTTTATCCTCTGGTACAAATTGAGCCCCTAAGATAATGCCAGGATGTTTATCATAACACTCAATTAACTGCTTTAAGCATGGGTTTTCAGGATTATACACAATATCGTCGCCAAGTAACACTGCAAATGGTTCATCACCAATAAAAGCTTTTGCGCATAGTACAGCATCACCAAGACCACGTGGAGCTTTTTGACGAATGAAGTGAACCTTAATATCCGCTAAATCCTTAATCATAGCCAACTGTTTATTTTTACCTTGGCTTTGTAAAAGCAATTCTAGTTCAACACTGCTATCGAAATGATCTTCAATAGCACGTTTATTACGACCTGTAATGATAAGGATTTCTTCAATACCAGAATCTAATGCTTCTTTCACAATATATTGGATAGCTGGTGTATCCACGATAGGAAGCATTTCCTTTGGTTGTGCTTTAGTAGCTGGTAAGAACCGTGTACCAAAGCCAGCTGCTGGAATAACGGCTTTTCTAATACGTTGCATAGTTATCTCCTAATTAAAAGTCTTTGCCAACAAATTTGATTTTCCATTGATCATTGTCACTTCTATGTGCATCCTTATAAGTTAAGTATAGATCAAAAGAGTGTAAGTCACGATGCCATGTATAATATACAGAGTCTATTTGACCACTCATCATATTTGTTTTCACACTGACAGAAACATCATCCAAGCGAGTTAATTTATAAGAACCACCATAAATGAGCTCCTTAGGAAGCTCTGTCGTATCGAATCGATATGGAGAGTTATTATATGAAATATTACGTTGATTATAACTAACCCATACATTAGCACGATTGCCAACCTTGGAACGGAATCGAGCCCCCCAGTAAGGCATACTACGGATCGTATCATTATAACCATAATAGTCTCGTTGATAACCACCTAAGAAGCGTAAATTAGCATTTTTACCAAGTTTAATTGGATCGTGAGATACTTCTGCATAGTATTCATTATGCGTACCTTTTACAGAACCTTCTTTCCAATAACCAGCATTGACACCACCACGCACTGTAACTGGTGATTTCCCTACATGATATGTATGTGTATCTAGGCGAACCTCACCAATTTTCTCTACCCATACAGTTTCATCATTATACTCATTAGATTCTTTACTATATCCAATTGAAGCTGTAGCCCAAGGTAAATAATGACGATACCCAATTTGCGGTTTAAATCCATTTTTAACGTACCAACGATAGTCAATGTACGCTTCACCATGTTTACCGATTGGATACTCAGTACTACCATGTAAACCAAACCCATCATCACTACTATAAGTTGGCTTAGGCACTAATGAGAAAATACTAAACTTGCCTTCCTTATCATGACGAAGAGAGGTTGTATAAGATGGTAAAGATAAAAGTTTAAAGTTCTTAATATAGAAAGATGGTTTCTTAATAACTACTTTATCCCCAGGATATACCTGAATATCCTGCCCTTCTACACGATAATCAGGTGTATGTTTAAAGGCCATCGCATGTTTAGTTGTAAGCATGCCTTTTTCCATATGACCAGTTTCACCATCAAAAGTAGCATTTTGACCTTTTACATAATAAGGATCATTCCACCCAAAAGCTTGGTCAGCAGTAAAGTGATGATCACTAGTACGATAGGTCATGTTTTGCCCTGTAATATCCTTAGTTTTACCACCATTTTCTAAATAGCGATATCCGCCAACAGTACGGTATTCTGTAGTTTTGGTATTGCCTTCAATGCGTGGGGCCATCAAAGTTTGAT
Organism: uncultured Veillonella sp.; assembly: GCA_934202215.1. Classification (GTDB taxonomy): domain Bacteria; phylum Bacillota; class Negativicutes; order Veillonellales; family Veillonellaceae; genus Veillonella. The sequence goes on from CAKPXR010000005.1 coordinate 32,616, forward strand.
TGCCTTGAGTCACAACGACATTACCTTGAGCATATACATCACCAGTGGACCCAGTATAGGACATTTTATCTGCATCAATACGAGTCGGCAATTGTTCTGAAGGTTGATCAGACTTCGCCTTTTCACCACGACGTACAACACGGATATTACTATTTTCAGGTGTAGATGCTTTAGAGATTTCTCCAAGATAGGATTGATCAACGCTATCCAATTGATCTTGATATACCGTGGTTGACTCTGTAGCGGCCCATACTGGTTGTGCTAAACAAAAAACACATGCCGCTGCCAGCCATTGTACTTTACGTTTCCTCATGGTTACTAGAACTCCTCTTGCTATAAGAATTTGTTAATTATTGATTACGTTTTACAACTACGATAGGCTGAGAAACATTTTCTACTGGTTCATCTGGTTCTTCTACTGCAGTTGGTTCCTCTGTTGTTGTTGCATTCTCATCAACAGTCGCTTCATTATTGTCTACAGTTTCTTCAGTTTCATCGGCTGAAGTTGGAACTGTTACTGCATCTGCCAATTCATCACTACTATGTGCTAAACCATCACCACCAATAACAAGACCTTGAATTGTTACAGAATCTTGAGGTTGTACATAAATAGTTGCACCAGCAGGGTACTCAATATTTTTTCCCTTAACAAAAGCACCGCCTACTAAGCCTACAGGACCAAGTAAAACTGCACCAGCTACAGAAGCACCAGCGGCTTTAACTTCATTGCGAGTTTTATCCTTAGCTTCTTTACCTTGTACCGCAGTAAACTGAGTGCCATCGATAGCAGGAATTGTATCAAATGTGATATCTAGTGCACCATTACGGCCAAAAGAACGTGCTTTTTTCAAAGATGTAATCGTACCAGATCCTACTGTACCTGCAGGAACTAACAACACATTGCCATCCATTACATTTTCTGCTACTGTGAAAGGAACTGTATCACCTTCATGGCTAGTTTTAGAAGAAACGGCTTCATTCAAGGTAACTTTGAATACTTTGTTACCAGCTAATGTACCAACTTGGTTAGTAAGTGTTACATTGCTACCATACACTTTTGTTTTCAAAGAAATGATACGTTTCTGTAAAGAGCCACTACCAATACGTCCATTAACGCTACGCTCCATCTTTTCTACACGATCCACTAGAGAGCCTGCATTAATGCTATTTTGATATGTATATTCCAATGCATCCATTTCTTCGCGCAAAGAAATATTTGTACCACTACCTTCTACAGAGTCATAGAGAGAATCAACACGTTTACTCAATGTAGCGGAGTTACCATTAAAACCAGTACCATACACGGTTTCATCAAGTTGATTAATGCGGTCCACTACAGCACCATCTTGTACTGCGCCATATACAGTAGTTTCCAAAACATTTGTCTTCTCTGTAACTGTGCCAGGAGCAGCAAATGCAGTGCCTGAAATCAAGGATGCCATTAAAAGTGTAAGTACTTGCTTCTTCATAAATTCCTCCACAACGTATCTAATGTATAACTGTTATACAAACAGAATAAGCACGGGCCTAAGACCGTGCTTATTCCCTGAGTCTACTATTTTATATGCTCAGTGGCCATTAAATTTTCAAATCGATAATAGCAGATACACCAACGCCTTGAACACGAGATGCACCAATTGGATTTGTGCTATCAACAGGTACTAAACCTTTAACACGAACCATGCCATTAAAGCTACCTTCTACTTGGGCAACGGCTTTAACTTGTTCAATGCTAGATGCAGGACCAGTAACTTGAGCAGCACCGATATAACCTTTTGTACCGATACTGATGATAGGTACAACTTTAGTTGTATATTCTGTGCTTAAGTTATTTTGTTTCAATAATTTATTCAAAAAAGAGTCAATTTGTGGACCGAATTTGTTAATAACAATACCGATACCACCAATTTTAGCTGCACCACCAAGAATACTGCTAAGGCCACCAGCTTGTGTAGTCAAGATGCCACCAAATGCAGTTGTAGTTAAACAAATCCCTAGAACAGCTGTAATAATCTTCTTTTTCATAATAAGCCTCCTATAGATACTTATATTTTAACAAATTCTATACATAGATTCTAGTGAAAGTATAAGAACTTACACATAAAGATATTAGCATTGTATAAAAGTCTGATGAATAACCAATGAATTTTACACAACTTAATTTAACGCTACCATCGCAAAGAATTAGTGTCAATATCTAGTCTAACTCATACTCTATAGGGATAAATTAGTTCTTATCTTTACATATCCTTAAGACTTAAAGAAACTAAATTATATGATTAGCAGATACGAGGAACTTGATCTTCACCTAACAAATCGATTAAGCGAACACCACCAATCGCAGTTTGTAAACCAACCTTACCAATATTCTTATCTAAGGTTTTTCCAATTAATACCGATTCTTTGCCCTCTTCAAAGCTGTGAAGAATGGATAGAATTTCATCTGTAACGGATGGATCTACCATGAGTACAACCTTGCCTTCATTTGCTAAATATAACGGATCATATCCTAAAATATCACAAATAGATTGTACTTCGGCGTGAATTGGTATAGCTGCTTCCTCTACCTTGATTCCCACTTGACTTTGGTCTGCAATTTCTTTTAACACAGTACCTAACCCACCTCGTGTAGGATCTCGCAAAAGAGCTACTTGAGGCCCCACTTTATCAAGTACGGCATGAACCATATTGTTTAAAGGGGCGCAGTCAGTTCGTAATGAATCAGATAAATCTAATCCAAATCGTTGACCCATAACGGCAATAGAATGATCGCCTATGGCACCAGATAAGATGATATCCATACCAGGCTTTACACGATGTGGACCAATATCTATTCCTGCTGGAATCATACCAACTCCTGCAGTATTTATATAGATTTTATCTACCTCACCTTTTTTTACAACCTTGGTATCTCCTGTAACAATTTGTACATTTGCGGCTTTAGCCATATCGGACATGGTATGAAGAATTTCATCTAACTCATCAAAAGCCAAGCCTTCTTCTAAAATAAGGCCACAGCTTAAATATTGTGGAACAGCACCATTCATAGCTAAATCATTCACAGTACCACAGACAGCTACTTTACCAATATTTCCACCAGGGAAAAACGTTGGTTGTACTACATAGGAATCTGTAGAGAACGCCATACGTCCTGCTGTAACAGGAAATTGAGCACCATCATGTAAAGGAGACAATAAATCATTTGTAAAGTATTTCAAAATAAAACGCTCGGTCAATTCATGACTAAATCGACCGCCATTCCCATGGACTAAGCGAACTCGTTCCATATTAATCCTCCCACGTCGATCCACCACTGGAATAACCATATTTATACCATGCGGCACAACTACCTTCTACAGATACCATGCAAGCACCAACAGGGTGATCTGCAGTACAACTTTTACCAAATAATGGACATTCACTTGGCTTAATAAGACCTTGCAATACACGACCACATTGACACCCCTTCGGATCAAGAGAAGGTTTTTCTAGCCGGATAGGCAATGCCCGTTCTACATCATAGGCTGCATATTCATCCTTCAATCTTAAGCCAGAGTTTGGAATGACACCGATACCACGCCAAGCATCATCACATACATCGTATACTTCTTTGATCATAGCTTGTGCTACAGGGTTTCCTTTCTGCATAACTACAGAATGATAGGTATTACCCACAACAAAGTTACCCGTTTTACGTTGCTCTAAAATATTTGCTATAGCAGACAAAATTTCAAGTCCGTCAAAGCCGGCAATACAAGAAGGTATGTGATATTCGTCAGGTAAGAATTGATATGGATCTTCACCAATAATAACGCTTACATGACCTGGCAAAATAAAGCCGTCGATATGTCCCTCTTGTTTATCTAATAAAGCTCGTAATGCAGGAGGCACTAACTTATGAGATACAAGGAAGAAAACATTCTTCAGTCCTGCTGCATGAACTGCTTTTACAGTTGCACAAATAACTGCAATAGTCGTTTCAAATCCTATAGCCAGAAATACTATTTTCTTATCTGGATATTTTTTACTAAGTTCTACCACCTCTAAAGGGGTATAAATGACATGAATATGGGCACCCTTTGTTTGAGCCTCACTAAGACTACTATAGCTTCCAGGAACCTTTAACATATCTCCAAAGGTAGCAATAATAACATCATCGCGTTCAGCATAGGCTAACGCCTTATCCATATACGTTTGATCTGTTACACATACAGGACATCCTGGTCCACTTACAAGTTCAATGCCACTTGGCAATAATTGACGAAGACCTTCACGGAAAATCGATACAGTATGTGTACCACAAACCTCCATAAGCCTTACGGTTTCCCCAGGCTCATGAAGGGCATTGATACGTTTTAACAACGCATCAGCACTATTCTGCTTTTCCTGCAAAGTAAGCTTCTTCAAGTTCTTCTAGCTCCCTAAAGGCCTCTAATGTCTTTTGTGCCTCTTCTTCATCAACAATTTGTACAGCAAAACCCGCATGGACTAACAACCAGTCCCCTACCTTTGCTTCTGGTACGAGGAGTAAGCTGCAGTCACGGGTGGCACCTATTAATTCAACAGTGCCAATAACATCATTCACAGCTACTAACTGTGCTGGTACAGCTAAGCACATACTATCTCCTTATATATTATATTAATAACAAATTCTATATGTTTACTCCTATGAAAGCAAACTCACAGTATATAAATATTTCTGATATCATTGTATCACAATTAGAGTAATTATTAAGTGATACTAACTACAAGAATATATAATTATTTCTGATTACCAATCCATAGTTGACCAAATGCTAGTCCTCCATCATTGGAAGGAACCGCTTCATTCATATACAAATCGCCTACATGCCAAGCACGATATATCAACTCCACTAATTTACGATTTTGAAATACACCGCCAGAGATAGCCGCATCACTAACATTATATCGTTCCATTAAATCCGCAGCCGCTTCACATAATGCGATAGCAACGGTTTTATGGAAGGATGCAGCAAGATGAGACCTAGATTCACCATTAACTACACCATCCATAATAGATTGAACGGTAGGTTTAAAATCAAGGGTTCGCCCATCGTAGTTATAATCAAGCAATATCCCTTTTTCATCACCACATAGAGCCTCTAACGCTATAGCAATTTGAGCATCATAGGTGTGAACGATACCAAGCCCCAAAAGAGAGCCTACCGCATCAAACAAACGACCACAACTCGTTGCTTGAACCATAGGCATCGTAGATTGTAATGCTTTATCTAATATTTCCCAACCTTTAGGCAATTCTTTCATCCAATCTTGGTAAATAGGTGGAATATCATCACCATAGTAATTTCGGATATACCATAAGGCTTGGCGCCATGGCTCGGAAACAGCTTTCTCTCCACCTGGTAATGGCGCTTCATGTATATGAGCTAAGCGTTGATATTGATCTTCCTTACAAAGGAGAAATTCACCGCCCCATACAGTTCCATCTGGTCCATATCCGGTACCATCCATGGCAATACCCAGCACTGGGCCTTCAAGATTGTGCTCTGCCATGACCGATGCAATATGAGCATGATGATGTTGAACAGAGATAACAGGGATTTGTGAACTTTTACCAATACGTTCTCCTAAGTGAGACGAGAAAAATTGAGGATGACTATCTACCATAATTTTTTCAGGCTGTATGGAGAACAATTTTTCATATCGGTCAATGGTCCACTCCAATGTGGCATGAGTAGATGCATTTTGTAGATCACCAATATGTGGGCCTACAAGAACTTCAGACCCTTTATTCATAGCAAATGCATTTTTCAGATCACTACCCATCGCTAATATCGGACTTTGCCCTGAAAGTTCACAATGAATAGGTTCTGGTACATAACCACGACTACGACGAATAAATCGAATTTTATTATGGATGACCGTCACAACAGAGTCATCGAGAGGGGCATAAATTTGACGATTGTGCACCAAGAAATAATCGGCAACCGATTCTAACTCTTCAAAGGCTTGATCATCATCATATAATACGGGATCACCACTGCGATTGCCACTCGTCATAACCCAAGCTGCATCTGATGGTAATAGAACCTCATGCATTGGTGAATACGGTAGCATTATCCCCAGCATATGATTATCTGGTGCCACATGGGAACTTAACCGTACCAAACTATCATGATTTCTTTGTAATAGTACGATAGGACGCTCCATTCCGGTCAATGTATCTAGTTCTACATCACTAATATGAACTAATTCTATGGCCGTATCTAGAGACCCCACCATAATTGCTAGTGGTTTATGTGGTCTGTTTTTACGCTTACGTAAGCGTTGTACCGCTACATCATTTCGAGCATCACAAACTAAATGATAGCCGCCAATTCCCTTTATAGCGATAATACTACCTTCGTTGATTAATTCACGAGTTGTATTCCATACATTTACTGTATCTACAACCGTACGATTAGGTTTATATAGAGTATAATGCGGCCCACAAAGAGAACACGCATTAGGTTCAGCACGATAACGGCGCCCCTCTATGTCTTCGTATTCAGCCTTACAAGCTTCACACATAGGAAACTCGTCCATCGTCGTTCGTTCCCGATCATAGGGAAGTGATTTAATAATCGTATATCGTGGGCCACAGTTTGTACAATTGATAAAAGGATATTCCTTTCTGCGCTTGTCCTGTTGTAGTTCTTTAAGACAATCAGCACATGGCGCAGTATCAGCACTAATAAAGGTGCTAACTGCTTCACCTAGTGGAGATGGCTTAACAGAAAACTCAACTTCCTTATTTTTTATAGTAAGATGTTGTACTGTTTGACTTGTAATACGGCACAGTCTAGGTCGCTCCTCTTGAATAGCATCTAAAAAGAGCTGCAAATCGCCAACACGACCTTGTACCTCAACATAAACACCTTTGCTATCATTATATACAAAACCAGTTAACCCTAGGGAATGTGCCCACATAGAAACAAGGGGTCGGAAGCCGACCCCTTGAACTATACCGGTATAACGAATTCCCCAGCGTTCTATAGTTTGATTACTATTTTGTTTCATATAAACTCCTACTATAGATGGAGAATTAATGGATATTAACCTAATGCTACAGGAATACTTCCATCAATGCCAGCTTGTTCTAACTCAGCTTGAATCATAATGGCACATTCAATGCGTTTCTTTTGTAAACGGCAACCAAATTCATAAGGTGTTTCTAAATCGCCACCTAATGTAATGTTGTTAGCATGACAACCACCGGAACAGAAGAATTTCGCCCAACATTCGGCACAAGTTGGTTTAGAGAATACATGGGTATTACGGAAATCTTTAGGGATTTCTGTATTTTGTAAACCATCATATACATTACCAAGAACGAAACCTTCTTTGCCAACAAACTGATGACATGGATAAATATCACCATTAGGAACTATTGCCATATATTCATGACCTGCCCCACAACCGCGAAGGCGCTTCGCCATACATGGGCCACGATATAAATCCATACGGAAGTGGAAGAAGTTAAACTTCTCACCCCAACCTTCCAATTGACGTTGTAAATAAATATCAGCTAATTTTTCATATTCTTTTTCTAATACTGGCCAATCCTCTTCGCGAAGCACATAGTCCCCTTCTTCACCTACTACAGGTTCCATGGATAAATGTTCAAAGCCAAGATCAGACATAGCCATAACGTCTTTTGTAAAATCTAAGTTCTTATGTGTATACGTACCGCGTACGTAATATTCAAGACCATGACGTTGTTTTACGGCATTGATAAGATTTTTAGCAATATATTTATAAGACTCAGCACCACTACCAGCTACAGGGCGCATTGCATTATGTACAGATTCACGACCATCTAAAGACAGTACAAGACTCATCTTATGTTCGTTTACGTAATCAATTTTATCTTGTGTTAACAACATGCCATTTGTAGTTAAGGTAAGCTTAAAGATCTTATTGTGCTTTTCTTGAATAGATTCGATATATTCAACTGTTTGTTTTACAACATCCCAGTTCAATAAAGGTTCCCCACCAAAGAAATCAATCTCACAATGTTGACGAGGGCCACTCATTTTAATGAGGAAGTCTACAGCACGCTTCGCCACATCAAAGCTCATCAACTCACGTTTTACACCGCCGTAATCACCTTGGCTGGCAAAACAGTATTTACATGCCAAATTGCAATCATGAGCAATATTCAAGCATAATGCCTTAACAATAGGTTTTTCACCTACTACAAGTTTAAACTCAGTACTCATTGGAGCAAACAATTGCTCTGCCTTAATGAGCTCATCTAACTCATCCATAATCTCATCGAGTTCTACTGCATCTTCTTTAGCATCTAAAGCAGCATGTACTGCATCGCGATTAGTGCCATCATATATGTCAAGAACTCTATCAATGAGTTCGTCGATAACGTGAATGATACCGCTATTTACATCTAAGCAGTAATAGTTATCCTTCATCCGAAACTTATGGATCATTGGTTTTAATTCTAACATGGTACCTCCAAATAATATGTATGGTAAAAGTTCTACTATATAGAACTTTCTAGATAATTGTACCACATTTCCGCACTAAACGTTATGAAAAGAGTCATAAAGATATACCATACAAGGTATGTATTAAAAACATAAATAAAAAAGGCCCGCTAAGCGAGCCTCTTTATTATTTTTGTTTGCAAACTTGGTTACCAACTGTGCAGCTTGTTTTGCAAGCAGATTGGCAAGATGTTTGACATTCCCCACAACCGCCAGTTTTAGCAGTTTTTTGTAAGGATTCAGTGTTGATAGTACGAATACGTTTAGCCATGGTTATCCTCCTCAATACTTATCGAATGATATTTATTTTATCATATTTATAAAAAGCCTGTAAAATACTATTTTGTTATGTTTTCCTCTAAAGGTTTCGTTTCATTTACATCTGTAGCTACAGTTTTGTTTGCCTCTGCTTCTACTGTTGTTGGTGTAACAGCCTCAGATTTTGATTTCTTTGGAGTATCCTTGCGCAACACTTTACGCAATGCCATAGCTACTGGTGTAACGATGACTGCTGCAAAAACAGCTTCTGGAATGCCATGTGTAACAGATAAGAATACAATAGATCCCAACACTTGGTCTGGACTAAGATTCATTTTAGTGGCGAACATATCTGCATAGAGCACAAAGATTAATCCCATAACCATAATTGTATGGAATACGGTCCCCATAAATGCAGAAACGATAATACGTGGACCTTTTGGCGCTTTCCACAATAAGAGATATACCAAGTATGCTAATACAGGGAAAAGTATACGCGGTAATACAGAGATGATTGGATTAATAAATAGTGGGGATAAAATATTAGGAGCTGTAATATTTTGCCATAAACTATAACAACCAAAGATAAAGCCTACAAAAGCACCTACCTTAGGTCCCTCTACAATAGCACCAATCAAGGTCGGTACATGTAGAGTAGTTACATTAAGAGGGCCTAATGGAATAATGCCATAGCCAGAAACACCTAATGCAATAGTAATCCCCGCTAAAAGACCAATAATTGTTAATTCTCGAATCGTAATGCCACTCTTCTTCTGCTTTTTAGTTTCTTTACGTTCAACTTGCTTCAGTTTTTCATTGTCTTGGATTGATACAGTTGAGTTATCATCCACTGGACGTTCAATGTTGTTCATAAATCCTCCTTCGCTCTCATTCCTTACGGATATAAGTCGAAACTAGAAATTAAATACGTTCACGGCGTCGTGAAATTATACCACGTTCTACCAATGCGCCTATAATCACTGCTACACCTGTCATACCAGCTTCTAATAAAGTGGGAGTAACAAATACGAGCGGATTACCTTGATACGTTGGGAAAACGGCGGGAACTAAAGATACAATAAATTCTGGAATATAACCACCATATAAAATATGGGCATTCATAGCGAGCCATAAGCCAGCAGTTAAAACAATACGAATTAATCGTATACCTTTATAGGCTATTTCTCTTGGGTATAAATAGAATACAAATACCAATAAGGATATAAGTAATGACA